>DATBIE010000165.1:0-17879 GCA_036557105.1 Terriglobales bacterium
AAGGCGTTAAAGGCGAACGGTGGCAAGTGGTTGAACGAACTGGAAGAGCTCACAAAAAAGACTGTGATCGTGAAAAGCGATCCAGCAGTGCATCAAGAGCAGTTCGATATTAACTAGTTGTCTGCAATCGGCCGTCGACTATCAACAGCCATTTGGGGTAGTGGGCTCGTTGCGCGTTTTGCTTGTTTAGTCGGCTCCCGCACCCTTTGCTTCTGTCCCTGTCAAACTTCGCTCGGCGATGCTGCTGTATTCCCGCAATTTCTTCAGGGAAGTCTGAATTTCTTCGACGAGCTGTTTTTGCCCGCGCTGGGTGGCCATCACCGAAACCCGTTCGGCGTTCTCGGCGGCATGGCTGCCAATTTCAAGCAGCGTTGCCAAGGAATCGGCGTGAAGTTTCCATAATGAGGAAGAATTTGTCGTGCGTTTCAGCTCTTCCCATTCGGTAATGATTCGTGCTGTAACCGCCACAAGTCTTAGCAACACACGTGCAACGCCGGCACGCAGACTCTTCTCTTCCAGAAAATCGGCGCAATATGCGTCCGCTTCGGAGGGAGTAAGCGTCAGGTTGAAAAACCGCATCGGAACGACCTGCCGGAACTTTGGGTCGGCAACACGTACAAAGATTCGGACGGATTCTTCCACTTTCAGCAGCTTAGTCTCTTCGGCCGCCAGTTGCTGCGGGCTTACGGCCTTGCGAGCTGCTTTCAGATTGAATGCCTTATTCACAATTACGTTTGCAGACGTTGTGACTGCCGGTTTGACGGGTGCGGGAGTTGAAGATCCCTGCTTCGATCCACGTTTCACAGGAGGGATTTTCTCCAGCGTCTGCTTCAACCGTGAGACGCGGCGAAATTTATCGAGCGCTTGACCATAGTCGAGTGCCAGGAGATTATTTTCGTCCATGGCTTTTACGTGATCGATGGTGACATCAACGCCATCCACGCTGCCGAGAATTGTCCCGCCCTGCTGCTCGAGATCTCCCGCAAAGGCTTTGATCTGCTTGGTGGCTGCACGAAACAGTTCGTCGAATTTTGCGCCGAATGTTGCGTTATACGGCGCTATCGTTGCCAGCACTCCTGGATGGAAGAATGATTCTTCGAGGTTTTGTTTAATCTGTCGAACTGTTTGAATAATGCCGGATTCCAAGAGAGCGTTCAAATCCTTAAACTGCAGAACTTGTTCTTCAAGCGAATCAAAACGGCGAAGCACTTGGACATGCTCTTCGGGCAGCGGCATCAGTTCGGCGTCGGCAAGAATTTCTATGAGCGCGATTTCAAAAGGCGAGAGTGGAAGAGAGCCATCCAGCCCATAACCGCGTTGGTCCCATTGCCCTGGAACGCGAGGGTGACGGTACAAAAATGTGACTACGATATCGGACTTGTCGCGGTCCGCGTCTGAGTGGTCCTTTTTGCGCACGAAGTAACGCAACATGGCTTCGGCAATTTCCGGGTCGGTGTCGTCGCTGAAGGCGCGCCGCAACATTGCGGGAGAAATTGCCATATCTAGCAGGCGTAACCAGCGGCGCATTGCCGCCAGCATGCCGCCGACATCGTCGTCGCCCTGCAGCGAAACGGTTTCGAGACCCGCGGGCACCGGCACTTCGCCGTCGACGGCATCCTGCAGGAGCCTTTCGTAAAAGCCCTGGACCGTCGCAAGAATGGCAAGTTCCCATTTGGGATCTTCAGCCAAGAGTTTCCCTCGATGAAAACGCCTACAAATTTGTTCAGAGTAAATAGTGCCAGAGAGCGGAATTACCGGATAGTTACCTTAGTAAGAGCGGGACGTAAAACTCTGTTTCAGTACAAGCATGCCGAGTTCCATCACGTCGAGACTCTCATTTTTATTAAGCATGTCCCGGAATACCTCTGCTGCTGCTTCCGCCGGATGTTTATCCTCCAGGCGAACCCAAAGAAGGAGTGGGAAACAGAGGGAGGCTACAGAGAATGCTCAGCTAGAGCGCGATTACCTTCGGCAGATCTTGTTGGGCGGCAGAACGGATTTCGCGCCAGAGCTCATCGCGGCCTGTTCCGGTCCGAGCCGAGTAGGACAGAATTCGCAGTCCGGGCACTTCTTGGGTGAAAGCTTCCATCGACTTGCGGAGGCTGTTGCCGGAGAGCTTGTCGGCTTTGGTGCCTACCATTAAGAATGGTCGGCCGATAGAGTTCAAGAAATTCAGCAGTTGTTTGTCGCTCTCCTGTGGAGGGACGTTGAGATCGACGAGTGCCAGGCACAGGGCGAGGTTTCTGCGTTCCTTTATGTACGGCTCGATGAAACCTGACCATTGATCGGCAACTTCCCGTGGCACACGAGCGTAACCATATCCGGGAAGATCAGTGAAAACCAGCTCCGGTTGCGGTTTTCCGGGCCAGCGGATTTCGTAGAAGTTGATGGAGCGAGTGCGTCCAGGCGTAGAGCTTGTTTTTGCAATCTTGGTTCCCAGCAGAGAATTGATTACGCTCGATTTGCCGACGTTGGAGCGTCCGAGAAACGCAATTTCAGGCACCGCCAGTGACGGAAAGTGGCCCACAGCAGTTGCCGCAGTCATGAATCGCGAAAAGACGCGCACAAATCAGTTTCTGAGTTCTCTAGGGAAGTTGCAAGTCGCTCAATCGAGGCCGAGCGGGCGCTTGTTGTTGTCGACGTCCTGGTCGCGAATGGGACTGTATTTGTTGCGAAGATGGAGTATGAGAGCGACAACGACTCCAATTCCCACGCTGATTGCAAGAAACAGCCGATACGCTGGAAACGCGATTGCGACGGCGACCATAATTGCGGCGGCAATCAGCAGCCCGGTCGTGCCTTTCACGCGTATGGACATTCTGGGAAGCATGGATATTGAGCAAATTGTATTCCTCAGCAGACCCGTTGTGGAGACATCGGAGGGAACGAACTGATGGGCGGCGGGCGGCCTAGTGGCCGCCCGTCACAACAATCTCATTATTGGTGGGCTGACGGACCTTCGGTGGGCGGATTGAGTGGGATTGGCTGCGAAGCGTCCGCCGGAATGTCGACTTGCGGCAGTGGCTGTTCGAGTGCGATTGTCAGCACCTGATCCATGGTGTCCACGAAATGCAGTTTCATTGCGTTGCGCAGGTTTTCGGGAACGTCCGGCAGGTCTTTTTCATTGTCCTTTGGAAGAAGTACTTCGAACAGGCCAGCCCGATGCGCAGCCAGCAGTTTCTCTTTTAGACCGCCGATGGCAAGGACCTTACCGCGAAGGGTGATTTCGCCGGTCATGGCAATATCGCGACGAACGGGAATCTTGCTCAGCGCACTGGCTATAGCAGTGGCGATGGTGATGCCAGCCGACGGCCCGTCTTTCGGGATGGCTCCTTCGGGAACGTGGATGTGGATGTCGATGTTGCGGTAGAAGTCGCGGGCCAAGCCGAGGCGCTGCCAACGGGAGCGCACATACGTGATTGCGGCCTGGGCGGACTCCTGCATCACGTCACCGAGTTTGCCGGTCAGGATCGGCTTGCCGCCTTTGCCGTCCACTACCGTTGCTTCCGTGCTGAGGATTGAGCCGCCAACTTCGGTCCACGCAAGGCCGGTGACAAGTCCAATTTCACTCTTTTCGTGCGCCAGGCTATCGCGGAATTTGAGCACGCCCAGGAAGTCGTTCACGTTTTCGGCGGTGACGGTCACCGTGTACTCGGCACCCTCTTTGACTACTTTGCGGGCGATCTTACGGCAGATGTTGCCGATTTCGCGCTCAAGGTTGCGGACGCCGGCTTCGCGAGTGTAGTTGCGGATTAAGGTCGTGATCGCGTCATCCGTGAACTTAATGTTCTTGTCGTTCAACCCGGCCTGTTCCATTTGCTTCTTAACCAGGAACTGCTTCGCGATTTCAACCTTCTCCGGCTCGGTATAACCATGCAGCCGCAGGACTTCCATGCGGTCCTGCAATGCGGGCGGAATGGTGTGCAGGACGTTTGCCGTCGCGACGAAGAATACCTGCGAGAGGTCATACTCGACGTCAAGGTAGTGGTCGACGAACATGTAGTTCTGCTCGGGGTCGAGTACTTCAAGTAATGCAGCGGATGGATCGCCGCGGAAATCCATCGACATCTTATCCACTTCGTCGAGCATGAAGACTGGGTTTTTGGTGCCGGCCTTCTTCATCATCTGGATGATCTGGCCGGGAAGTGCGCCGATATAGGTGCGACGATGACCGCGGATTTCGGCTTCATCACGAACTCCGCCGAGTGACATGCGGACAAACTTGCGGCCGGTAGCTTTGGCGATCGACATTCCCAGCGAAGTTTTACCGACGCCCGGAGGGCCAACGAAGCAGAGAATCGAGCCTTTGGGATTCTTTACCAATTGTCGTACGGCGAGAAATTCAAGGATTCGCTCCTTAATCTTCTCAAGCCCATAATGATCTTCGTTCAGAACCTTTTCTGCGCGGGAGATGTTGCGGATTTCCTTCGACCGCTTTTTCCACGGGACCGCGAGCAGCCAGTCAAGATAGTTGCGCGAGACGGTCGATTCAGCCGACATCGGCGGCATTGCCTCGAGCTTCTTGAGTTCCTGCAGTGCCTTGTCTTTGACTTCTTTCGGCATGCCGGCGTTTTCGACTTTCTTTTTTAGTTCATCGAATTCGCTCTTCTCGCCTCGGCCGAGTTCCTTCTGAATCGCCTTAATCTTTTCGTTGAGGTAGTACTCTTTCTGTGCCCGTTCCATCTGCCGCTTGACACGCGACTGAATGGTGCGGTCCATATTCAATTTTTCGATTTCCACGTCGAGGACATCAGCGATGCGGGTCAGCCGGTCGGCGGGATCAAAAATCTCCAGTAGCTCTTGCTTCTCCTCGATTGAAAGCTGCAAGTTTGCGGCGATGGTATCGGTGAGCTTTGCCGGATCCTCCATGCGCACTGCGGCAATCATGGTTTCGTAATTGAGTGACTGGCAAAGCTTTACATACTGTTCAAATAGTGAAGTGACCCGCTGCATGGCAGCTTCGAGTTGCGGATTGGTTTCGACTGTGTAACGGGCAAGCCGGACCGTGGCTTGCATAAAGCCTTCGGTATCGGTGATCTGCAGCAGCTTTCCTCGCTCAATGCCTTCCACCAGGACCTTTATGTTGCCATCAGGAAGCTTGAGGCTCTGAACGATGTTAACGACCGTGCCGACCTGATAGATTTCATTGGCCTTGGGTTCGTCAACACTGGCATCGTGCTGAGTAGCCAGGAAAATCTTCTTGTCCGCGGCCAGCGCATCTTCAAGAGCGCGCACGCTCGATTCGCGGCCCACTACGAATGGGGTCATCATGTAAGGAAAGATGACCACGTCCCGGATGGGCATCATGGGCAGCTTCCTGGTCTCGAATTTCTCTTTAGATGTGGACAATGAAGACTCCCAAAAAAAGCAGCTCTCAGCTATTAGCCTTTAGCTGAACCTAAGTTTAGCAGGCCGTCGAGTTTAAGCACGGAAAAGTAAGAGCTAACAGCTCAACGCTGAAGCTTTTACCCTGCCTTCTCCATCATAGTAAGCGAAACGTTGCGTTTTTCAACCATTTCGCGTGTGACTTCGAATTCCTTTACTTTCTTCTGGCTAGGCAGGTGGTACATGAGGTCAAGCATCAACTCTTCGAGAATCATGCGCAGACCGCGAGCGCCGACCTTGCGGACCATCGCCTGGCGGGAGATGGCGCGAAGAGCGTCTTCGCTGAACTTCAGGCGCACATTCTCAAATTCAAAGAGCCGTTGATACTGCTTGACGATCGCGTTCTTGGGCCGAGTGAGGATTTCAATGAGGGCATTTTCGTCGAGGTCTTCGAGCAGGCCCACCACGGGCAAACGGCCTACAAACTCTGGGATTAAACCGAATTTTATCAAGTCTTCCGGCTGGACGTCGCTGAGCAACTCGAAATTGCGCTTGCGATCGGTTGTAACTTCCTGCGGCTGATCTTCTTCCGCCTTGAAGCCAAGAGACTTGCGGCCGGCGCGTCGGCCAATGATCTTATCGAGGCCGACGAACGCGCCACCACAAATGAAGAGGATATTTGTCGTATCCACTGGGGTGAATTCCTGGTGCGGGTGCTTGCGTCCGCCCTGGGGAGGCACATTGGCAATGGTTCCTTCTAATATCTTCAGCAGTGCCTGCTGCACACCTTCGCCGGAAACGTCGCGGGTTATGGACGGATTTTCATCCTTACGCCCGATTTTGTCGACTTCGTCAATATAGATGATGCCGGTCTGGGCGCGGCCCACGTCGCCATCAGCAGCCTGGAGCAGCTTAAGAATAATGTTTTCAACGTCTTCGCCGACGTACCCAGCTTCGGTCAGGGTGGTAGCATCTACAATCGCAAACGGAACGTCCAACATGCGGGCGAGCGTCTGAGCCAGCAGGGTTTTTCCGGTGCCGGTCGGGCCGATCAGCATGATGTTCGACTTCGTGAGCTCAATTCCGTCACCATTGCGCTGGCGATTCATGTAAATGCGCTTGTAATGGTTATAAACGGCGACTGCGAGCTTCTTCTTAGTTTGTTCCTGGCCGATGACGTATTCGTCGAGGAAGGCCTTTACTTCGTGAGGTTTGGGAAGCTGATTCGGAGTTGCGGCGGCCGGAGTGGCAGCGCGGTCATCTTCGAGAATTGAGTTGCAAACGGCGACACACTCGTCGCAAATGTAAGCCCGAGGATAATCGCTAGGGGACGAAATCAGTTTTGCGACTGCATCCTGCGACTTGTGGCAGAACGAGCAACGAAGGATTTCCTCAGTTCCCGTTTTATTTTTCACTCGGCCCAACTCCTTTTGCTGCTACTTCTGGCTGCTTTGCTATCCTCGGCCCGAACAGCCCGCCAGATTTTCTTGCGCCGAGACCTTCCGGAAACCGACCGGCGGAAGGGCGATCATACAACTTACCGGGTCTTATAGATGATATCGTCAATGATTCCGTATTCCTTTGACTGCTGCGCGTTCATAATAAAGTCGCGTTCCACGTCTTTTTCGACTTTTTCCAGCTTCTGACCTGTATGTTTTGACAGGAGCTGGTTGGTAATGTCGCGCATCCGCAGAATTTCTCTCGCGTGAATATCAATATCCGTTGCCTGGCCCGACAGGCCACCCATGTGCGGCTGGTGAATCAAAATCCGAGAATTAGGCAGCGCTAATCTCTTCTTCGGCTCGCCTGCCGCCAGCAAGGTCGCTGCCATACTGGCCGCTTGTCCGATGCATATTGTAGTCACATCGTTCTTCACATACTGCATGGTGTCGTAAATTGCCATTCCCGAAGTAATCGACCCGCCGGGAGAATTTATATAGAGCTGGATGTCCTTCTCCGGGTCTTCCTGAGCAAGAAAGAGCATCTGGGCGATAACCAGGTTGGCCACATTGTCGTCGATCGGGGTGCCGATAAAAATGATGTTGTCGCGCAGGAGGCGCGAGTAGATATCGTAAGCCCGCTCGCCACGTCCGGTTTGTTCGATCACCATAGGCACTAACATGCTATGTGGCTCCTTTTCGCTCACTTCTCACACTCCTGCCCAAAAACTGCGGGAGTCTGAGGGGATTTTGGAAGCGCTCTGCCTAGGCAGACTGACGATACAGGAAATCGAGGGCCTTTTCGTTGCGAATCCTGTTGCGGATTCTATCCAGCGCTCCATCACGTGTCAAACGAGCGCGGATTGACTCGGCGGTCTGATTTGTCTGCTTCGCGAGCGCATTGATCTCGCCATCAATCTCGTCATCGCCGACTTCGATTTTTTCTTCATCGGAGATCTTTTCCAGCAGCAGGGAAGCCTTCACTTCCTGCAAAGCCTGTTCACGCTGCCCAGCACGGAGGCGGCCGAGGTCCATCTTCTTCATGTGTTCGGCGCTCATTCCCTGGGCGGCAAGCGCACGAAGCCCCCGTTCGAGGCGGATATCAATTTGATGCTCGACAAGTGCATCCGGAACCTCGAACTCGTTGCGGCGGATGAGTTCTGTGAGCAATTTGTCTTTGGCTTCACGCTCTGAGTTTTGCCGGCGTTCCTGCTCCATGCCTTCGCGAATGCGCTTACGGACCTCATCAAGAGTAGAAAACTCGCCGAGCTCTTTGGCGAAATCATCATTCAGTTCGGGAAGCGACTTCTGTTTGATGGCGTTGATCTTTACTCTGTAGCTGAAGGTTTTGCCGCGGAGACGTTCGTCAGAGAAATCCTCGGGATAGTGGACGTCAAACTCACGTTCATCGCCGGGGCTGGTGCCCTTCAGGTTTTCGGTGAACTCGGGCATAGTGTTCTTGCCGCCGATTTCGACCATCACATCGTCCATGTGGACCGGCTTTGTTCCCGGTTCGTCCTTTTTCGGAGTGCCGTCGAGCGACGCTTGCGCATAGTCGCCTTCAGCAATGGACCGGCCTTCAACAGCAGAGAATGTCGCCTTCTGCTCTTGCAATCCCTTGAGAGATTCTTCGACTTCTTCGTCCGTGACGACAATTTCTGGATGCTCGGCGCGAAGTTCTTTATAGCCTTCGACCTTAATCTCAGGCATCACTTCGAAGCTTGCCTTGAAGTGCATCGGCTTGCCTTCATGCGCATGCAGGTCGGTCACTCGAGGCTGCGAAATCGGAGTCAGACCCAGCCGCTCGGTTTCCTTTCGAAAGAACTTAGGAATCAGAGCGTCGACGACGTCATTCTGGATTTCCTGTGAGAAGCGCTGGCGAATCACAGACGCAGGAACGTGGCCCCGGCGAAAACCTGGGATACGTGCGAGCTTCTGATACTTCTGGATGAGGACATCAGTTTCGCGGGAGACTTCATCCTGCGGAATTTCAACTTCAATTTCGCGCTTCGTGTTGGTTGCGGTCTCGGTTGGGGTCAAGGGCGTACCTTTCTAGATCGTCGTGCGTCTCACGTCGTTGGTCGTGCGCTAAAAACAGTCGTTAGTCGTTTTGGTCATTGGTGGTCGGTAAAAGCGTTTAACTGCCTGGCAAAAGCTTTTTAACCGCAGAGATCGCCGAGAACTTGCTTAAGTTCGCAAAGAAAGCGCACGAATCACGACGCTCGCCGGAAGACGGTTTTCTCATTCCGCCGGGGCGTAGTATCCGTGGCGGCTATGCACCTTTAATCCTTTATGCTGTGCCACTATCTCGATGGTACGGTACCGCCCATCATGCTTGAAGTCCGCGGGCCTGTATGCCAAAGCATACTGACTGCGCAAATCGGCCTGAATCTGGGCAAAGGCGTTTGCCACATCAGTGACTTCAAATGGTTCAAACCAGCGGCCGCCGCTGGCGTCAGCAATACGCTGCAAAATCTTGTCGTATTTTCCGCTTCCGGAGTATCCAGGAAAGTTTGTGCTGATCGTGTAAACAATCACATTCGCGCGCAGCGCCATCTCGATTGCTTCTTCTCTAGTCACGCGGCTGGAATTGTCCTCGCCGTCAGTGATAAGAACGATTGCCTTTCTCACCGAAACAGTGTCATTTGTGTCCAGCAGCCGTTCCCGGCAGGCGTAGTAAACCGCATCATAGAGTCGCGTGCTGTTTCCGGGACGCAGAGAACGGATGCCTTTTGATAAGAGCTCGGAATTGTCGGTCAAATCTTGCGTTATCTCCAAACTGGTATCGAAACCGAGCACAAACGCACGATCGTATCGTGGACGAATCGTCTGGTTCATGAACTCGATTGCCGCTTCCTGCTCGAACTTGAAACGCCCTCGGACTGAAGCACTGGAATCGATCAGCAAGCCGACCCGCAGCGGCAGGTCGGTTTCCTGACGGAAGTCGCGGATTTCAACGACTGGTTTTCCATCATCGATAACTTTGAAATCCTTCTTATTGAGATCCTTCACGTAGTGGTTGTGCTTGTCAGTTACCGTGAAGACGACTGGAACTTCGTTAACAGTAGTGTGAAAGGTCGATCCGTCGTTACTGTCCTGCAGCGGCTGATTTGTGTCTGCGGGAACACCGTTGTCTGGAGAAACTGACGCGCGCTGCTCCTGGGCGGCAGAGGTCTTTTGCTCTCCTGAAGGAGGCGGAGGCGGAGCTGCCTTGCGTGGTGCCGGCATCTTCTTGGGCCGCGCGACCGCGGACGGCGCCGAAGGCAGGTTATCTATATTTTGAGCCAAAACCGGCGCGGCCAAGAGCACCGCGATCACAATAAGGTAAGTGCGTTCCAACCACCGCATGGGAGTCAATTATAGCCGCTTCTCAGCGGCCGGATTTAGTTCCAAAACGCCCAAAAATTCTTCTAACTGAGGGGGTAGGTTGGCAGAGAAGCTAAGTAGATCTCCAGTTCGTGGATGGGCAAATTGCAGCTCGGCGGAATGTAGGAAATTACGCGGAAGCGAAATACTCGCGCCGGCTTTGTTACGAATTTCTCGCGGCGCACCATAGATCGTATCTCCTACAACCGGATGTCCGAGGGACGCGAGATGGACGCGAATCTGATGAGTGCGTCCGGTTTCAATTCTAAGTTTCAGCAGGGTGAATTTTCCGAACCCGGAATCGATTCGCTTTTGGGCTTCGTAGTGAGTCACAGCTTCGCGGCCTTGGGAGCGGCGGGTCGTCATGCGCGTGCGGCGCAATGCATCACGGCTGATCAGGGCGGAAATTGTGCCATGATCATTCTTCAAAAATCCGTGGACAAGAGCAATGTACGTCTTCTTTACTCTTCGTCCGGAGAATTCGGCCGCGAGCTTTCGATGAGCGATGTCGTTCTTTGCGACGAGAATGAGACCGCTGGTCTCTTTGTCTAAGCGGTGGACGATTCCTGGCCGAAGTTCGCCACCAAGGCCAGAGAGCGTACTGAAGCGGTGAAGGAGCGCGTTGACCAGAGTGCCGCGGTTGCGTTGGTCGTCGGTCGCTCCCGCGCCGGCGTGGACCATCATGCCCGCAGGTTTGTTAGTCACGGCGAGGTCGTCGTCTTCGTAAATCACGTCGAGCGCGATTTTCTCAGCAATTGCGCGGAGCGGACGGCGGACCACTTCGCCGGTGATCGAGACTATTTCTCCGCTGCGGAGGCGATGTGATGGCTTTGCGGACCTTTGGTCGACGGAAACCTTTCGCTGAGAGATAAGCTCCTGAATACGGGCGCGGCTGGTTTCGGGAAGCTGTGAAACGAGAAATTGGTCGAGACGCGCGCCGGCGTGCTCGGGTGAGACCGTAAACGTGTTCTTGGTATTCACTTCTGTTCTATGTATCACAAACTGTGATCACAACCATAAGCAGTCATCCCGAAACTTCTCGCGATGCCATCCTGAGCCAAGAATGCACGCTGCGCACCAAGCAGCGCAGATTTCGCAGTCGAAGGACCCCTGTAGGCTCGTCGGAACTTACCGGACCCCTCCGAGAGTTCGTCCAAGTCTTATGCATTGTGAGAATGCCTTAACGCAGCAATGTGGCGGTGGTAGTGCATAGGTCCTTCGACTTCACATGATCTTTCGCAAGCGAAAGATCATGCTTCGCTCAGGATGACATTGCCTAAAACATGACTGAGATCAGTGGGCGGCGGGGGCCATTGCCATCTTTGGCGCGGGCCGGAGATACCAGATCAAGCCGCCGGTGAGGACAAGCCCGATCGAGATCAGCTGAGTTCCGGAAAGTGCGCCGCCGAAGACGGAGCCGCGGCCCGGATCGTCGCGAATAAACTCCAGGAAAAATCTAGCGATACCGTAAAGAAAGAGGTAAGCGCCGAAGACCTGGCCATCGAATTTCTTGCGCTTGAACATCCAGGTGAGAATAAAAAAGATGCCCAACTCGGCTGCGGATTCGAACAATTGCGTCGGCTCACGAGGCACAAAGGCATCAACCAGCGGGGTCGGCAACAAGTTCTTGAAGGTGATTCCCCACCAATGATCGGTGGGTTTCCCATAGCAGCATCCGGCGGCGAAGCAGCCTAGCCGGCCGATGCAGTGTCCTATTGCCAAGCCTGGAGCGAACGCATCACAGGTGGCAAGCGCAGGCATGTTGTGCTTGCGAAGGAACCACCAGGCGACAAGAAACGCCGCGATCAGGCCTCCGGAAAACACACCGCCGGACTGCAGTGTATCGAGACTGAATATCTCGCGGAGATTCTGACCGATTGAGTAT
This sequence comes from Terriglobales bacterium, assembly GCA_036557105.1. Lineage (GTDB taxonomy): Bacteria > Acidobacteriota > Terriglobia > Terriglobales > Acidobacteriaceae > Gp1-AA145. The sequence continues at coordinate 12,016 of DATBIE010000165.1, forward strand.
TGACTTTGCCACTCGAGAATCACGTAAAGGATTTTGGATCCGACAATCCCCGCGAGCACAACGGCGATGCCGAAGTCCCACGCATTCTCGGCCTTAATGCGTTGCTTTACCGAATTGCGGACACTGATCCAGAGACCCAGGAGGACGCCGGTAGCGACAAGAACGCCGTAGGTGGGTAATCCAAAATGCCCGACTTGAAAGAGACGAGGGAACACGTATCCAGTTTATTAGATGCGGGCAGAGCAGGAAAATGGCGTTCACAAATGAGCAATCCGATGATCGTCAGAGCATCCGATAAAAAACAAGCCGACCCACTTGACCGTGTGACGGCCCGAGAATGAACCGTCGGTAGACGTTTGGAGCCCTCCGCGACCCTTTAGGCCTCTCCGCGTGGCGGAGCATGGCACACGGGATCTAATTTCGAGTCGGGCCCCGTTCATTCAGGCATTGGTTCAAAAATCGGTTACCGCCATCACCAAGCTTGCAGGCCGGCTTTCATCTCGGATGCTAGGCAAAATTCACGAACTTCGCAAGTGTGATGGACGAAAAAGATGGTACTAAGGTTGCTGTGCGACGAAAGCCAGCCACGGATTTACGTGGATTGACACGCGTAAGAATCCAAGCGGACCACAGAGAGCACAGGGGCACACAGAGGAACACCACAGAGGGATGCCACAGCGGAGCGGCCACGGATCCGCAAGGATTTGCGCAGATTTTAACTTTTGCTGCTAATCCACGAAAATCCGTGCAATCCGTGGCTCGTGTTATTGATTTCTTGGGCGACTTGCTGGTGGAACGATTCCATTCATTCGGAGATACACAGCCATTTGTCCGTAGTGGTCGAACGGATGAGAAGTGGAGAATGACGCCACAGTCAGCCGCGATGTTTTTCCGAACGCGCTGTCGATTTGATCGAGTTCATTTTTCTCGGTCACCGAAGCGAGCGCCTTGTGCAGGTAGTCGAAGGAGTCGTTCAGGAATTTGAGAATGTCGGCTTTGCTGGTGATCGAAGCCGGGCCCTTTTCCTCGCCAGTGTCGACGGGTGGCTTTTCCTGCAGAACTTCAGCACCGAAAACATAGTTGACGGCGGCGACATGTTTCACCTGCTCGGCGAAGGTACGGACGCCTTTGAATTCTCCATTGCTGGGAGCAAAGGAATATTTATCTTCCGGCATGGCTTCGGCCGCAGAGACGAATTCCGTTTTTGCGATGTTCAAGATTCTGTTGAGCGCCTCGCCCGGCGCTTTTGCCGGAGGCGGAGTCGTCTGACTCAAGGCAAATGCAGAACAGAGAACTACAAAAAGAGCAGCAAGTGATTTCCCAACGCGCATGGCGCTTCTCCTCAAAAGAAATTTGTTAGCCCAGAAAATAGCCGGAAATAAATTACTCTGCCGCGATGCCGAAAATCAAACCACTCCTTTGACGTTGCTGAAAAATGTATCCGAGAATGAAAAGACCCAAGTCTGGGTTGTCACGCAAGACCTGGGTCCACTTCGCCGAGCAAGACCCCTAATCGAGAGCTTATTTGAAGTGTCGAGGCACAATTACACCGAAAGTGCCCGCGAGGTTATCTGCCGGACCCGCAGTGAAGAACAGGGCATTTGCGGCGCCATTGTTTACGGTGCCGCCCCCGAAGTCGATGGCCCAGAGCTGATCAATTACAATCCGCCTGCCCCGCTCGTCGCGCAGGAAGCCGACGAACTTACCATTGGCGTCGTAGGCGACGATTGTTCCGCGATCGTTATTGTTTGAGATCAGGAGAGCGTTGCTCAATCGCCCGAAATTTCTCGGCGCGACGGCAAAGCCCCATGGCTGATTCAGAGGCAGACCTTTCGTGAACGGCCCAATCAGAGTTCCGTCTTCCTTGTACATGTCTATGTAGCCGCCGGGCCCTTCGTTCGTTGGGGCGAATGCGACGAAGACGATGCCGTTGATGTCTCGAATCCCGAAGGCTGCCATTCCACTGGGGACCGCGGGATCAGCCGCAAAGGTCCCTGTTGAAGTGAAATTTGCGTCGTAAATTTCGATTTTATTGTTGGCGTTATCCACGGCGAACAGAGAATTTCCCGATGGCCTGTTTGTGATCGCGAGTCCGGTATAGGAAGCGCCGTTGCCTGAATTGTCAGCTATTACAGTTGCGCTCTTGAGATCAACGACAGGTGACCACGCGCTTATTGTTCCGTCCAAAGTATCGAAAATAAAAATCGCAGCTGAACCGTTTACTTTGAAGTCTTCTGTCGTTCCGTTGTACACGACACCGGTCGGCTGACCAACGAACAACTTTTCCGCTGGCGGAACCGAAACTACGAGCGACTGTTTAGTGCCCATGCCATCGTAAAGTGTCGACCAACCCGAGCCCTGGTTCGCCACCCACCACGGACTCGTCGCGCTCCGAGCCAATCCCCAGCCATTCACTGCCAGCGGGTCGGCATTCTTGGCCGCTTTAATTTGGTTTGAATCGAGATTAATGATTTTGTATTGCGCCATGGCCATAGTGGAAAGAAGTGCAACCACTGACATGAGCGCTAGTTTTGCAGTGAAATTCTTGTACGACATTACATCCTCCTGGAAGATGGGCGGCAAAAACTCGAGCAACGTCTGCCTGCCTCTCACCTAGTCGCGAAGAATGTATGACCCGGGAAAGAGTTGGATTGTCACACTTGAGTCAAGGCTCTGTCATTCTCTTTTCATGAAATTGTTTCTTTGAAGTCAACGGCGGGTTGAGAACTCGAAGGTAAGGCGTGGAAATAAAACAGGCGTCTCGACTCCAATGAGTCTCGAGACGCCCGGGCAGCCCTCCCCCAAGAACTGCTCGAGAACTAAGGTAATAAGTGATGGGTGACTTGAGAATGGCACGAACGTGCCAAATCCTTCCACAGACGCGGGTTTTGAGGGAATTGTCAAGAAAGCCCACTACTCCTGCAGTTTTCCATACCAACTTGAAGTGACGGTTCAATTCGGCCGATTAATGATGATGAGATCTTGGCGGCTCCCGGTATCGGGAGGATCTCCACTACGACACAATAACGTTAATGTTTGCAATCATCGGCATAATCGTCGTGTTCGGAGCAATCCTGGGCGGGTACCTCCTAGAGCACGGAAATGTTCGGGTGCTCATCCAACCGGCGGAACTGCTTATTATCGGTGGCGCAGCTATTGGGACTGTCCTGATTGCCAATCCGCTGCACATTTTGAAGCAATTGGCCGGGGGGGTGTTGGGCGTTTTCAAAGGGCCGAAGATTACGAAACAGAGATATATCGACTCGCTATGTCTGACGTATGAGCTTCTGAACAAAGCGCGGAGACAGGGACTGATGTCGCTTGAAAGCGACATAGAAGATCCCGATAAGAGCCCAATCTTTTCTAAAGACCCGGAGTTCCTTAAAGACAGTCATGTGCGTTATTTCTTTTGCGACAGCATGAGGATGGCGATCAGTGGTCTAGAAGCGTTCGAACTCGACCAGCTCATGGAAATGGATTTGGATGTTCACCACCACGAAGCCAGCGTTCCGGTGGCATCCTTGAGCGCCATGGCGGACTCGCTGCCTGGACTAGGAATTGTGGCCGCAGTGCTCGGGGTAGTCATCACCATGGGAGCGATCGGCGGTCCGCCCGAAGAGATCGGGCACAAGGTTGCTGCGGCGCTGGTGGGGACCTTTCTGGGAATTCTCTTGTGTTATGGATTCATCGGGCCGGTAGCGGCCAATATGTCTAAGACTGCGGATGCAGAGCGAGCCTACTTGCAGGTTTTGAGGGTAGTGGTGATCTCTTTCCTAAAAGGGACAGCGCCGATCATGGCGGTTGAATCGGCGCGACGGGTCATTCCAGGCCACGTGCGGCCCACATTCGGAGAGCTTGAACAGGCATGCCGGGGTGGCGGTTCGGCGGCTTCGGGGGGAGAGCCGCCAGAAGCGCAGGCGGCGACTTCAGGAGGCTAGTGAATGGAGAGCGTCCGCCCAATCGTTATTGTCAAAAAGAAAATCGGACATGGCGGCCATCACGGCGGCGCGTGGAAGGTGGCCTACGCGGATTTTGTCACCGCCATGATGGCGCTGTTCATCGTCCTCTGGCTACTTAATACCAGCAAGCCAGTGCGGGAAGCGATTGCGGGATATTTTCGCGATCCCGCGGGAACGGCGGGAAAGCTTGGCACCAGCAGCGAGGGCCCGGGGGAGAAATTCGTGCCGACTCCCGTACCCACCGATGACATGGAGAAGCTGAAAGACCAGATTGAAAAAGCCATGCGGCAACTGCCGAATTTCGATAAGTTGAAAAATCAGATCGAAATCAAAGTTACCCCGGAAGGTTTGCGAATCGAGTTGCTGGAGTCAGCGACTGGGACTTTCTTCAACCTGGGCAATACCGATCCGAACGCAAACGGGAAGGAATTGCTGACGTTGCTTGCTGCCGAACTGGGGAAGCTGCCGAACAAAATTTCCATCGAAGGGCACACCGACTCGAAACCTTTTCACCGCAAAGGGAACTACGGCAATTGGGAGCTCTCGACGGACCGCGCCAACGCCGCGCGCCGTCTGATGCAGGAGGATGGTCTGGCAGAAAAACAGGTCGCCCAGGTACGAGGCTTTGCCGACCAGTTGCTGAGAAAACCCGACGATCCTTTCGATCCCTCGAACCGGCGCATCTCGTTGATTGTCCAGTACACCACTAAAGAAGATATGGAGCAGGGGCAGACAGCGGCGGCGGTGAAAAAGATCGAGGAGGAAGGGCAGAAGTAATCTGCGGAGAAGCGGCAACTGCATTCGGAGAATGCCTTACCAGGTTCGTGATTGCGCGCGAGAGTGCAGGGTCCTTCGACTTCGTGAATGCTTTCGCAAGCGAAAGCATTCACTTCGCTCAGGATGACAGGACGCGTTTATTACTCTTATCGCACCTCAAAAGTGCTCTGTATGCCGCTGGCGGAATCGGGCGCGACCCAGACATCGTAAGTTCCGGAAGGAACGATCCAGTGCATGTCGCGATCGTATGAACCGAGATCGTGCGCATTCACCGTAAACTCAACACTCTTATGTTCGCCGGGAGCGAGCGTTATACGCTGAAAGCCTTTCAATTCGCGAACGGGGCGTGAAGTTGGCGCAATACGGTCACGAATATAGAGCTGCACCACTTCGGTACCTTCACGTTTGCCGGTATTTGAGATCTCAGCTGTCACGCGAAGACTGCCATCTTTAGAGATCGGCGACTGTGTTCTCACATCGTTATATTTGAATGTCGTGTACGTCAATCCATAGCCGAAGGGATAAAGCGGATCTTTTGTCATATCGAGATAGCCGGTGTGCCAGCGGTCGGGCGATGATGGCCGTCCGGTGTTCTTGTGGTTGTAGTAAACGGGAATTTGGCCGACGGAACGGGGCCAACTTAGAGGCAGACGTCCACTGGGTGATGCGTCACCGAAGAGTACGTCGGCAATTGCGTTTCCCGCCTGCACGCCCAAGTACCACGCCTGAATGATTGCCGGAACCTGCTCGGGTGCCCAGCTGATATTCAACGGTCGTCCGCTTTCGAGAACCAGCACGACGGGCTTTTTCGTCGCCAGCACCGCCGACATGAGTTTCATTTGATCTCCAGGCAGATCCAGTGAAGCGCGCGAGCTTGCTTCGCCAGTCATTCCTGCGAGTTCGCCGACGAACAACACCACGACGTCGGCTTTTTTCGCAGCAGCTACGGCATCATCAATACTCGCAGGCTTGTTGCTGGTTTCTGCGCCTGCAGCGCCGGTTGCTGAAGATGGAGCAGGCGCGGCCACTCCCGCAGCGAGGCCGGTTTCAAACGGAGGAATATCGACGCCTTTTGCGTAAATCACGCGGTCGCGGCCCAGCTTAGCGACAATGCCATCAAGCGGCGTG
>DATBIE010000166.1:0-9964 GCA_036557105.1 Terriglobales bacterium
TTGAACCCTTCCCCGCCCCGAATTTACTGGATGTACGGTCGAATGCTTCTCTACGAAGGCAAAGCGCATGAAGCGGCAGAACAGACGCGCGCCGCCTTGCAACGCACTCCGCAGCAGTTCAAGCTAATGGGCTTTCTCGGATATTTTTTGTACTACGAAGGAAAATACGAGGAGGCGGAGCAATGGATCAATAAGTCGGTGGAACTACGCGGCGGATCGGGCGACGACGCTCCGTTGATCTTTTCGGCCTATTTGCATGCAATGCGGGGAGAGCGAGACAAAATTGATCCCGACGTGCTGGCCTATCGTCCGGAGCAGATCGTGGACGGCGATCTCGCGGAGTGGGTCGGGAGCGTGTACGCACTTTTGGGAGATAAAGAAACAGCGCTGGCGTTCTTGAGGCGGGCGGTCAGCCTTGGCAATCACAATTACCCGTGGTTTCAGCGCGACAAGAATTGGGAAAAGCTGCATGGCAATCCCGAGTATGAACAGCTGATGCGCGAAGTTGAAGGATACTGGAGGCAGTACATGCGTGAGTTCGCAACTTGAGGGCCCTTCTTAATTAGGTCGAGACCGGGAATTGAAGTACGTCGCTTCCGTAGTCAGCGAAGTAGCGGTGCAACTGGTTCATCACACGCTGGCGGAAGTGTAAACATTGAAGCTCTACTTTAGCTTTATGGAGGGCGCCATGGCACAATGCACTCACATCAGTCAGATTCGGACTACGAGCACGGATAAGCACGTTTGCGAAGATTGCGTTAAAACGGGTGACTCGTGGGTGCATCTGCGATTGTGTCTGGAATGCGGCCACATTGGATGTTGCGACTCTTCGGAAAGCAAACATGCGACCAAACATTTTCACTCTTCGAAGCACCCGCTCATACGTTCTATCGAACCGGGAGAGGCATGGGTCTGGTGTTACGTGGATGAAATAGTGCCGGGCGAATTGCGCGGAAACAAACTCGCCCAATTGCGTGGCTGAACTCCGGCATTTGTCATTTCTGCCTCGCCGTCGCCGCCTTGTTTCAGATGTGATGTAGAGGCAGGCCGGATTTGCCGTCAACTCAAGTTTTACTTCAAGGATTTTCTACAGCAACAACCCTAGAGTCGGGATGTGCTGGTTCGTGGTACGAATACTTCAGGCTGAATTGATGCTCGCGTTTGTCACCGTACAAGAGAGCTGGATTTAGCCCGGGCGTTTGCGCCGCCGTGATCGTGGCGATCCCGTAAACTCCATTCTCAACGCATCGCCGTCGCCGTGATACGCACACCCACCACACAAAGCGGCTTAGTGGTCTGGCCGGGTAAATCGTATCCCCTTGGTGCAACCTGGGACGGTGAAGGTGTCAACTTCGCGCTTTTTTCCGAACGCGCGGAAAGGGTCGAATTGTGTCTCTTCGACCCAACCGGGCGGCGGGAGACTCATCGCATCATGATGCAGGAACAGACGGACCAGGTATGGCACTGTTATCTGCCGGAGGCGCGGCCGGGTTTTGTTTATGGCTATCGCGTCCATGGGCCATACGATCCTACAAAAGGGTTGCGCTTCAACCGCAATAAGCTTTTGCTTGATCCCTACGCCAAACAAATTCTCAACGGCATGAGGTGGCACGATTCACTGTTCGGCTATCGCATTGGACATCGCAACGAGGACCTCTCATTCGACCGCAGAGACAGCGCTCCCGGAATGCTCAAAGCCATCGTTGTGGACCCAGCGTTTACCTGGGGAGCAGACAGTTCACCGCGCACGCCCTGGCACCGCACGGTTATTTATGAAACGCATGTGAAGGGCTTCACCATCCTGCATCCTGACGTGCCGCCTCCATTTCGAGGAACTTATGCTGGGCTGGGAACTGCGCCGGTAATTGACTACCTGAAGCGGCTCGGAATAACCGCCGTAGAATTGCTTCCGGTCCACGCATTCGTTGACGACCGTCAATTGATTCAGAGGGACCTGCGTAACTATTGGGGATATAACTCGATCGGCTTCTTTGCTCCCGAACCGCGTTACTGCGCGAGCGACAGCATCAACGAGTTCAAGACAATGGTGAAGGCGCTGCACTCGGCGGGAATCGAAGTCATTCTCGATGTGGTCTATAACCACACGGCGGAAGGCAATCATTTGGGGCCTACGCTTTCATTTCGAGGAATCGATAACCCTGCTTACTACCGCCTGGTGCCTGACGATCCTCGCTATTACAAGGACTACACAGGCACCGGCAACACGCTGAACATGCGGCATCCGCGCGTGTTGCAGTTGATCATGGACAGCTTGCGTTACTGGGTCCTGGAGATGCATGTTGACGGATTCCGTTTCGATCTGGCGGCAACGCTGGCGCGCGAGTTGCACGAGGTCGATCGGCTGGGAGCGTTTCTCGACATCATTCATCAAGACCCGGTGCTCTCGCAGGTAAAGCTGATAGCGGAGCCATGGGACTTGGGAGAAGGTGGATACCAGGTGGGTAAATTTCCGGTTGGCTGGGCGGAGTGGAATGATAAGTATCGAGACGCGTTACGCTCGTATTGGAAAGGCGACGGCGGCGTAATCGGCGAACTCGCGTACCGGATTACAGGCTCGAGCGACCTTTACGCGCGCAGCGGACGAAAGCCTTACGCCAGCATAAATTTTGTTACGGCGCACGACGGCTTCACGCTTCAGGACCTGGTCAGCTACAACTCGAAACACAACGAAGGGAACGGCGAAGATAACCGCGACGGCACAGACAATAACCGGAGCTGGAATTGCGGCGTTGAAGGTCCGACCGATGATCCTGAAGTAAATCAGATTCGCGCGCGGCAGAAACGGAATTTGATTGCCACGCTTCTGCTCTCACAAGGCGTACCAATGTTCCTGGCCGGAGATGCTATCGGCCACACCCAAAACGGCAACAACAACGCCTATTGTCAGGACAACGAAATCAGCTGGCTCGATTGGGACCCGCAGCACATGGATCACGAATTGCTCGCGTTTGTGCAGCGAATGATCGCGCTGCGCAAAGATCATCCCGTATTCCGCCGCAGAAACTTTTTTCAAGGTCGAAAAATTAAGGGCGCAGAAGTCAAAGACATTGTCTGGCTCAAACCGGATGGGAAAGAAATGACCGACCAGGAATGGAGCCAGGAATTTGCACGTTGCCTCGGCGTTGTCCTTTCTGGCGAAGCGGTCGACGAGGTAGACGAGCGCGGACAGCGCGTTCTAGACGATAATTTCCTGCTGCTCATGAACGCGCACCACGAAGAGATCGCTTTCGTTCTGGCAACGTTGCCTTCGGAAACCGGCTGGTTTGTGATGATCGACACATCCTGCCAGACTTCGCGCAATGCGACTACTTTCTATCGCGGAGGCGATTCGTACCCTTTGCAGCCCAGATCGCTGGCTTTGTTCGTGCAACGCGCCCCTGACCAACTGCGCGGGAATGAGAGAAGGCGCACTCCGGCGGCATGACGAGCCAGCACGAAATGCCGTACGGCGCCGAATGCCGACATAACGGCACCGTGCGGTTTCGGCTATGGGCGCCGAAATCGAAGTTAGTTTCGATCCGCCTGAAACATTCTCAACAAGAGGCGCCGATGTCGCGCCTCGACGAGGGCTGGTTCGAGCTACTGGCCTCGGCCCGTGCAGGCGACGAGTATCAATTCAGAATCGACAATCAGCAGCTTGTGCCCGATCCTGCCTCACGTTTCCAACCTTCAGGCGTGCACGGTCCCAGCCAGATCATTGAGCCATCCGCATTCAATTGGCAGGACCAACAATGGAACGGTCGACCATGGAATGAATCAGTGATCTATGAATTGCATGTAGGAACATTCACGCCCGAGGGAACGTTCGCGGCCGCGGAAGAAAAGCTGAGCTATCTTGCTGACCTAGGTGTCACAGCTGTGGAACTGATGCCGCTTTCCACTTTTCCCGGTGCTCGCAACTGGGGCTATGACGGCGTTCTCCCCTACGCCCCCGCGTCATGCTACGGGCGACCTGAAGATCTAAAACACTTCATCGAGACCGCACACTTAAAAAATCTCATGGTTTTTCTTGACGTGGTTTACAACCACTTTGGGCCTGAAGGAAATTACCTGGGATTATATGCACCTGACTTCTTCACAGATCGGCATCACACGCCGTGGGGCAAAGCAATCAATTTCGACGGCCCGCATAACAGGCCGGTGCGGGACTTCTTCATTCACAACGCGCTGTATTGGCTGGAGGAGTACCACTTTGATGGACTTCGACTTGATGCCGTCCATGCCATCAAGGATGATTCGAGTCCGGACATTCTGACTGAATTGTCAGAAACCGTTCGCAAGCAATTTTCTGAGGGTCGGCAAGTCCATCTCGTATTGGAAAATGAGCACAACGCAGCTCGCTATTTGTCCCGCGATTTCGATCGGCACGCATGCTTTTATGACGCTCAGTGGAACGACGACATTCATCATGCTTTACACGTTCTGGTGACCGGCGAAACCGATGGCTACTACTCGGACTATGCACAAGATCCCGCGTTGCACCTCGGCAGATGTTTAACCCAAGGTTTCAGCTTCCAGGGTGATGCGTCATCTTTCCGCCACGGAGGCCAGCGAGGTGAGCCCAGCCGAAGTCTTCCGCCTGAGTGCTTCGTTTCCTTTCTGCAGAACCATGATCAGATTGGCAACCGGGCTTTTGGAGAGCGAATAGTTGAGCTCGCGCGCCGTCATAACAGCGTCGAATGTGTGAAAGTGGCGATTGCAATTTTGCTGCTCGCACCCTCCCCACCTCTCCTGTTTATGGGCGAAGAATTCGCGGCCGCTACGCCATTCCTGTTCTTCTGCGATTTCGGACCCGAGCTCGCGGCAAAAGTCACAGAAGGACGGCGGTCTGAATTTGCTCGCTTCGAGCAATTCAACTCACCCGAAGCGCAATCCAGAATTCCCGATCCGAACAGTGAGCGTACATTTCTCGAATCTAGAATCGATTGGAAATCATTAGAACGGGAACCACATCACGAATGGCTGAACTTTTATCGAGAACTACTTACTATTCGTCGAGAGAAAATCATCCCTATCATCCAGAACATCGCCCCAGGCCAGGCCAGTTTCGAATTGCTGGGGAACAGCGGCATCGACGTACGCTGGCCGTTCTCAAACCAATCGGCTCACCCCGGCTTGCAACTGATGGCCAATTTCAACAGCAAATCCCTTGCGCTAAACACCAGGCCTCGTGGCAAACTGATTTACTCGACAAAGAATATCCATGATGCAGAGGAATTTCCGCCGACTTCTGCCGCATGGTTTCTGAACGCATGAAACTCGGCCCAATCCCGCTCTCCACTTACCGGCTCCAATTCAACAAGAACTTCACATTCTGTCAAGCCGCGGATTTGGTCCCTTACCTCGCTGAGCTTGGCATTTCGCACTGCTATGCCTCGCCGTATCTGCGCGCACGACCGGGCAGTATGCATGGCTACGACATCATCGATCATTCTCATCTGAATCCGGAGATCGGCACGCCGGAAGACTACGAGCGATTCGTCAACGCTCTTCATGAGCACGGCATGGGACAGATTCTCGATATCGTTCCAAACCACATGGGCATCATGGGCTCCGACAATATTTGGTGGCTTGAAGTACTCGAAAACGGCGAGGCCTCGACCTATGCGGAATTCTTCGATATCGATTGGTATCCCCTCAAAGACGAACTGCAGGGCAAAGTGCTGTGCCCAGTTCTGGGAGACCAGTATGGGACCGTACTCGATCGCGGCGAACTGAAACTCGCCTTTGATCCCGAAAAGGGTGAATTCAGCATTTTTTACTTCCAGCACCGTTTTCCGGTAAACCCACGTGAGTACCCTCGCATTCTCGGTCCCGATATCGAAAGTCTGCAGCAACGACTGGGAGTGGAAAACGAAAGTCTACGGGAATTGCAGAGTCTCCTCTCTGCTTTTAATCATCTTCCCGGACGTGAAGAAGGCGCGCCTGAGAAGCGTGCCGAACGCCTGCGTGACAAGGAAATTCATAAGCGCAGGCTTGCAGCATTGTGCTCGAAGTCGCCGGAAATTACGGCATTCCTCGAAGAAAATATCGCCAGGATCAACGGCATTCCCGGCGAACCCAGTTCTTTTGACGCCTTGCACGAACTGATCAAAGCTCAGGCTTACCGTCTTGCCTACTGGCGTGTTGCCGCTGATGACATCAACTACCGCAGATTTTTTGACGTTAACGATCTCGCGGCACTGCGACAAGAAGATGAGGCGGTATTCACACAGACCCACCACTTTGTATTCAAACTGCTGCGTGAAGGCAAACTGAATGGGCTTCGCGTTGATCACCCCGACGGTCTTTACAACCCAAGCCAGTATTTCGAACGCCTGCAGTGCGGATGTACTATCCCTGACCCGCAAGCCGGTCAAAAGAACTTGTACGTTGTCGCGGAAAAAATTCTTACTGGCAATGAGAAGCTTGGTGAGAAGTGGCCAATTTACGGCACGACTGGGTACAACTTCTCAAACCTCGTAAATGGACTGTTTGTCGATCCGGAGAGCGAACACAGGCTGAATCGCATCTACCGCTCGTTCATCGGGCATGAAATTGACTTCAAAGAACTGGTCTATGCCTGCAAGAAGCTTGTAATGGACCGCTCGCTGAACAGCGAACTGAACGTGCTCTCGAACCACCTCAGCCGGATTGCATTGGCCGACCGGCACACCTGTGATTTCACAGTGAACAGCCTCCGCGAGGCGCTTACTGAAATTGTCGCTTGCTTCCCCGTGTACCGGACCTACGTGACCGAGAATGGAGTTTCTGAAAGCGATTGCGTTTACATCAACGAGGCGGTCGATTGCGCACAAGAGCGTAGCAGAGCGGCGGAACTTTCCGTATATGACTTCATCCGTGACGTCCTGCTCACCACCCGAGCTGAAGGGCATCCGCAGTTCTATCAACGTTCAATCATCCACTTTGCAATGAGATTTCAGCAGTACACCAGCGCTTTAATGGCAAAGGGGCTCGAAGATACCAGCTTCTACCGCTATAACAGGTTGATTTCTCTGAACGATGTCGGCGGGGATCCTGTCCGGTTCGGTGTTACGCCGGAACAGTTCCACCATGAAGTGCTCGAACGAAGTCAACATCGGCCGCACGAGATGCTCGCCACATCCACTCACGATTCAAAACGCTCAGAAGACGTTCGCGCGCGCATCAACGTAATTTCTGAGCTCCCGATCAAGTGGCGTCTCCGGGTGCGAATCTGGCGAGATTTGAATCGCGACAAGAAAGTTGTCTGCGACGGTCGCGAAGCGCCGACAGCGAATGACGAGTACCTCTTCTACCAAACACTGCTTGGAGCATGGCCCTCGGGCGCGGAGGAACAAAATACTCCTGAGAGTTTCACGACGAGAATCACTAATTACATGCTTAAGGCGATTCGCGAGGCCAAATTGAACACGAGCTGGGCAAACCAGAACGAGAGCTACGAGCGCGCGATCATAGAATTCGTAAAGAATGTTCTTGAGTCGAAACCTTTCCGCAAACAATTTCTGCCGTTCCAACGCATCGCATCGTTCTTCGGAAGCGTGAACAGTCTTGCGCAGATCTTGATTAAACTCACCCTGCCCGGCGTGCCGGATATCTATCAGGGAAATGAAATGCTGGATTTCAGCCTGGTTGATCCCGACAACCGCCGTGAGGTTGACTATGAACTGCGCATGCGAGAGTTGCGGCGGCTGAAGGATATTGCGAGTGGTAGCGGCGACGGCGCCAAAGAATTACTTAAGGAAATCACCGATAACATGCATGACGGCCGAAGCAAGTTGTACCTGGCTTCGAAAGTTCTCAATTTTCGTAAAAAGCGGCCTGAATTATTCCAGTCCGGCGAATACATTCCATTGAGAACCAGCGGAGATCACGCCACTCACGTACTCGCGTTTGCGCGCAGATACCAAGGTGAAGCGATGCTCGTGGCTGTTCCCCGGCTGTGCGCCAACTTGATGAGGGGCAAGCCGCGCCTGCCGTTTGGGCGTGATGTTTGGCGCGACACCAGAATCGAAATCTCGCAAGTCGCGAATTTTCGAAGCCTTTTCACAGATGAGTCCATCGCGGTCAGCCAGCAGAACGGAACTTCTTCGGTTTTCGCCGCAGACCTGTTCCGGGATTTTCCAGTCTCATTGCTCCATTCGACATAATGCCGTGCATTTTCTCAGCGCTCTGTCTTGTTTCTCGGCGCGCTCTGCGGTTAAAGATTCGCAGTAAAAAACCTTTACCGCAGAGTTCGCGGAGGTATTAACGAGAGCGCCGAGCAATGCTCCTCATCTTCTATTCCACTCTCGGCTGAAGTCACGCTGCGGTATTATTGTCGTTCTGTTTTGAGGCAAACAATGAAACGAATATCAATTCTTTTGTTCCTCATCAGTGTCTTCGTCTTTCCGCAGTTCTCTACAAGCGCTTTCGCAGAGGAATCTGCCGTCTCAAAGGGATTGGCCATGACTCCGCCCATGGGCTGGAATTCCTGGAATAAATTCGGGTGCAACGTCAGCGATGAAATGATTCGCGGCATGGCAGACGCGATGGTGAAGTCAGGCATGAAGGACGCCGGCTATCAATATGTTGTGATCGATGATTGCTGGCAGGTCTCTCGCGATTCGAATGCGAACATCGTTCCTGACCCGCAACGCTTTCCGCACGGCATCAAAGCTCTCGCGGATTACGTTCATTCATTGGGTCTGAAGTTCGGCATTTATTCCGACGCCGGCATGAAGACCTGCGCGGGGCGTCCCGGTGGCCTCGGTCACGAATATCAGGATGCGGTGATGTACGCGTCGTGGGGCGTGGATTACTTGAAGTACGATTGGTGCCACACCTATAAGACCCAGGACGCTAAGTCTTCTTATACAAATATTCGCGCCGCACTCGACGCCAGTGGCCGGCCGATTGTGTTGAGCATTTGCGAATGGGGAACACATCAACCATGGCTTTGGGGTGAGGAAGCCGGCGGCAACTTGTGGCGCACAACCGGAGACATTCAGGACCGCTGGGGAGGTAAAGAAAAGTGGCCCGATGGCGGTTGCTGCTCAAATGGCGTGCTGGCAATTCTGGATGAGCAGGTCGGAATCGAATCCTACGCCGGCCCGGGGCACTGGAACGATCCTGACATGCTCGAAGTCGGCAATGGCGGAATGACGAACACTGAGTACCGTTCGCACTTCAGCCTGTGGGCAATTCTGGCCGCTCCACTGATCGCTGGAAATGATCTTAGAAGTATGACGCCAGAAATTCGCGACATTTTAACGAATAAAGAAGTGATCGCCGTCGATCAGGACTCGGTTGGCCGCGAAGGCCGCCGGGTGGGAAAAGAAGGCGACCTGGAGATCTGGGCGAAGCAAATGCACGATGGCAGCCGCGCTGTGATACTGCTGAATCGGGGCGGCTCAACTCAGTCAATGACTGTGAATTGGGAACAGATCGGATACCCCGCAAACCTCAGCGCGTCTGTGCGCGATTTGTGGGCACACAAAGATCTCGGCAAATCGACCGGAAAATTCTCCGCACCCGTCGAAAGCCACGGAGTGGTTATGGTGACGGTGAAACCGTAGAGATTTTTGGAAAAACTTCTCTTAAGTTATTTTTTCAAAAATCCTTCCGCCTCCAGCCAATCACCCAGACGGTCGATCCACGTATCCGAGGGATGCCCATGCTTTCTCATCCCGAAGCCGTGACCTCCCACGGCATACATATGCAGTTCGACTGATTTGTGGGCGCCAGTCCATTTTTCGTAGAGCGAGATGCTGTCGGGGGCGAGCCCAAGATTGTCGTCCGTCGCCGCCGCAATAAACATAGGTGGCGCATCTGCCGGGACGGCGTCGTTCTTAAACATTCCGGTTGCCGGGTATATCGGCGCTACAAATGCCGGCCGCCCATCTGGCTGATATCGAATGCCAGCACCTGCTGCGACCGAACCGCCCGCCGAAAATCCGATCACGCCGATACGCTCCGGTGAAAG
>DATBIE010000167.1:0-4190 GCA_036557105.1 Terriglobales bacterium
TGGGCAGACTTGCTGCCAACTCCTGGGAGCTTTTTAAGCTCGTCGATGAGACGCGCCATGGGTTCAGCGAAGCGAGACATGCGGATTAATCGATCTGGAGATCTGTTTATCGGGTGAAGTGTAGGTCACCCGATCACCCGATTCCAGGAATTCCCATTCCTCCCAACATTCCACCCATCACAGACTGCATGCTTTCATCTACTTTCTTACCTGCGCCATTGATTGCTGCTGCGACCAGGTCCTGTAGCATCTCTACATCGCCTGACTTGACAGCTTCCGGATCGATCTTCACGCTCAGTACCTGCTTGCGGCCGTCCATCTTTACTGTTACTGTGCCTCCGCCAGCCGAGCCTTCGACGATTGTCTCCTGCATTTTCTTCTGCAGGTTTTCATACTGCTCTTTCGCCCGCGACATCAATTCCTGAAGATTGAATCCGCTCATAGCAAGTACCTAATTCTTTCGATAGTCGATGACGGTCCTGATCTCAGCGCCGAACTTTTCTCTCATCCGCTGTACCACCGGCTCCTGTTCCGCACGCGCGCGGCTGCCGCCGTTGGGGAAAAACGCCGGTTTCGATTTCGGGATGACGGATGTTCCACCTGACACCACCTGAAGCTTGATTGCACGCCCAAGCACGCCACTTGCGCTTGCAGTAACCAGCCGCTTGGCATCTGCGCTTACCGACATTTCAATCAACGCCGCGGATGCAGCAACAGAGATCGAGAGCTGGGAACCTTCCAGTTTCCATTCTCCGTTCTCAAGCATGGAGCAAAGCATGTTCTGGCCAGCCTTGGCTAGCGCATTCAGGGCAGCCACCCGAAGCTCCTCAACCCCATTTTCCGATCGAGGTTCTCTCTCCTGTGCGGGCTGAGCAGCCACGGCGGGAGCGGCTGATCCCATGACGATGGACGGTGTCCCTATTGCTGCTGGTATTGAGCGAGTAGATCCACCAACAGCTTCGGGCGAGGACTCCGATCTCGGTGTTCCCTTCCGCGCTGAATCTGCGGCAAACGGCGAGACGAATGGCCGGGCAGTCTGCTGTTCTGCTTTCTTCGGTTCGGGCGCCACCGTGAGCTTGCGCTCCGGAGCGCCGCTTCGACTTGCTTCAACACCACTCAGCAGTTGTTCCAGCGGCAACAATCTTTGAGCATGCGCCATCTTCAGCAAACCTAGCTCAAGATGGAACCGCTGCTCCTGGCGATACCCGAGCTCTCCGTGTGTGCGCAAAATGATTTGGAGATGCCGCGCCAGGTCTTCTTCACTAAACAGTTCTGCAATACGGCTCACCCGCGCCCGCTCGTCAGACGAAATCTGCAGCAATGACGAATCCGCCCCGGCGACCTTTGCAACAGTTGCGTTTCGCAGAAACCGGGCCAGTTGCCGCGCGAAGTGCACCGGATTCTGTCCTTCAGACAGCAATCGGTCCACTACTTGCAGGATTTCTTCGCTCGAACTGCGCGCCACAGCCTGCATAATTTCTTCAAGAACGCCGGAAGGAGCCACTCCGATCAACTGTCGAACAGAATCCGCCGTCAACCCCCCTTCGCTCGACGCGATGACCTGATCGAGAATGGAGAGGGCATCACGCATTGAGCCATCGCCGGCTTCGGCGAGCAAGGCCAAGGCATCGTCATCTGCACGAATATTCTCCCGCGAGCAAATGTCTCTCAGTTGCGCGATGACCTGATTAAACTTTACAGCGCGAAAGCTGAAATGCTGGCAACGGGAGCGGATCGTTTGTGGAATATCTTCCGGCTGCGTGGTTGCCAGCATGAACACGACGTGCCCAGGCGGTTCCTCCAGAGTTTTCAAGAGAGCATTGAAGGCGGCATCGGTAATCTGATGCGCCTCGTCGAGAATGTATATCTTGTAGCGGTCGCGAGCCGGGCGATATCGGGCAGCCTCTCGCAGTTCGCGGATTTCGTCGATTCCGCGGTTGGTAGCGGCATCGATTTCGATGACATCAACCGAATTGCCGGCGCGAATTTCAGTGCACGAGTCACACACGCCACAGGGCTCCGGAACCGGATTTTCCGACGAACGGCAGTTGAGAGCCATGGCCAGAATTCGCGCCACCGTCGTCTTGCCGATTCCCCGGTGCCCGCTGAAGATGTAGCCATGAGCGATCCTTCCCTGCTCTATGGCGTTTTTGAGCGTACGGGTGACATGCTCCTGCCCGATCACCTCGGAAAATTTCTGGGGACGGTACTTTCTGGCAAGGACCTGATAGCTCATGGAAGGAGACGAGGTGATTATACGTGATGATAGACAGCCTCGAACATCAGCGGCTTGAGCGTCCCGAAATGTCATAAATCCCTTGCCAGCCGTACCGTTTGGCGATACCCTTCCTTGTCACGAAAAGAGGACTTTATGCAATTAAAGCTGAATACCCGGACGCTCAATGACGACATAACAGTTGTTGATTGCGCCGGACGCGTCGTTTTTGGCGAAGAATCATCTGCGCTGCGCGAGCGAGTGAAGGCGCTGGTTTCATCCGGCAGCCGCATTGTCTTAAATTTGGGCGAAGTAACCTATATCGATAGCGGCGGGCTCGGAACTCTTGTGGCCCTTTACACCACAGCCCGGAATGCCGGGGCGTCTATCAAGTTGGCAAATCTTACGCGACGTGTGGGCGACCTGTTGCAAGTTACAAAGCTGTTGACCGTCTTTGACGTATACGACAACGAGGAGAAAGCCATCGAATCGTTTCGCAAAGGCGCCGCTGCCTAGGTTGCTTTGATGTCCATGGACGATGGGGCTCCCGCCTATCGTTCTCCAGGGTGGTCGATCGTGAGTCGCGCTTCAGCGTCCATCTCCACGCAGGCCAGAATTCGGGCTGCCATCAAACAGATCCCTCGCGGCAAGGTTTCTACCTATGGCGCGGTGGCTCGGGCTGCCGGATTTCCCGGCGCTGCTCGTCAGGTCGCGCGCGCTCTGCACAATTCAATCGGACTACCGTGGCAACGAGTCTTGGGCTCTGGTGGCGAAATCAAATTACGCGGCGAAAATGGAATGGAACAGCGGTTTCGATTGGAAGCAGAGAACGTGCGCTTTCGTGGAAGAAAAGTGGACATGAAGGCGCATGAGTTCAAGTTCGGAAAAAGGGCGGGGCGGAATTAGGATTGCAGATTTTAAACTGTAGATTTTGATTGTTGATTTCCAGATTGCGAGCCGCTTTTGAATCTGCGATCTAAAATCTCCAATCTCCAATCTGCAATCATCTCTGGCTCGCTTCTCCGGCCAGCACCTTGCGATTAAATTCCCCAGACTTGTTGCGCGGCACGGTCAGGCTCTTCCAATTGCTGCCTTTGAAATGCTTGGCGAGAAATACGATCTGACCGCAATGGTAAGAGTAATGCGCGATCTGTCGGTTGATGGCTTGCATCACCGAATGCGGCTCGCTGCGAATGAGGACCTTGCGTTCGAGATCCGCATCTGAGAGGGGTTCCAGGGCTTGAAAAATTCGTTCCCAGCCGTCATTCCAGGTACGCATGAGTTCTTCGCGCGTATTCGGCGGCGACACAAATTCGCTATCACGGTTGCGATCGGGTTTTTCGCCATCGCTCGTAAGGAAGTCCGTCCAGCGGGAACGCATGTTGCCGGCCATGTGCTTAACGATGATCGCGATCGAATTCATCTCTTCATCAAGAGCGGTGAATAGTTCCTTGTCCGAAACCTGATCCATCGCGCCTTCCGCGAGCTTTTTGTAATAGCGAAATAGCGAGAGAGAATCTTCGATATAAGAAGTGCTGAACTGATGCGCCATGTTTACACCTTGAACTGCTCGTCAATTTCTACCTGATAGCCAGCCACAAGCCTGTTGGTTTCATTCGCCATCCCTACGATCGACATCAATTCTTTGAACATCGCATCGCTCATGCCTTTTTTGCGCGCAGAGGTGGTGTGCGAAGCAATGCAGTAGTTGCATTGATTGCTCACGCTGACCGCAACGTAGATCAATTCCTTGGTCAGCGGGTCGAGGGCGCCGGGAGACATGATTTGTTTTATGTCTTCCCAGGTGCGCTTGAGCGCGACCGGGTCATTCGCGAGCACCTTCCAGAAATTATTGATCCAGTCGGTCTTGCGCGTTGTCATGATGTCGTCATAAACTTCGCGGACTTCGGGGCTGGCGTCTTTGTATTCGATAATCGGCATTGTTGGCATATTTATTCCCGTTCGAAGCTTGAGG
>DATBIE010000168.1:0-8122 GCA_036557105.1 Terriglobales bacterium
AACGTGGTCATGCCCGGCGCGGCTTCGACCCAGCAGACTACAGTCGCCAGCGGATTGCAGATCGGTTTGGGCGCGCGTTCGGCCGCTTCCGAAATCGTGCAAACACAGGGCGACTTCAGCCATACCGGCAACTCGCTCGACCTTGCCATTCAAGGACAGGGATTTTTTCAGATCACTCTGCCCTCGGGCGAGACGGCATACACGCGCAGTGGAGCCTTTCATCTCGACCAGTCGGGAAACATTGTGACCGCCGACGGCAACCCCATGGATCCGGCCATCACCATTCCCCCGAACGCCACGTCGGTGACAATCGGCTCTGATGGCACCGTCAGCGTGACCACATCCGGCGAAACTCAGGCGCAGCAGGTGGGAACCTTACAGTTAGCGCTGTTCCAAAATCCCGGCGGTCTTAATAGCGTCGGCAACAATCTATTTCTCGCCACCGCAGCCTCGGGCGATCCCATCGTCGGCAATCCCGGCGGGACCGAAGGCTTGGGAACTATCCAGCAGGGATATCTGGAGCAATCAAATGTCGATGTGGTCGAAGAATTCATTCAGATGATCGTGGCGCAACGTTCGTATGAGGCCAGTTCGCGCGTAGTGCAAGCCGCCGATGAAATGTTCCAGGACGTGAACAGCCTTGGCAAGTGACACTCGAAACGTGAAATGAAATGCGTTCTAATCGTCGTATCTGTGTTCGCCGCATTTTCCGCATCGGCGGCATCGAGCGCCCGAATATCGCGGAAAGCTGCCGCAGTAGCAAGCGGCGTAACGCAGGCAAACGCTGTCCGCCGATTGGGCTGGCCGCTCGATCTTACCCGCATCGAGCGCACTTTGGTCGAGGCGGCGATCGTTGACTCACCGGACCTTGCGCGGGCGCGGATTGTTCCTCCCCCAGAGTTCACCACGCTTGCGCCCAACCCGCGATTCGATGTGCTCCGTGCCCGCATGCAAGCTGACAGAGGGATTTTTGTCGAGATGCGCTGCCACGAACGCAGGGTCTGCGGCCGCTTTGCAGTTGAAATTCATTGTGCGAGCAATAAAGAAGGTAAATGTGCCCGCGCACGCCAAAAACCCTCAAGGAGCACCATCGGAGTGCGTGCCCGACCTGCCTTAGTCAAAGCTGGGAAACCGGCGCTGCTGGTGATCGAAGAAGGTGGCGTGAAGATCACCGAAATTGTAATTCCGGGCAAGCGAGGTCTCCTGGGAGATGTGGTGCCCGTGCGGAATCCAACCAATCACGTGTTCTTGCCCGCTCAGGTCGTCGGCCAAGGGTTGCTGCGATGGCTGAGCACAGCGCAGAGAAAGGCTGACGAATAGATGAAAAGATTGGCCGGAATTTTTCTTTTGTTCACGATCGGCTCCAACTTCGCAATCGCAAAAGCAAAGACCAGTTCTGGCGCAATTCAGGGCGAATCTCTCGAGCAGTACTTGCGACGCATGAATGAAGCGCCGCTTGCAGGGCCTTCGACGACGACCGGAAGTCTCTGGATTGACAGCGGCAGGCTTAGTAATCTTTCCTCCGATTACAAAGCACGGCACGTCGGCGATCTCATCACCATCACGGTCGTCCAGAATATTACTGCAACCAACGCCGGCAGCGTCTCTTCACAACGGGATATGAGCGCGAGTTCCGGAATTTCCGCTCTGCCTGGCCAGCTGAAAACAACAGGGGTAGCAAACCTGTTCTCGCCGGCTTCCGCTTACTCGCTTTCGGGGAAAGGACAGGCGGCTACGAGTTCAAGCCTGACCACCAGTCTGGCAGGCCGTGTCGTGGCTGTCCTGCCGGGAGGAGCATTGGTCATAGAGGCCGAGCGCAAGTTGACCATGAATAATGAGCGGCAAACCGTGCTTCTGCGTGGGATGGTGCGGCCGGGGGATATCGGACCGGGAGACACAGTGGCATCGAATGCAATCGCCAACCTCGAACTCGAGCTCCGGGGCAAGGGCGTGATCAGCGAAGGCACCCGGCCGCCGAACGTGATCCTGCGCGCCATATTGCGCTTGCTGAATTTTTAGCGGTCAATCGGTCACATGAAATTTCACGTGAATGCACCAACTTTCCGCGTTTTTATTTTTGGGGCGTTGCTTATTTTGCCGTCGGTTTCTCATGGCGATGAGACAGTTCATACCGCCCTCGTCCGCGATATCGCCACCATCGAAGGAGTCCGGGATAACCAGGTGCTCGGCTATGGCCTAGTCGTCGGCCTGAAAGGCACGGGCGACCGCCAGCAAACTATTTTCACAATACAAACTCTGGCGAATGTGCTGCAGCGCATGGGAGTGCAAATTCCGCCGTCAACGGTGGTGGTCAAAAACGTGGCGGCGGTTTTTGTCACGGCAACATTGCCACCGTTTGCCACGCCCGGAATGCGGCTCGACGTAACGGTCTCTTCGGCCGGAGACGCGCGCAGCCTGGAAGGTGGCATGTTGCTGCTCACTCCTCTCTACGCTGCTGATGGCCAGGTGTATGCGGCGGCCCAAGGCCCACTGACACTTGGTGGCTATAGCGCCGGAACCGGGGGAAATTCGAAGGAACTGAATCATCCTACGGTAGGAAGGATTCCCGGCGGCGGATTGGTCGAGCATGACAGCTCGATCGACCTGGAGAAGATGAATGTGCTCACTATTTTGTTGTCGGAGCCCAACTTTTCGACAGCCGAGCAGGTCGCGAAAGTCATCAATGGGGCGATTCACGATGTTACCGCGACTGTGAAGGACAGCCGCCGCATCGACGTGGGACGCGGGCCGGAGGAACATGATGTTCCCGCGCTGCTCGCGCGCATTGAGAACCTGAGCGTCGAAGTCCGGCGGCGTGCGCGGGTCGTGATCAATGAACGCACGGGAACGGTTGTGCTCGGGCGCGATGTGCGGTTAGGGGCAGTCTCGATTCTGCATGGCAGTTTCTCGATCGAGGTCTCGACGCAACTGGCAGTTTCACAACCCGAGGCTTTCTCGAAGGGTGAAACCAAAGTCGTCCCCGAGACCACCCTGAAAGCGGAGGAGGGAACGTCGCGGCGTATTGAATTAAACGAAGGTGCCAGCGTCGATCAACTGGTAAACGGATTGCAAAAGATCGGAGCAACGTCTCGCGATGTGATCGCGATCTTGCAGGCGATCAAGGCCGCGGGCGCGCTTGATGCAGATTTGGAGGTCATCTAATGCACGCAGTGCCAGGGGTCGCAGTTCCGGTTGCGTTAAACTCGGCGTCCAACTCGGTAACAAGTTCGTCAACGATTTCGATGGATGCGCTTCAGGCCAAAGCACAAAATTCGGGATCTCAGTTTGAAGCCATCCTACTCAACATGGTATTTGGCGACCTGCAGCGGACCTTTTCCCAGGTGCCGGGCACAACCGAGGATGGCGTCACGCGGAGCTATGACGGACTTGGCATGGAAGCACTGACATCTGGATTGGCACGCACGAGCGGAATTGGCCTCGGAACTTTCATCGCGCGGGCGCTTATCTCGCATTACTGCCAGAAGACAGATGGCACTTAAAGTTTTCTAATTTCCTGCCGATAGCAGAATTGCAGAGGGAAAGAGGTCAGAGTAGGTATGAGAATTGATTTAGACATGGTTGCAGCTGTTGCGGATTCTCAGGTTGAAGGAACCTCCGCCACCCGCAAGGCGCAGACCGGCGAAGAACAAAACCGTTTGTCTCAAACATTGGAACACCACGTGGATGTAGGCAAACTGGCCACAGTGGCGATGAATTCGCCCGAGGTGCGATCTGACAAGGTCCAGGCGCTGCAATTGCAGGTTCGTGCCGGAGCGTACCAAGTTTCGGCAGCACAAACGGCCGGGGCATTGCTGGAGCAGCTGCGCGTGCTTTCAGCATAACCGCGGCTCATAGCCGAGGAGGGACAATGGCGGCTGACGATCTGTCTGCAGCGGGTCTGTCACCGGTCACATGGATGGACCCTGCCAGCCAACAGGGTTCGCGTAGAGACACAGGTGATAAGGCGCGAAAAGGAAATAGCAAGAGAGAAGGCGATGCGGTGAGTAGATCCCACCTGATACCAGACGCGCCACGGAAGAAAGCTAAGACGAGGAAATTCGTGTCATCGGATATCGAATTCGAACATCCCGAACACGAATTGGACAGTATCGCGTGACCATCGAATATTCAGATCGCCCTTCTGCCGACACGACTGAGGAGAATGGGCACGTCCATATCGAAGAGATGGCGTGCGCCATCTCCGAAGCGCAGGCCGCACTCTTTGAAGGCCGGTTCAATGACCTCGAAATCTGTGCCTGGCGCTTGCAGCAACTCTGTGCATCGCTGAAGCAGGCGGTTAACAACCGTCGCCAATTTATGAAAATGCAAGGTCGCTCGGGATCAGAAAACGCGGCTCATTGTGTGCACCGTCAGAACAGAGTCTTCGGCGCAACCCTCCGCCGTATGCGCGGCCACCTGGCAATACTGCGTAACTTGCTGAATGGACCTTCGGCCACTTACCAGCCAAAGATCATTCCCATGCCCGAGGGGAAGAGTTGATGTCGAACCTGCTCTCAACCATGTTCATCGCGACGGGCGCGATGGCTGCAGACCAGGGCGCACTTGAAGTCACAGCCAACAATGTTGCCAACGTGAATACGCCAGGTTACTCGCGCGAGATCCCAGTTTTGCAGGAAATCGCTCCGGTTGTGCTTGGAAACGTGACCTACGGAACAGGAGTCACGCTGGCGAAAATACAGAGCGTGCGGGATCCGATTCTGCAGCTACGAATTCAACAGGAGAGCGGAGAACAAGGAAAATTGAACGCGTTCGTTAACGCTCTCGACCAGGCGCAGACCCTGTTCAAATCAGGGGACGGCGATCTAGCATCTGAGATGTCAAACCTGTTTTCAAGCGTCGCGCAACTTTCGACAAATCCCGCCGACGTTTCCTTGCGCCAGGCGGTGCTGACCGCAGCTTCCAGTCTCACTTCGGCCTTCAACAATCTTGCGAAGAATCTCTCAACGCAACGCTCAAATCTGAATCTGAACGTCGCGGAGTCGGTCAAAGAAATAAACACTCTGACCCAACAGATCGCCGCCTTGAACGGCAAAATAGGGGCGCTTCAGAACGTGGGTCAGGACGCCAGCGGATTCATCGACCAAAGAGACAACCTTGTCGCTCAACTCTCCGGACTGATCGACCTTTCTGCGATCAAGAGTGATTCTGGTATTGCGCTCACCACGTCAAATGGCACTGCATTGGTCACCGGAATGCAAAGTTACAATCTGAGCGCCCAAGACGATGCCTCCGGCGTGCAGCATGTTTTCACTCAGCAAGGCGCGGATATAACGTCGCAGATT
The DNA here is from genome assembly GCA_036557105.1 of Terriglobales bacterium. Lineage (GTDB taxonomy): Bacteria > Acidobacteriota > Terriglobia > Terriglobales > Acidobacteriaceae > Gp1-AA145. The sequence continues at coordinate 5,304 of DATBIE010000168.1, forward strand.
AATTCCGGAAGCTTGGCAGGCTTGATCGAGGCGCGTGACCAGACGATTCCGGGACTGCTCAACCAACTCGACACCCTGGCCGCTGGACTCGAAACCGCGTTCAATCAAGCGAACGCTGCCGGGTTCGACCTGAGCGGAAATGTCGGCGGCAACCTCTTCACCCCTCCTCCCGCTAGTCTCACCGGCGCCGCAACCGATATGGCGGTTGCGATCGCCGACCCGTCGCTGATCGCGGCGAGCTCCGACAGAAGTGCCGGAAGCAATGGCAACCTCGCAAATTTCAGCGCCATACAGGACCAGCCAATCATCTCGGGCGCCACACCGGGCACCTATTACGCCAATTTGGTCTTCGACGTCGGCAATGACGTTTCAAACAATACTGCAGAACTGCAATCCTCACAGCTCGTTCTTCAGCAATTGCAGGATCAACGCGGCAGCATCTCGGGTGTTTCTCTCGACGAAGAGGCCGCTCACATGGTCCAGTTTCAACGCGCCTACGACGCGGCGGCGCAGGTCGTGGTCGCAGTAAACCAGATGCTCGAAACGGTAATCAATATGGGCACAGTGGCGGTCTCGTCATGAGTGCGCTCCGGGTTAATCCCTATGTACTGAGTGACCTATTGGCTGACCTCAACAACACACAGCAGCAGGCGGACACCTCCTCTCTGCAAATGGCGACCGGCAGCCGTATAAACAAGCCATCGGACGATCCCGCGGGAGCAGCCGAAATGGTTGGTAATAACATAGAGACGGTGCGGACGGACACTTTCCTGCGCAGCATCACAAGTGTTTCCGGACTGTTACAAACCGCCGATTCCACGTTGAGTTCAGTGGTGACCGCGCTACAGCGGGCAATCTCGCTCGGGGTGGAGGGCGCGAATGGGACTCTTTCAGACAGTGATCGCAATGATGTCGCCAACGAGCTGACCGGAATTCAGCAGCAGATTCTCAGCCTGGCAAACACCGACTATCAGGGCGAGTTCATCTTTGCCGGTACAGCTACAGTTCAGCCCTTCGTGACCGACGCGGCCAGTCCTTCAGGCGTCACTTACGACGGCAATGCCGGAACCAATGATGTTCAAATTGGCCAGAGCTATTCGCTGCAGGTGAACCTTCCGGGATCGCAACTCTTCACCGACCCTCAGGGCCATGTCTTTCAGTCCATTGCTGATCTCATCAGTGCACTGAAATCGAACACGAACATCGGCGAGGCGCTTGATCAGATCAGCCTGGCTTACAACTACATCACAGGCCAGCGCGTGTTCTACGGCAATGCGCTCAACCAACTGCAGGCACAACAGAATTTCCTGAATTCCGACAAGCTCGATCTTGCCACCGCCGCGAATTCAACCTCCGCAGCCGACATGGCAAAAGCCGCGACTGACTTCAGCCAGGCGCAAATTGCCTTAAACGCCGAACTGGCAGGAATCAGCCGAATTTCGCAGGTGAGTTTGTTTGATTATTTGAAGTGAGAACCGCACTCAGCACTCAGTTAAGGCTACACGGGAATCGCTGTTTTCCTCGGCGGATTGAAGAATGGTAGGTTTACAATCTTCGCCGCTGCCTTCTGCCGCACGGCTTCAATCGTGACCTCCATCTGCAATGTACTTCCCGACTTCGCGTATGGAGTTTCAACACTTGCCAGCGCAATCAACTTCTTCAGCACCGGAGACCACGTAGTCGAAGTCGCCTTTCCTACCTGCCGATTCCCCGCATAAACCGGAACATGCACTCGAGAAGTTTGGCTCGGCGCAGCCGGTGTCAGTCCCAGGTTCTCATATAAAGCTTCGATATCATTCCAATCGAGCTCAAGTCCGACAAGCTGCCGCGCCACTCCACAGTTGTAATCTCGTTCAAGCGCCGCCCGGCCGACGAAATACTCCTTGTCCAGGTGCACCATCTTTCCAAACCCTAACTCATACGGTGAAAACTTCTGTGAAGCAATCAGTGCTTTTCGTGAGCTGGTGTAGTCCACATCAAGGAGCAACAGTCCCGCTTCCACCCGTGCCACATCAAGCGCCAGCATTCCCGTTGGATGGAGATCGAATGGCCTGCCACCAGCGACAATGGCATCCCACACCTTGACTGCATCTTTCCAGTCTACCCAGATCTCATAGCCCAGATCACCGGTGTATCCTGTGCGCGAAATGTCCACCCGCACGCCCGCGATCTTACCGCTGGTCATGCGGAAATATTTTAGGTTGGACATTTCCGCGTCGGCCACAGTCTTCAGCAGCCTTGCTGAAGTTGGCCCCTGCAACGCCAGCGCTGCGGTTTGCTCAGAAATGTCTTCGATCCGCACATCCATGTTGAGGCCATTCTGATGAAACCAGCGGATGTTGGGCTCCGCGGCGGTCCAGCGATAGCGATTTTCGTCAAGCCGCGTAATCGTGCCGTCGTCGATCACCTTGCCTTGCGGATCGCACCAGCAACAGTAAATCACCTGATCGACAGCAACTTTATTGATGTCGCGCGTGATGACCCGGTTGACGAGTTTCGTTGCGTCGCGCCCGGTGACGCGATATTTGAAGAGCGGCGAAATATCAATGAGCGCGGCGGAGTTGCGGATGGCGTTGTACTCGTGCTCGTGATGCATCTCGTAGACGCTGACGGTGTAGTAGCCCGACCATTCGCGATAATTCAGGCTTTCGCAAAGCGCCAGCGTGCGCTCATGAAACGCGGTTCCTACAGGCACGGCCATCTCCTCGGGCCGATGCGCCGCATCGGCGACCACCGGCAAAAATTATACGGAAGCGCGGCGAAGGAAGGAAGCCGCGTAACAAATCCGCGATCCTTTGTGATCAAAACTTGAATTCGAG
>DATBIE010000169.1:0-28324 GCA_036557105.1 Terriglobales bacterium
ACAGATGTAACGATCAGGTGTGGGGGAAAAAAACCTTCCAGCTTCGCACGATCCCAGCAGCAACCATGACTTTGAGAATTTCAGCAAAAACAAACCAGTAAAGCCCGAAGCTGAGTGCGCGGAAGAGTGAATGCGTCAGCACGTAGAGCCAGGACACTCCGAACGCAAATAGCAAAATTTCTCCGGCGAGTGACGCGAATGCGGCGCGTGCAAAACTCGACTTGCCGTGCTCAAAAATGTAACCCGTCAAAGCGGCCACGAACGGATATGCGATCAAATATCCGCCCGTCGGACCGAGAATCTGCGCCAGGCCGCCCAGACCGCTCGGACTGAATACCGGCAGTCCTGAAACGCCTTCTGCCAGGTACAAGGCTAGAGCGATGAATCCACGTCTCGGTCCCAAAGCCAAGCCGATAAGCAGCACACCCAAATTTTGTACCGTCAGCGGCACCGGAGTACCCGGCAGCGGAATGTAGATGCGCGCACAAAGCGCCACAAAAAAGCTTGCGGCGACGATAATCGCAATCTGAGTCGCGGTCTCCAGCGCACGATTACGCTGGCTCGAAACCTGGGTCGTCGTAGTCGATGTTGCCATCTATTTCCTCTTCGTCCTCACTTCTGATGCTCTGCTTCGCGGTTCTGTGCTCGGCGCGCCTCCCGGTTTTCAGCTCGCCGCATCCGGTCGCGTACTTGCAGGTATGCGGACAAAATGGCCCAGACAATCGCCCCGGCGGCAACCGCCACGATCAGATACCACCAGATCATCCGCACGATGCCTTAGCATATCAAAAGCGAAAGCGTGAAATCCCCACGCGCTACTTCGACGACATCAGCCGTTCGATGTCATCGGCGGTCTGTGGTAGAGACTGCGTCAGGCGGATGAGCTTTCCATCGCCATCTACATAGAACATATCTTCGATGCGGATACCAATCTTTTCTTCCGGGATATAAATCCCAGGTTCGATGGTGAACACCATGCCCGGGCCGAGCGCTACAGAATAATCATCGGGATCATGCACGTTCAATCCAACAAAGTGCCCAAGCCCGTGGAAAAAATATTTGCCAAGTGGCTGGCCATGCATATCTTTACCATGGGTGTTGATGTAGTCGTATGCAACATCGTGGATCGAGTCCGGCTGTCCCCTCCGCAGATGCGATTTTCCTGACTGGAAAGCCGCAATGGCAGCCTTCTGCGCGCCGAGCACAATGTCATAAATCTCGCGCTGGCGAGCAGTGAACTTGCCATCGGCAGGGACAGTTCGCGTGATATCCGACGCATAAAGCGAATATTCGCCTGCTGCATCCATCAGCACGAGATCACCAGAACTGATTGGCCCCGAATCTTCTGAATAGTGCAGTACCGTCGAATTGATGCCTGCGCCAACAATTGGCGCATACGCCGGGCGCTCGCATCCCCGCCTGCCCCATTCGTATTGAAGCAGAGCTGAAATCTCACGTTCGCTCATCCCTTGCTTGATCGCGCGAATAGCCGCAAGCTGTGCCGCAACTGACGCATCCACTGCCTTCCGGATCAGTTCTACTTCTCCCGCGTCTTTCACAGTTCGCAGTGACCCCAGCAGTGGACGAATGTCTGCATATGAAGTGCCCACTGGGAATGAATTCGCGGTTTGCAGCCACTCAAGTGAATTTCTGGAATTTGAAATCTCTCCCGACGCAGGCACATCGGTGTAAATTGTGCTGCGCTGGGGAACAAGCTTCACCAGTTCGTCGCGCAAGTGATCGAGTGGTTCGACGCGTTCGAACCCGGTAGTCGCGCCGGCTTTGGGATCATCCGGCCCTAACTTCGGTCCAGTCCACTGTTCTTGTGAGAAATTTCGTTTGGGAAGGAAGAGAATTTCGGTATATGGCCTGGCCGGACTGTCCTCCTTTGCTTGTCGTTGTGCTGCGATCAGCAACGCTGCGCCCGGTTCCGGCCATCCGGTGAGATAGTAAAAGTTATCGTCAGGACGATAGCCATAAAGGTCATTCGGCCCTTCTGCTTCCGGCGGAGCAAATACCAGCGCGATTCCGCCGTCCAGTTTCGTGGCTAGTTTTTGCCGGCGTGTGTGATAGTCCGACGTCGCCTGTCGATCGAGTGCGACCGCGCTGCAACATATCGCAAAAAGCAAGAAAAGGGTGCCTGGAGTTCTCATTATGTCCCCAAAGACGATCTTATTTCCCAGAAACAGATTTAGTGGCCGCGATAAATGCATCCACGTTGCTCTTATCGACTAATGCCGAGCCGGTATCGACAAATGCGGGGACCGGCGCCAGTGTGTCATGTGACCAATCAGCATCGAGCACCTTGGGCGGTTCGTGATGCAGGTTGTCGAGCATCAGCAAGCCGACGTATGCCATTGTGTACGGTTTCTGAGAAATCGTTGCTGCGATCACGCCTTTCTGGATCCACTGCAGCGTGTCCGGATCGGTGTCCATCGCGATAATGGTGCGCCCTTTCACGTTGTAACTATTAAGCACGCTTGCTACTTCCTTTCCCGACAAAGCCTCCAGGCAAACGAACGCGTCGATGTGCTCCTTTTTATCGTTCGCCAGAAATTGGTTCGTGCTGTCAAACGCAACACGCGGGTCGCCCTTGATGTCCACAATATGCGCGAGTTTGATTTGCGGTGCGCCCTCAAGCGCTGCCTTGTATCCTCGCAGACGTTCATCGAGGTTGGGTTGTGATGGCATGGTATAAACCACGACTGTGCCTTTGCCCTTCAATTCTTGTGCCAGGCGCTTACCACCCGTGATTCCCGCCTGGTAATTGTTCGTTCCAATAAAAAAAAGACGTTTGCTGTCAGGCGCATCCGAATCGATCGTGATCACAGGAATGCCGGCACCAATCGCCTGGTTGATTGGATCCTTCATCAGCGTGGGATCCGCAACAGAAACCAGAATTCCCGTAGGCTTTTTCTGAAGAGCAGCCTCGAAACGTTCGCGCTCAGCGCCTGGATCGTAACTGTCCGGTCCCTCAAAGGAATATCCCACCTTCAACTCCTCGGCAGCTTGCGCAAATCCCGCACTGGCGCTTTGCCAATAAGGCACCTTAATGTTCGTGGAAATCACGATATACGTTTCGCCACTATGCCCAGTACCACAACTTGTGAACGAAGCCGTAAACGCGAGCACGAAAAGAACGGACAGCAGGCGATGATTCATACATTCCCCCTCAAAGGCGCAATGAAAGCGAAACGCATTCTAACTCTGTGTTGGTGAAAAATGAAAGCAGCGCTTATACACCGACGGGAAATGGTTTTGAATGAGGTTCGGCGGCGCTCAACGATAGGCCGGCAAATCGCCCTTGAAGCAGCGACATCAGTCCTGTGTACCAGTAGCCGATTACGAAAAGTAGCAGGAATGGAACAGTGAGGTAGTTCTCATTCTGCACAGCGTAGTACACCGTGAGCGCGAAATATGTGCCAATCAGCAATTCAACCCACGGCACCCATCCCAGCCGCTTGCGATATTTCGTGGCCTTCACTTTGTCGTTTTTTGATTCGACACGATACTTGGGAGTTCGCGCGAACGCCGTCTGCTTCCCGATTAGCGCCTCAAGCACGGCGCATGTATTCGTGACAGTGAGCCCAATTCCCAGAGACATCAAAACTGGCAGATAAAGAAGAGCGCGAGGCCACGTCTTCGGGAATAGTTCGCGCTGTGAGACCAGGTAGAAGCTCGAAATCGAGAACGTCGACGCCAAAAAGAGCGGAATATCGATATACAGCATCTGAAACCATCCCTGGTAAAAGCGAATGATCATCGCGGGTAGTAACAGGACTGAAAGGACCACCATGAGCGGATAACTCAAATTGGCGGTCAAGTGATACCAGGACTCAATCTTCACATGAAACGGCTGCTTGCTCTTGAGCACATGCGGAAGAATCTTCTTTCCCGTCTGAATCAAGCCTTTGGCCCATCTCGCCTGCTGGGTCTTGAACGCGGTCATCTCCACCGGAAGTTCGGCCGGACATTCCACATCCTGGCGATAAATAAACTTCCAACCCTTCAGTTGCGCGCGATAAGAAAGGTCTGTGTCTTCGGTTAGCGTGTCATGCTGCCAACCACCCGCATCGTCAATCGCTGTCCGGCGCCACACTCCCGCCGTGCCATTGAAATTGAAGAACACGTTGCTGCGAGCACGACCGGAATGCTCGAGCACGAAATGGCCGTCGAGCAGCATCGCTTCAACTTCCGTCAGAAAAGAGTAATTACGGTTGATATGTGTCCAGCGTGTCTGCACCATTCCGACTTTTTCGTCGGTGAAATGATGAATCGTGCGCTGCAGAAAATCGGACGGCGGCACGAAATCAGCGTCGAAAATGGCGATGAACTCGCCACTGCCCGACTTCAGCCCTTCGTGCAAGGCGCCGGCTTTGAAACCAGCGCGATTGATGCGGTGATGATAAGTAATGGGATAACCCTGTGAGGCATAGTGCTCAACCAGTCCTCGCGCCACATCTACTGTTTCATCCGTTGAATCGTCGAGCACCTGAATTTCCAACTTCTCGTGAGAATACTTCAGCCGGCACACCGCCTGCAGCAGGCGGTCGATTACATATCGCTCGTTAAAGATTGGAAGCTGCACCGTCACTCGCGGCAGCTCTGAAAACTTCTGCTCGGGCTCCCGACTCTGTTTGGCTTTGTGTTTGTAGTAGAGGTAGACGAGCGTGTAGCGATGAATTCCATACGTCGCCAACAAGGTGAGCACAAAGAAATACGGGATCAGAAGCGCCATGTCAAAGGCGTTGGCGTGGTAAAGCCCTTTAAAGGTCGTGTCAAAGAAATGCTGGCGAACGTACTGCGACAGCCCATGCTGGGCAAAGATTGCGAAAGCTGGAAAGAGCGAGGTCATCGGCAGTAAAAGCCAGCCACGCAGGTAAAAGGCTGGTTTATCGAGGCCTTCATTGTAAACGAACTAAGCTTCCACACGTGGCGCTCAGGACCTGACTGGTGCTGAGATTGTTGCGTTCAAGCCGCCTTCACAAACGACTTGACGGCCGGCTCCGATCGAAATCTTCTGACCGCCACAACAGTCGCCACTATGAAAATGGTGAGTACCAGAAGCTGTGCAACTGCGAATGGCGCCTCCTTTTGCGTGGGCGCCAGCGCCCGAAGCGCAGGTACCTTCTCAAAAGATTGCACCACCAGCACAAACACATTGAAATAGAGGGCGAGCGATGCGCTAATTACGTAGGTCTTTCGCCACGCAAGATGCAGCGGATAACGCACAATGATCGCAATGGCCAACACCACGAGCGAGATTATCCCGAGTTTGATGGCGGGCGTCACTCCTGAGAACGGGAATCCAAACCCAGTCAGGCTCGTCAGCACCGTTGTGGTCAGGAACAACCCATTCCAACCATTCATGCGCTTGCTATGAAAAAATCCGGACATCACAATGAAACCTGAAGCGATCGCGGTCAGGCTGATGAGCACATGAATAACAGTGTAAGTGTGCAGGCTCAAACCAAGAACCATGATGACTCCTTGCGCTAGGGGATCTTGCGTCGATTGATACTAGTCGCGGAATAGAAAATTGACAATCCCGGAGCAGTCTTGGATCGAATGGCTCTTCGATAGGCATAGAGGCAACGATCAATCGGGGATTTTCGAAGTTGCACGCGCCTATAAATCTTTTTGTGTCACTGATTCCAGATAGACATCCTGAACCGGGTGGCTCCGGCTCACGCTGAAATCTTTTACGTTTTTCAGGCGCCAATTTTCTTCCGTATTGCGGGGCAGTTCAATGTGATTAAAATCTGCTCCCTCCACGTCGTCCAAAAGAAATGCCGGGCGCAGATCCTGGTTGATCGGTTTGATTTCTATATCGCGCATGTCGATGCCTTTGACGTGGCGAATGAAGAACCCTTGTGCAGGCATCTGGCCAAAGCGCCCTGGCTCTGGATATTCGCGTTCCTGCTCTGCGGGTTCGACCGCTGCATTCTCCTTCGTTCCGCCGCCGCGATGCTGAATGTAAATATTGCTGAACTTCACGTCTTCGATGTAGTGGCCTGGAATTCCGGCGATAATCCCACACTGGCGTGGGTCAGAGTTTGAAATCACGATATTGCTGATGTTGACCCGCCGCAACTGGCCGACAGCCACTCCTTCGGGGCCGCGCATCCGACTTCCCAGGCGCAAAAAGAACGGCGCATCTACAATGTCCCGCATTGTGATGTTGCTGATCGAAACGTCTTCCAGGAAAGCGCCGTCGACGGTCTCCAGCGCAAGGCCGTGGCATTTATCAAAGACGCAGTTGGTTATCGTAATGTTGCGGAATCCGCCATTACTCTCGGTCCCGAACTTGATCCGGCCGGTGCGTGGAATTTTTTGCCCTGCACCGAAGGGTTTAAACGAAGCATCTAGCAGCGTGCCTTCTTCATAGCCGCCGGTCACGTAACAATTCGTGATGGTGACATTGTCAGTCGGCCGCGCGTAGCCAAGCCCGAAGGAACTCTTCGGGCAAATGCCGTCATCCCATGGTGAATTGACACTGCAGTTCGATATGCGCACATTGCGGCAGCAGTCCACGTCGATACCGTCGCGGTTGGTATCGATCAGCAGATTATCGATGGTGAAATTGTCCACACCGGTGGCGAGAATGCCGAAGTGCCCACCGTGCAGAATGGAAAAATCACGTAGGGTGACGTTCCGGCAATTCTTCAGGCTGATACTCTTGTTGCCTACTCCTGGACCTAAAGCAGTGTCTCCAGTTCCGCGGCTCAAACCCTTGCCCCAGATCATTCCGGGGCCCTCGATTGAGATGTTGTGAAGGTCTTCGCCCCAGAGCAGACTATTGTGCCAGTGGCTGTGCCCGAAATCCTGATAGTGGTCCCACTGGTTCGGCTCCGCCGCGTCATAGCCGGGTGAACCCGAGCTTGGGGTGTCGGCAGCGACGATGGTTGCGCCTGCACCTAAGTAAAGACTGATATTGCTTTTCAGGTGAATTGAATAACTGAGATAAGAGCCGGCCGGGAAAAACACGGTGCCACCGCCTGCGGCCGCTGCGGCTTCCATTGCCTTATTGATCGAGGACGTATCGAGTGTGCTGCCGTCCCCCTTCGCACCGAAGGACATGACGTCGAAAATGCCGCCCGGATTTCCTGGCGCTGTTGATGCGACACTCGGCGAGAGGACCATCAATGACGCAGCAGCACCGCCCGCACCAAGCTTCAGAAAATCTCTCCGCAGGTGATCGTGGTCCAATGTTTACCTCCTCATGATTGAAGAGGTAAATACTATTACGACCGCGACCGGAGATGCACACGTCGGCTCTCCGCTCTGACGTGTTTCTCCGCGATCTCGCTTCTTCTCTCTGCGATCTCTGCGGTTAAAGGCTCTGCGTTTTTGTAGGTGTCCGGCCTCCTTTTCGATATACCTTGAGCCGAAGCTTAATCCCCGAATCTCACCACCGCCCGTGCCTTCGCTTTCGCAGCTTCCTTCTCGCGGTTCTTCGGCGCAGCAGAAGTTTCGAGCGCATGCAGCAGGCGCGTCGATGCTGCGGCCACTTCATCCACAGCCGCGAGAAATGCGGCTTCGTTGGCCTTCGATGGTTTGGTGAAGCCGCTGATTTTTCTTACGAACTGCAGCGACGCCGCACGGACCTCGTCATCCGTAACTGGCGGCTCAAAATTGAAAAGCGTTTTGATGTTGCGGCACATGGGCTGGGATCCTCAGCTGAGCAAGTTTATCAAGCTTGTTTGGACGTTAAACCACGATCATTCCTCCTACGGCGCGTCCCAGGGCAGCGCATAGACTTCGCTACCGCCGCTGGTGTTCCGCAACAGCAACAAATCTCCGTCGGGAGTCAAAGAGAACCAGCCGGGTGCTGCTCCAGTCCACCGGAAGTCGCGTAAATTCATGATCTCCTCAATTTTGTGTCCAGTGGTTGAAGTCCGATACACCCGTTGCTTATCTCCGATCTCAGAGAAATAGATGTACTCCCCATCCTTTGACCAGCGCGGCCAGGCAATGTCTGGCATGTGCGCCCGCTCGTCCCACTTTCCGGTGCGAAAATCAAACAACATCAAGCGATCATCGTTAAGCGAAACGGCAGCAACATACCTGCCGTCCGGCGACCATCTTGCTGAATACAGATCATGCGAACCAACGAGTGGCGAAAGGGTCTTCGTTCTGAAGTTAAATATGTGAATCTCGCCACCGGGGAACCCGTCGTTTCCAAAGACGAGCGACTGACCGTCAGCCGACCAGCTCGGGTCTTGCGCGTTCTCAGGCGTCTCGATGTGTTCGGGCGCCCCTCCGTCTACAGAAACCGTATAGACCTGCCACTTCTCGCCGGCCCGCTGGCCCGCGAAGGCAATTTGTTTTCCGTCAGGAGACCAGCTCGGGTCAAGCGCAAACAGCGGACGAAACGTCAGTTGAAGGGGTTCGCTTCCGTCGGCCTTGCTGCGCCAAAGCTCGCCTTGCGGGTAGGTCACATAGGCAATCCACTTGCCGTCACGCGAAAAAGTCACTCCTTCAGCTGATATCCCACCTAAGTACGGAAAAAATTTGTTGGCTTTGCTCGAATAGCGCGTGAGTTCGCCGTGCTTCATGATGCCGATTGCGAAAATTGTTCTGCCATCCGTGCTGATCGCGTGACTGAAATAGTGAACCGGCCCGGTCGTGAGCTGTACTGGAGTTGCCGAAGGTTGGTGGAAGATGTCGTTACCTTCACGGATTGCCCATAAGTTCGAAGCCGGCCATGGAAGCCCGGATTCAAGATCCTTCCAGGAGGTAAAGATGAAATACCTGCCATCTGCGGTCCATTCACTGTTGCAGTACATCGGCGCTTCCGAAGATGGCGGGAAAATCCGGTGTGCCGGGCTGCCATCCACGTCTGTTTGCCAGATTGCCGACCTGTGATTCCCCATTACGTAATAGTCGAAGTGCAGGCGCCTACCGTTGGGAGACCATGTAGGTCGCCAGGCCCATACCTCGGGAGTCTGATTGGTGGGCAACAATTTACGCACATTGCTTCCGTCGGCATCCGCGATGTAAAGGTCGGCTCCCCTCGTAAAAGTCAATCTCTTCCCGTCAGGCGACAGGCTCACGTCATGCCCCACAATGTTTCCGATGCGGCGCGGCGTCCCTCCGAGAATAGGAACACGCCAAAGTGGAGCTTCGCCTATGATGCGAGACTCAGCAACCAGGAGTTCAGATCGGTCAGGTGAAATGTTCAAGACGGTTGCTTCCTTGAAAGGAAGGTTGAGTGGCACCGTTGAACCTCCCTTCACCGACACCGACGAGACTGCGGTATGGCCGTTCACCTCCTCAGAAAAATAGACTCGAACACCGTCCGTGGCGATGGCATTCCACTTCCATAAGCCATCACTGGTGAGCTGGGTTGCGCCGGTGATGCGAGGAGGACCGTAGGATGGGCGGAATAGCCATCCTAGAACCAGAACAAGGGCGAGTAGAGGGAATGCAACGAAAGCGAAGATTCTTGGCCCTGTTCTTGGTTGAGGTTTCGCTTCCAACTCAGAGACTGGGGTCGCGGCCCTTCCTTGATCTGAAACTGCTGCGTCCGAGTTGATATTTCTTGTTCCATTCCCTGTGGCTTCACTGACAATTGGAGATATTAGGCGATAGCCCTTGCCCGCAATCGTCTGTACATAACGTGACCGCTCGACATCGTCGCGCAACGCCGCACGAATCTTCCGGATGGCCGTATTGATCCCGTGCTCGGTATCGACAAAGACATCTTTTCCCCAAAGTCGCTCGATGATCTCTTGCCGGGTCGCGATGTCGCCATTCTTCTCCGCTAATAGGATGAGCAGTTCAAGAGGAATTCGTTCGAGCTTTTGGACTCTTCCGCCGCGCCGCAGCTCAAAACGAGCGCCATCGAGTTCGAACTCGCCAAATTTGTAGGTAGGCGGAGACAAAACAGCCCCCACGAGCAGGCGGAAACTATAGCATCAGTTCTGCTTGGGCAGTGTAACAATGTGTAAATTCAGCGACTTACGGCTTTATATTTCTTCACCAAAGCTTCACCCAGCCTCCATTGCCGGAACCTCGAAATCTAGGCAAGATGCCGCCCGAAGTGCGGAATAAAGTTCGGAATTCTCAAAAGGAGATGGCATGAAAACCAGGTTCGGGAAGATCACACTTATTCTAGGAGTAGTTCTGCTCGGCGCTATGTTCACAGCCACTGCGAACGCCGCCTGCGGGGGGTTCGATAAACCGGCTGCAACTCTTCATCGGCAGTCGTGGGATTTGGGCGTTTCTCAGCCAGCTTCTCTGCTCAACATTTCTGATCGCGACAACGATCCAATCGTCGGCATGTGGCACGTTACCTTCACCGCCGAAGGCAATGCTGGGGGCCCGCCAAACGACACGCCGATCGACAATGCTATGGTCGTGTGGCACAACGATGGAACTGAAATCATGAATTCCAATCGGCCCGCGCAGGATGGAAATTTCTGCCTCGGAGTGTGGGAGAAAACAGGCAGATTCACGTACAAACTCAATCACATGCCTTGGGCCGGCAACGATCCCGCCAATGCGCCTAGCGGCATCGGGAACCCACAAGGCGGCGCTCAGATTGTTGAACACATAAACTTGAGCCCAGACCGCAACCACTATGCCGGCTGGTTCACACTGGATGCCTACGATCCGTCAGGAAATTCGACTGCTCACATCGTGGGTGTGATTAATGCAACCCGCGTCACTGTGAACACGAATGTGAAGAACCTGCTCTGAGGAATCTTGTAGAGATTCAGGGGGCAGGTTTGTGGAACCTGCCCCCCTCTGTCAATCTTGACTGTCGTTCCAGTGCTGTCCGATCAATAAGGTCATGGGCCTATGCACGCCACGCAACGACGTGCATCCAAACCTGGACAGTGCTAGAAGGAGCGACCATGAACGAACTCGTCAGCCAAATCGCACAGAGAACCGGAATCGGTGAAGACAAAGCACGGCAAGCCGCCGAAAGCGCAATCTCATTTCTAAAATCGAAGTTTCCCACCATGGGCAATCATTTCGACAGCTTAATGGACAAGAGTGCCATGTCCGAGAAGGCCAGCGGTATGGGCGACAAAGCAAAAGAGGAATTAGGTGGGGTATTCGGCAAGAAGACCGCGTAGTCACTCCGGATCGCCCGACAACACAGCCTACTTCTTCGCAAGCGCATCAAGACCGGCTTGCGCAATGGCCTCGTCTATCTCAGACTTGGCTCCGCTGGCTGCGATGCCACCGAGAATCTGTCCATCGACAATGATGGGTAGACCTCCTTGATTTGGAAAGAAATCCGGATACGCAAGCGCCTCGACATTGCCCTTCTTTACCGCATCTTCAGCTGCTTTGGAAGGACTCTTGTAAAAGGCAGCGTGCCGCGCCTTCTTCTGCGCCCAGGTGATTGTGTTCAATGGCGCGCTGTCGCCCTTTTCCAGAAAAAGCAGGTTCCCGCTTTCATCCACGATGCAGATCGTGACTTCCACGTGCTGACGCTGGGCTTCGGCTTCGGCAGCACCGACCATCGTCTTGATCGCAGATAGATTCAAATACTTCTTGCTGGGCAGATCGACGGCCATTGCGGTAACCAGCAGGCTGAGAAATACGATCATCAGTTTGAACATGGCTACGGATGCTAGCACATCGACCTTCTTTTACTCAGCAGAGAGCCATCGTTTGGCGGATCCCCGTCAGTTCCTGACGAATGTTATCCTTCCCGAATCATGGACGCACATGGCTTGACTCCTATACTTAACGTGTCTGATATCGTCGCTTCCTTCGAGTGGTTCGCCAAGTGGGGATGGAAGAAACGCTGGGACTGGGGAACGCCGCCGACATTTGGCGCTGTATGCTCCGGTAAAGCCGAGATTTTTCTCTGTCAGGGAGCGCAGGGAGGCCGTGGTCGCGGCCCGAATACGACCACATTTCAGAAACAGGGGGATGAACAGAGCGACAAAGGCGTGTGGATGTCCGTCTGGGTCGAGAACGTCGACAAGGTTTACGAGGAGTGTCTTGCCGCCGGTTTAGAAATCACATTTCCACCAAACAATATGCCGTGGGATGTCCGCGAAATGCACCTCCGCCATCCCGATGGTCACGTCTTCCGAGTCAGTCATGGACTGGGCCACGAGGACTAGATCGACTGCTGGTCATGGAGGATCCCTACAATTTGCAGCGCTTCGTCGATGCGCAGCAGCCGGTTATTGCCGGCGCATTGTCTGAACTCAAAAGCGGACGCAAGCGCGGGCACTGGATCTGGTTCATCTTCCCGCAACTGAAGGGACTCGGGCACAGCGCTAATTCTGAGTTCTATGGAATCTCCGGTTTGGCGGAAGCAGTGGCGTACTTGCAACATCCTCTTCTTGGCGCAAACTTGAGGGAGTGTACCCGGGCCGTGAACGCCATTGAAGGTCGCACAGCCGAGGACATCTTCGGCAAAATTGACGCGACGAAGTTCCGATCATCAATGACCTTGTTCGCAGAAGCAGTTCCCGACGAGCCTATTTTCCACGACGCACTGCAAAAATATTTTTCCGGCGAACTAGATCCTGTGACCATTCGCGGTCTTCAACGAAGCGGGTAAGTTCGCGGCTTGCCCACAAAAATCCCCGCGTTTATCATCCCCATGCAATGCGCATTCTTAACCTCTCGCTCTGTTTCTTCCTGCTCATTGGATTTTCTCAAGCTCAACAACAATTCGACCTCGTGATTGAAGGCGGCCGGGTCATGGACCCGGAAACTGGTCTTGACGCTATTCGTAACGTCGGAATCACCGGCGACAAGATCGCCCGCATCTCCGAAACTCCGCTCAGCGGTAAGCGCACACTATCAGCAAAAGGTTTGGTCGTCGCTCCCGGCTTCATTGACCTGCACGAGCACGCACAGGAACTCGACAGCCAGCGGCTCAAGGCCTTTGACGGAGTCACGACGGCTCTGGAGATGGAGATTGGAAAGCCTGATGTGGCCGCGTTCCTCCAGGCGCGCGCGGGCCACTCGCTCATCAATTACGGAACGTCTGCCAGTCATGTTGCAGCACGTTCTGTGGCCCTTGGCGCGCCGTTGCCTGAGTTACTGCCGAAGGCCGGCCCGGCGACCGACCAGCCCGCGACCGTCGAGCAAATCGAACAGATGAAAGAACGCTTGAACCATGAGTTCGACATGGGAGCGCTCGGCATCGGCATGGGCATCGCCTACACACCAGGAGCCACCCGCTCGGAAGTGATCCAGATATTTCGCTTGGCGGCGGAGCGTACAGTGCCAGTATTCACCCACGTCCGCAGCTCAGGACGCGTGGAGCCTGGCTCGTCAATCGAAGCAGTCAGCGAAGTAATTGGTGCGGCAGCCATCACCGGCGCGTCTCTTCACATTGTGCATGTCAACAGCAGTTGCATGCAGGACGCTCCCGAATGCCTGTCGATGATCGCCGGCGCGCGTGCCCGCGGGCTGGACGTGACCACCGAGTCGTATCCCTACATCGCAGGTATGACGTATATCAACTCAGCTGTATTCAATCCTGGCTGGCAACAGAGAATCGGGATCAGCTACGACTCACTTGAGCTACCCGACACTGGCGAGCGCCTGACGAAAGAAAAATTCGAAGCGCTGCACAATTCCAACAAACCGCAACTGGTGCTGATCTTTCAGAATACGCAGGCAGCTGTGGATGCGGTGATCACCAATCCTCTTGTCATGATCGCCAGCGATGGGCTGATTAGTCACCCTCGGAACGCTGGGACCTTCTCGCGAGTTCTGCGGCAGTATGTACGTGACCAGGGCTCTCTGACCTTGATGGACGCTCTCCGCAAAATGACGCTCATGCCGGCGGAGGTCCTGCAGAGCGCTACTCCGGCGGCACGACGCAAAGGACGTATGCAGGAAGGCACAGATGCCGACATTGTCGTGTTCGATCCTAAGACCATCACCGACCGCTCCACTTTTCAGCTCCCGATGGAACAGAGTACGGGAGTGCAGTATCTGGTTGTGTGCGGGAAAGTGCTGATTGATCAAGGAAAGTTGGTTGCGAACGAGTTTCCAGGGCGTCCGCTCTTAGGCCCCGGACAACATTGATTGACCTCGCAGCTCCCGAGTTCAATCGGAAGCTATCTGCGCCTGTGCACCGATTGGGCTCCATGCCATGGGAACTTCAAGGTCGGGCATTGGAGTACCCGCAAACAGATGGCGGCAGGGCTTTGCCAGCCAGCGCGCCCACTTTGCAGATCGAGAAACCCGGGCGCTGTCCGTGGCGATCCCGGTATCGGCGTACATCTGCCGGTAAATCTTCGAAATCAGAACGAATGCCAGCCGCGCGCGCAAAGATTTTATAAATCGGGAGCGCTTCCAGATGGACTGGAGTCCGTAAAAATTGTCCCACACGGATTGCGTGCGCGAACGGATCTCCTCGGCCGACATGGTGGGATGAGGCCAATAGAGTTTCGGCCGCAATGCCAGGGGAATTAGCCATCGGCGGGTAATTGGTATGCCACCGATGTGGACCGGCGCGGTCTCCATTTGCTTTTCCCATTTAATGAAGTCCACCGTCCCAGGATAAGGAGTAAGCATCACGAACTGCGCGAACGCAATTTCAGCCTGAGCAGCGGCTGCGGCAGTGGCATCGAAGGTAGCAGCATTGTCACTCGGCAATCCAAAGATGAACGAGCCCAGCACGTACACGCCGTGCTGCCGGAATGTCCTCAGGCGGTTGATCAACTCCGTTCCGGCAAGGTTGAAGTCCTTGTAAATGTCCTTCAACCCTTGCGGCGTCACCGACTCAACTCCCACCAGCGCGCCTTTGATACGCGCCGCGCTCATCGCATCCAGGAACTCGGTGTCTTCCGCGGCCTCCATGGTGATTTGAGTGAAGAAGATCGTATCTCGAGGCAACTGCGCCAGACGCCCCATCAATTCAAAGCGCTCCGCGCGGATTCTTTTGAGCTCGCTGAGCCGTGCGCTATTGTGCTGCTGCTCAGCCAGCCGAAGATCAGTAAGGGTGACGGGATAAAAATTGTCGTCGGCAAGCGCAATAAAACGAAACCCCAATCTCCTTAGCTGGACGATTTCCTCCATCACGATGTCTGACGAACGTTGACGCGGACGCTGGCCATCCGTACGCCACACCGAACAGAAGGAGCAATGTTTAGGGCAGCCACGCACAGTCTGCACCGACGCCCACATATAACTCTTGCGCGGAACCAGGTCCCAGCGGGCCGGCAGGAAGTCGGTAGCTTCAATCCGGCCGCCTTCATAAATGCGCTGCGGAGTACCGCTAGAACAATCCGACAATACCTTCGACCACGCCACGTCTCCATCCCCTTTCACTACCGCATGAGCTCCGCCCAGTTCGTGGGCTTCGTTGGGAAAGAGCGTGGCATGAATTCCGCCGAAGACCACATAAGCTCCGCGTTCTCGCGCAGCCCTGCCGATTTTGTAGCCTCGCAACGCATTCGCCGTGTGGATACCAATTCCTACAATGTCGCCCGCCTGAATCTGGCTCGGATCGAGGGCTTCAAGAGTTTCATCCACTAGGCAGGGGTCGCCATAATTTGCTGGGGTTGCTGCGGCTAGAACATATAGCCAGCGCGGCGTAATTACGGCGGTACCGAAAGAAACTTCGCTTGGATTGACGAGGTAGATGCGCACCTTTGTCCCTTCTGTAGCTGGCAGTGCTTAGGCAGGGCGAAGTATATACCCATCTTGATGCCAAGCTGGTTGAGATTTTCGCAGGATGGCGATTTCGACTACGATCTCTCGGTGCGAAACTTTGAAATTCTGTTCGATAATGCCGAGTCCTCGACCTGCGACGATCCCGCTTACCAACGGTACGGCAAATTCGGCTTCCCTGCTCTTCCCGCAGACCGTCCATGGATTTACTCCAATTTCGTTCAGTCACTCGATGGCATCGCGTCATTCAAAGGACGTGACGCGACCGGCGGCGACATTTCGCAACTCGCGGAAGACCGCTGGCTTATGGACTTTTTGCGGGCGCATGCCGATGCGGTTCTACTTGGGATAAACACGCTAATAGAAGAAACGCAGATTTCAGGAAACCGCGGCCCGGTTTACGCGATCGAGGATGAAGGGATTCGACGCCTGCGGCAGAAGTTAGGCCGCGGCATCGAAAGGAACATCTTTGTTACCGGCGCGGCGTACCTCGATTTGAGTGAGTATCGTGTCTTCGATCCCGGCCCAGTTCAGACTTTTATCATAACGACAACCACGGGTGCGCGCCGTTTGGCCGAAAAGAGCACACATCCGCACGTAAAGGTCATCGTCGCCGGAGAAGGAACTTTTGTAAATCTCGATGAAGCCATGCGCGCGCTCCGGCAACATCACGCAATCGAACGGCTGTTGTGCGAAGGCGGACCAACTTTGTACGGTTACATGTCACGCTCGAGCTTGATTGACGAAAAATTCATGACGATTTCTCCGCTGGAAATTGGGTTGTTTGTGCCGCCGGAACAAGAACCGGCCGATTCAGAAAAAGGCAATCCGCCAAGAGAACGCCCCACGACATTCATGGCTCCCGGTTTCATCAAAGAGAACGCTCCCTGGTGGGCATGGCTGAGCTGCCGACGTGTAGGTGATCACCAATTCAATCGCTATCGCAGAAAACAGTAGCAACCAGAAACATCCTGCGTAGTCCTATGCGTGGAAGAATCGCGTCCCACTAACCGCGCTACCCATAAGCGCTGGATTGCGCACGATGAAAACACCTCAGGTGTCTAAAGCTCGCGAATGCTGCACGTTTACGCCGCCTGCATATCAACTTCTAGGCGGCGAAGGTGGGGAATCGGCGTATGCACCTGCTGCGTTAGCGCGAGTGGAGGAGCCTCTGGATGCGAGCGCCACCACGATTCCAAGAATAGATGTGACGCTAAGAGCTACTACCGATGTAATCAGGTTAGGGGTTGTAGTCATCAGGAACACAATCCCCACCGCAAGGCCGGCGCGAAATCCATAGGAGATGAGTAGCGAGTTGCTTCGTGCGCTCGACAATGACGAATCAAACGAGATCGGTTCGCCCACGACGGCCTTGCGCAACTTCGTCATCTTCCTTCCAGTAATGGCACCACCAAGGATGGCCATTATCAGGGTTGCGATCAAAGCAGTCGGAATCCACGCTGCCTCGGTGTGAAGCTGCCAAGCAAGATAGATTCCGCCGATGAGCAATCCGAGAAAAGCCGGGCCATAAATCATTCCGAGTCGTCGTGAAGCCTGCGCGGAACATTGCAATTGCTCGCGATCGCGCGCTGACCGCAGTCTGTCCAAAATGAATCCTTCGAGCGTTATGGCAATGAATAGGGCAATAGCCGAGAGCACGTGGATAAAAAGTACGACCGAAAATGCGGTCATGAGAAGAACCTCCCTTGCAGATATTAATTATACATACTGTATGCTTAATATAGGCGAGAACAAGTGTGCCCTCGTCCTTAAATGTGCCCTCGTCCCTATAAGTCAGGTAAACGACAAACCTCCGCGGCTGAGACACGAGTTCGCATACTGGAAGCCCTTCGTAAGCTCCTGGCAAACGAATCAAGCCCATCCGAACTCAGCATGGAAGCAGTCGCACGCGAGGCCGACATTTCACGATTAACGATCTACTACCAGTTCAAATCACGCAGCGGATTGCTTGAGGCCCTTTATGACCATCTGGCGAATCGGGGGAACATGCGGCAGATGAGCGAGGCTTTCCGGGAGCCAAACCCCAGAACTGCTCTGGAGAAAATGATTCGCACGTTTGTGCAATTCTGGGCGTCGGATCCAGTAGTCATTCGCCGGTTGCGTGCCATGAGTTCGTTGGACACCGAAATCGGAGACGGCATTCGCGCACGAGACTTCCGGCGTGTTTATGCGGCGAATGAAATCCTGCGACGCATGAATAAGCACCCTCGCGAAAAGACGGAACCACAGAACAGCTCTGTCGCCGAAATTCTGGCCATGCTCACCAGTTTCGAAACTTATGATGCGCTTTCGAGAGCGGGACAGAGTAATGACGCCATTACGGAAATCCTGCTTAAGCTAGCCCACGCAACAATCGTGTCCTGACTCAATCTCAACCGACAACATCGACGGCTTTTTTGAGGCCGACTAGGAGCAGCTGCTTCGAAGTTGATATATTGAGCTCCGTGCCTCGCGAAACCACAACTGATTCTCGGCAGGAAATTCTGCGCACAGCTGCGCGGCTCTTTCAGCAGCAGGGTTACGACGGTACCTCGATGAACGACGTAGCCGCGGCGCTAAAACTCAGCAAGGGTGGGCTTTATCACCATTTTCAAAGCAAAGACGAAATTCTTTTCAACCTGATGTCTCATGCCATGGACATCACCGAGGAGAGAGTAATAGCCCCTGCCAAGCAAATTCCTGATCCCGAGGAGCGGCTGCGCACCGTGATTCGGCGGCACATTGCCGTTGTGCTCAGTGAGCGTGACCGCGAGATCACCGTGATGTTGCATGAGAACCATCCGCTTTCACCTGCGCTGCGCAAGCGAATCAACGCTCGCAAAAAAGACTACATTCATTTCGTCGAGAATCTTGTTGCAGAAGTCCAGCGGTCGCGCGGCTCTCGGGCTGTTGTGACACCTCGGGCAGCGGCATTTGCTCTACTCGGAATGATCAACTGGATTTACCAGTGGTATCGCCCTGAGGGCAGCTTGCAGGAAGAAGACATTGTCCGTCAGTACACTGACATCTTCTTTCAAGGAGCGTTCGTGTGAGCGAAGTCTTTCCGTTCGCCGAGCTGCTGGCGCGAGTCGATGAGACGCATCGTTATCACGAGTTCCTGCGGGTTTCAGCCATGAGCGCCGGCGTTTATGTGTTGCAACCCGGCGCGACGGATCAACAAAAGCCGCATCGGGAAGATGAAATTTATTATGTGATTCGCGGCCGTGCCAGGATGCTGCTGGGTGACCAGGAACGCGCAGTTCGTGAGGGTGATGTAATTTTCGTGGAAAAGGAATTGAAGCACCGGTTCTTCGACATTGATGAAGAACTTGCGTTATTGGTGTTTTTTGCACCGGCTGAGAGTGGGTGATTTGAATGCGAACACTGCCCTGACCCCATTACCTGTCATTTCCTCTTTGGCGTTGTCTGTTCAACTTGGTGATCTCTGTGGCTAAGGATTTCAAGATCTCACCACAGAGAGCACCGAGTTGCACAGAGGAACGCCACAGAGGCCCACCTGGAACTCACGATAAGTCAGCTATTCGCACGAATTCACCTCGACGGCGCGGGTGGCATTGCGTAGTAGCCCTCTTTGGCGGTCACGTCAACGCAAGGTCGAATTGAAGATCGCCGGCAGCTTGGGCGGTCGACAAGAACTTCGATTTCATTATGTTGTCCCACTAGCGGCACGTGCGTAACGTACCCCAGCGTGTACTGATTGCGCGCGTCACCCATTAATTTTGAATATGCATCTTCTAGTCCGGTACGGGTGAGTTCGTTAAAAACTTCCCCTCCCGTTGCATTGACGTATTTCGGCAGGATGTCACTGTATCCAAAGCGCGGCAGATGAAGTTTCGAGACCTTGTTGTACACCGGAATCGCGCTTCCGCCCACGCCAATGGCATAAACCATGATGTTGTTGCTTAGCAGAACCTTGAGCACATCGCGATAGCTGGCTTCACTCCGATATTCGCGTCCATCGCTGATGATGAAGATTACTTTCCGCCGGGCGGGATCGCGTTTTGACAGATCGAGCGCCGCGCGCAGAATAGCATCGTTCAGTACGTGGGACTCTTGCGCGGGCGTGTAAACGATCGGCGTATTCGGATTCACAGGCATGTTGTTGATGACCGGCCCGTTAGGCCCGATTGGTCCATCAACGATCGGCGGCCCATTGTTTCTACCTGATACTGTTTCCAGGCTATCGAGAGTTGCGGCCAGCTTCTGGCCGGCGGCAGTCCAGCTTGAAAGTTGACCCACAACATTGCTGTAACTGTAAATCGAGACCTCGTCGAAGGGGCTGAAAACGCCTTCAAGCGCAGGGAACGTATGGTTCACCTTCTGCACATCGACGTCTTTCATGCCCAAGTCAAAAACGATTGCCGCTGAAAGGGCAAAGGGATCGCTCGTGAAAAAATTCAAAGTTTGCTTTTTCCCATTCTCGCGGACAACGAAATCTTTCGGCAGCAGACCGGGAACCAGGTGCCCGCCGTCGTCCTTGACTGTCACCGGAACGATCACCTGGTTCACGTTCACCCTAATCAAATTGTCCAGGTCTTCAGAGCCTAACTTCGTCGCTCCCCCCTGCGGCACGGTCTTTACATTCAACGGCGGTCGCGGTCCGGCTGGCTCTTCGTCAGCGGGAGCAGTTTCGTGAGGCGGCGGCTGATTAGCTGCCGGAGGCTGGGCATTCTGAGGCTGCGAGCTTTGTTGCTCTGAACCCGGAGTCGGTGGCGGATTCGGTATTGCCGCTGGCGGTTGGACTGCCGACGGCGCATCCGGGATACTCTGATCCTGTTGATTCTGCGAAGGAGCCTTCGTTTGTTGCGGTGGGGTACTTTGTCCCGCAGTAGTTGAGCTTTGGCCTGAGGTGGCACACGTTACGAGAGCTACCCCAAGTACCAGCAGTACAATTGCAACTCGTTGCAGCAACGAAATCCCCCGTCCAAAGTTCTGGTAATGGGATGCTTGAGGCAGTGGATTTGGTGCATCTAACTGCAGAGAACTAGACTACCAGAAACCACAGGAACCAGAATTTATGCTGTCTTTCTTCCACTCACGATTTTTCTGCGCCCTTTTTGTGCTGCTCGGAATTTTGCTCGGAACCACCACAGCGCTCTGCCAGGACGTACACATGGTTCCCGACCAGCAGGACCGGGAGGCCGCTGAAAAAGCGCAATCGCAGAAAGACAATGAAGACGAACAGCCGGTCACAACTTTTCGGGCCAATACCGATGTCGTTCAGCTTTTCTTTAACGTGAAAGACAAGAAGGGCGGCCTGATTCCGAATTTACCGAAAGATAGCTTTCAAATCCTGGAAGACTCAAAGCCGCAGACCATCAAGTATTTCTCGACCGACTCAGATCTTCCGCTGACGCTGGGTATTCTCATCGACTCCAGCGTGAGCCAGGGGAATGTTCTCCAAATGGAGCAGCAAGTCGGCGGGGCATTTCTTTCAGAGATTCTCCGCCCGAAAGATATGGCGTTCGTGATTGATTTCAATATCCGCGTCAGCCTGGTTCAGGACTTTACCGGTAGCGTTGGACGGCTGAAAACCGCTCTCAACAGCGTGCGTATTGACAGCGGCGGACAAGCTGCGGTGGCCGGTATCCCAGGCCAGGGTGGCGGGCCTGTTCCGACGATCGGTCAGCCGAAAGGTACGCTCCTCTACGATGCCGTATATCTCGCCTCCCACGACGAAATGGCGCAACAGGTTGACCGCAAAGCGATGATCCTGCTTACCGATGGTGTGGACCAGGGAAGCCAGTACAAACTACGCGATGCCATTGAGGCGGCGCAAAAAGCCGACACCATCGTGTACGTTCTGCTTTGTGCTGACCGCGGCTTTTACGGTTTTGGCGGCTTCGGCGGGGACAGCGAGATGAAGAAGATGACGGCTGATACCGGTGGCCGCATGATCGAGGTTGGAAACAAAACGGAGAAGCTTAAAGCAGCATTCGATCAGATCTCGCAGGAACTGCGCAGCCAGTACAACATCGGCTACGTACCCACAAATTCGCTGAAGAACGGCGGTTTCCGCAAGGTTGAAATCAAGACGAAAGACGGCTACAAAATTCAGGCGCGTAGCGGGTACTTTGCCGTCCCAGAGAAAGACTAGTTTAGGTGCTCTTAGTCGTGGTCTCGCGCTTAGCGAGACAGGGCGGGAACCTTTGACCAAGAGCGTCC
Source organism: Terriglobales bacterium (assembly GCA_036557105.1). Lineage (GTDB taxonomy): Bacteria > Acidobacteriota > Terriglobia > Terriglobales > Acidobacteriaceae > Gp1-AA145. Next base: position 21,799 of record DATBIE010000169.1, read on the forward strand.
ACCCGCCAGGATCGCTCGAGTGCGCCGAGAAATCTCACCCAAAGTCTGAATGTAAAATGAAGTATCACATGGCTTTTTGGATTGGCTGAATCCCTAATGGCCGTAGCTGCTATTTCAACTCCACATTGGCTTACCGTCCTTAACTCTGAGGTCATTGCCTGCACGCGATGCCCACGACTCGTGGCCTATCGTGAGCAGATTGCGCGAGACAAACGCCGCGCCTACATGGATTGGGAGTATTGGGGCAAGCCAGTGCCGGGTTTCGGCGATCCGGATGCGCGCGTGGTTGTGCTTGGATTAGCTCCTGGAGCGCACGGTTCAAACCGCACAGGGCGGCCTTTCACGGGAGATGCTTCGGGAAACTTCATGTATCCGGTGCTGCACGAAACTGGCTTCGCCAATCAGGGGATCGCGACAAATCGCAATGACGGACTAGTTCTGAAAGATTTGTATATTACAGCGGCTGCGCGTTGTGCTCCGCCGGACAATAAGCCGCTCCCTTTCGAACTCGCAAATTGCGCGCCTTATCTTGATCGTGAACTCGCGGGACTGAAGAAAGCAAAGGTGATCGTTGCTCTCGGCAGGATCGGCTTCGAAGCCTACCTGAATTATTTGAAGCGCTGCGGCCCGCTCGACCGCAAATCAGCTTACATTTTTCAGCATGGAGCGAAGTACAAAATGCCGGATGGCCGCACGCTGCTGGCTTCCTATCACCCTTCGAATCAAAACACCCAGACCGGCAAGCTCACCCGTCAGATGTTCGTGAAGATATTTAAAGAAGCGGCAAAAATTGCCGATCAATAGAATCGGCGGCTTCTCGCCAGTAACCGGATCCTCACATCGAGGGGAACATTGATCGCGTCCGGGGCAGGGCCGCCTTTCGCTCTACCGCAGTTTAGTCGCGGTCACTTCGAGTTGGAATTGGCGGTTGGAATTCGGATCATCCATACTGCTGATAACGATCGGCTTTCCTGTTACCAGCAAGGTGGTGCCACTGATCTTCATCTGTCTGACAATCGGTGCCAAGTCGGTATCCGGCCCTTTGTCTAAATCGCTGACTTCGCCTCTTACCTCTAACTGCAGCTCGTCGCCGACCTCTCGAAGAAAGGCCCAGATGTTTGTACCAACATCCAAATATTGAAACTGTGTGGCTACCAGTGCCTCTGAAGCTCCCTTGAAAGAGCTGCTGCGTACAGGTACACGCGTTCCGATCTTTATCTCGTCGCTACTTCCAGCGGTCAAATTGAGGGAATAGTGTCGAGTGTTGGTTCGTCTGCCATCTTGCAGCTCGTTAAGAGAGAAATCTAGCCGATAGGGCCGCACGGGCTTGGTCATCGACGGCTTGGGCTTGTTATCAGCTGGTTCGTTTGGCTTGCTTTGCGATGGTTGCGGTTTGTTATCCGCCACGGCTGTTGGTTTTAATTCAGTCGGCTCGTTTTTCTCCTGAGCTTTGGCCGACATTGCTACGCAGAACAACACCATTACCGACACGCAGGTTGCGAATATTTTTCGCATAGTGTACTCACCTTTCCTGATCTGAAAGCTGATTTTGATTCCGCAGCTCTAGTGCTGCCTGCTGCATTTGCTGTTCAAACGTCTCTTGTTCTTGGGCTATCAGTTCCGCTTCTTTCGGAAACTGGGCTACATACTTAGCCAGAGTCAGTTCCCGGTCGGTTAAAGGACTTGGAGAGGGAAACTGCGACAAACGTGAAGTGGCGTCTGAATTCGCTGCTCGTCTTACTTTCGCCCACGTTTTCTGCTGCACTCTTTGCGTTCTTGACGGAAGCGCACGCGTCGTGCTCGTTTGGTCAACCATTTCGTCGATAGCAGGAGATGGGTGCGAAAGCTTAGCGAGGTTCGTCTGCAATGCCTTAGTACTCTTGTTCGGCCACCCCGTGACTAACATTGCACACGCTACTGCAACTCCGGCGAATACCAATGCCCAGCGGCGCCTTACAACACGACGCCGGGCCTCCAGATTCGCCACAATCCGACCTTCCAGCCCCGCTCTGGGCTGAACATTCCCGTACTGGCTCAATGCGGAGTCCAGCCACTTATCCAATCGATCTCTATCGTTTGCTTCCATAGTTACTTTCCAAAGCTGCGAGCTTTTCTTTCAAGATCTGCCGTGCTCGAAAGATCCGCGACCTTACTGACGATTCACTCGTTCCCAGCACGTCGGCAATCTCAGAATGCGTCAGCTCTTCCACCGTCGAGAGCCGCAGAGCGTCACGCTGTTGTGCAGGCAACGCCGCAATCAATTGGTTCAGCAGCCGCTCTGTTTCATTTGCCAAAGCGTTCTCTTCAGCCGAAATCATTTGTGATGTGACCTCTTCCGCAACTGCGCAAATTTCCTGCTCGCTCATAGATACTTCGAGATGGCGCTTACTTCGCGCGACAGCGACTCGCCATGCGATTCGTGCCAGCCACGTCTTGGCGTTTTGAACTCCTTCGAGCCTTCGTCGATAGCGCAGCACCCGCATGAAAGTTTCTTGGGTTGCATCCTCAGCATCGTGGTGATTTCGAAGGACCGAATAGGCAATGCGGTACACCAAGCGCGAATGTTCGTGAACCGCGCTCTCGATCACATCTTCGTCGGTCCTTGACATCAGCGCGATGCCGCGTACGAGGGTTTCTTGTGTCACCGCCTGCCTTCCCTCACAAGTAAAGACCGCGAACCATTTGACTCCGTTCGCAATTATTGTGGGAACGTTAACGAGTGCGAATTCATGCGCTAGAAGCCAACCAGAACTGGCTCTGGCTCCAACCGGATCCCCCAAGTAGCGAAGACCCGTCCTTGAATTTCGTCCTTTAGAGCGACAATCTCAGCGGCTGTTGCTTGATTGCGATTTACCAGAGCCAGGGCATGTTTACTGGAGATGCCGACACGGCCGCGAGAGTAGCCCTTTCTGAATCCGGAATTTTCAACCAGCCATGCGGCGGAGACTTTGTGCTGCTGGGCCAAAGCTGGATAGCTGGGCAGGTGCAGCCCCTTCTCTTCTGCTTTACGGGTGAGGTCTTCAAATTCGGTCACAGTCAGAACAGGGTTCTTGAAGAATGATCCGGCGCTGCAGCTGTCGGGATCGCCGGGCGTGATCAACATACCTTTCGCGGCCCGAATCTTCAAAACCGCGTTTCGGGTTTCGGAAAGCGTCGGCGGTTTATAACCGGCAAAATACTTCTGCAAATCTGCATAAAGGAGCTTCGGAGCTCCACCCGGTTGCAATTCGTACGTGACTCGGAGAATGATGTAACGCTCACGATCGGTCGTATTGAAAATGCTCGTGCGATAGCTGAATCCGCACTCAGCGTTATTCAATTCACGAACTCGGTTTTCACTCCGATCGAAAGCCAGCACGGAAGAAATTGTTTCCGAAACTTCCTGGCCGTATGCCCCGACGTTCTGCACCGGAGTTCCGCCCACGCGGCCCGGAATGCCACTCAAACACTCGAGTCCCGCATAGTTCATCGAGACGCAGAGCGCGACGAATGTGTCCCAGCTGTCGCCCGCGCCTACTCGAAGGCTTGCCTTGCCTCTTGATTGCTCTTCCTCAATGCCCAAAATCCCAACCCGCAAGACAAGTCCCGGCCATCCCTGATCCGAGATCAGTACGTTGCTTCCTCCGCCGAGAACGAACAAAGGCAACTTCCTCGATGTGGCAAAGGCGATCGCGGATTCTACGTCCTCGATATTGGCTGCGTTCACGAAAAATCGCGCCTGTCCGCCCACACCCAGCGTGGTCAGCGGCGCAAGCGCGAGGTTCTCCTTGATTTGCATAAGAGGATGCGATCAGAGATGCAGGACTGGCGATGAGATTGTAAATGGATGAGTCGCCGCTAGGCTTGCGTGAACATGTCCTTCATTTTGCTGAGGAGCGTATTGCGATGCGGCTTGTTCTCCACAGGGGTGATGCCTTGCATTTCCTGCATCAGTTCACGCTGGCGCTTGCTGAGCTTTGTCGGGGTTTGGACGTGAATTTCGACAAAGAGGTCACCTTTCCCGTGTCCATTAAGGACAGGCACGCCTTTGCCACGCAGCTTCAGGGTTGTGCCTGATTGTGTGCCTTCAGGAACCTTAAGCGTGTGCTCCCCTTCAAGCGTCGGAACTTGGATCTCTGTTCCGAGCGCGGCCTGCGGAAACGAAATCGGTACTACGCAATAAAGATCATTCTCTTGGCGATCAAAAAATGGATGTTCTTTTACCCGCAGGACGACGTACAAATCTCCTGCAGGCCCGCCATGCACGCCCGCTTCGCCCACTCCTGAAAAGCGGATACGCGTTCCATCTTCGACACCTGCGGGAATCTTCGCGTCGATAGTTTTTTGCTGCACCACACGGCCCTCGCCTCGGCACTTCGCACAAGGATCACTGATCACGCTTCCTGCACCTTGGCAGGCTGGGCACGTGCGCGCAATGCTAAAAAATCCTTGTTGATACCGAACTTGGCCACGGCCACCGCAGGTCCGGCAACTAGCCGGGGCCTTGCTGCTTGCACTGCCCGAACCTTTGCAGACATCGCATTGCTCGTGTTTGCGGTAGGTGATCTTCTTTTCCGCGCCGAACACCGCCTCTTCGAATTCAATCGTGATGTCTTCCCGCAGATCGGCGCCCCTCTGCGCGCGAGTGCGGCGACTGGAACGTCCTTGACCAAAGAGATCACCGAATCCGAAGAACTCGCCAAAAATATCGCTGAAATCCTGGAACACAGAGGCATCAAATCCACCGCCCGCTCCCGCTACCCCGCCAACGCCAGCGTGGCCGAAACGGTTGTACATCTCGCGTTTTTCCGTATCGGCGAGGACAGCGTAGGCCTCGCTCGCCTCTTTAAATTTTTCTTCCGCATCTGGATTATTGGGGTTGCGGTCGGGGTGGTATTGCAAAGCAAGCTTGCGATACGCGCTCTTGATCTCCTGCTCAGTCGCCCCACGCTGCACGCCCAATACTTCGTAGTAGTCTCGTTTTACACTCGGCAATTGTCTTAAGGCCCTCTCTAAATCCGTTTCCAGGTTTCTAAAGTTTCGATGTTCGGGATGGCACGAAGCACTCGAAGTGTTTGAAACTTTGAAACCTTACAACCTTGAAACTTGCTTTCCTACTTCCTCGAATTTCTTGCCACTTTTACCATGGCTGGGCGCAGCAGGCGGTCTTTCAGTTTGTATCCGCGCTGCAGCTCTTCCAGCACTTCCTGATCTTCACTGTCTTCGGTATCGACCATCTCAATCGCTTCGTGAAAGCGAGGATCGAATTGCTCCCCTTTTGCAAGAACCGGCCGCACGCCGAGCTTTGCCAGCGCATCCACCAATTGCTTATGGATCAGTTCGACACCCGCGTGAAACTCTGATTTCTCAGGAGAGGTCTGTAGGGCACGATCGAAGCTGTCGAGCACCGGAATAAGAGCCTTAATAGTGTCGGCCAGAGCATAGTCGCGAAAATCCTGCTGCTCTTTCGCCGCACGCTTACGGGCGTTATCGAACTCCGCCTGCATACGTGCCATACGGTCGACCAACGAATCACGTTCAGCGCGCAGCTTTTCGACTTCAGAAACGTGATCAGTAACCGCAGTTCCCGCTTTCGACTTGGGGTTCTCACCTTCTTCGCCGACAGTCAATTCGTGTTCAGTATCGAGTTGTTCTTCTACTTTTCCGTTCCTGGCCATAACCTTTACTCAGATTCGTTTAGAATTTTGTCGAACAGCCGCGCGATGTACGACACGGCCGTGATGGTGTGCTGGTAATCCATGCGCGTAGGACCAAGGACAGCAAGCGAGCCCATCACTTCTCCACCGACGCGCGCCGGAGTGCCGATCAACACCAGATTGCGCATCGAGGGCTGGGCTTCATCGAGACCAATCACCACCCGTACGGCTTCTTGCCTGGCGTCCAGATACGCGCCTAGAAGCTCCACCAACTTTTGTTTCTCATCCAAGGCCTGGAGTAAGTCTCGAAGCCTTTGGCGATCCTGCTCGCTCGCGACCAGGTTGGCTGCCCCCTCAATGAAAACAACCTGTGCGGAATCGTCCCCCGAGAGCACTCCTTGCCTATAAAGCTGTTCAACCGACTTCATGAGCCGGTCGTATTCATTGCGCTCTCGCTCAAGACGCCGGTCAATCTCGCTGCGCACGGATTCCAGCGTCCATCCCCGAAAATTCTCGTTAATGAACCTCGCCGCAGCATCCAAATCGGATTGCGGGAGATCCAGCCGCAGAAGCCGGTCGCGCACCAAACCGGATTTTGTAACTACAACCGCGAGTACCTTTTGGTCGCCTAGCCGCGAAAAATATACGTGCTCCAGCGCATTCTTCGGACCACTGGCCGCAACCGCAACCCCCACGTTCCGCGAAATTAGCGAGAGCACGTGCGAGGTTCGCTCCATGAACTCCTGAACATCGGTCACACCCTGCAACGAATCCTGAATCAGCCCTGCATCTTGTTGTGAGAGCTGTGTTTTCCCGCTAAGTTGTTCTACATAATAGCGATATGCCGATGGACTCGGAATTCGTCCAGCCGAAGTATGGGGCTGCTCAAG
>DATBIE010000170.1:0-3293 GCA_036557105.1 Terriglobales bacterium
GATGCTGGACAAGGCGATGGGGCAGGAAAGCGGCTCCTAGCTGCTAGCAGCTAGCTTCTAGCAATCGCGACTCAGAACCCGGTGCGCGGGGACGAACATCTAATCAGACCGGATACAGCCGGTTACATTAGTGTCGGCTTCGATCAGCTAACTCTTCTTACAACAGATGGGTTTGCTAGAAGCTAGAACCAGCAGCTAGAAGCTTTCATGAAAATCGCCCTCGGAATTTGCGGCGGCATCGCGGCTTACAAAGCGGCGGAGATCGTCCGTCTGCTGCAGGACCGCGGTATTCGCGTTCAGGTCGTAATGACCGACTCTGCCCAGGAATTTATCCGGCCCCTCACCTTCGCGGCCCTTTCGGGAGAAAAAGTAATAACGGGCATGTTCACGCGCGATGCAAGCACCGAACCGAACATCGATTCCGCGGTCGAGCACATTGCAGTAGCGCAATCGATAGATGCTCTCCTCGTCGCTCCTGCCACGGCTGACGTTCTCGCGAAATTCGCGCAAGGAATCGCGAATGATTTTCTGACAACTCTCTATCTCGCTACGACCGCGCCCGTCGTGGTTGCTCCTGCTATGAACGTGAATATGTGGGAGCATCCGGCTACGCAGCAGAACCTCGAAACCCTTCGTAAGCGCGCTGTGAAAATCGTAGCGCCAGACAGCGGATACCTGGCCTGTGGCATGACTGGTCCTGGTCGGTTGGCCGAAAACGAAGCGATCGTCGCGGCGGCCATGGAAGCGCTTGGAGCCTCGCAGGACTTGGCCGGAGAAACGGTGTTGATCACCGCCGGTCCGACACGCGAAAAGATTGATCCAGTGCGTTACCTCAGCAATCGCTCCAGCGGGCGCATGGGATACGCGCTGGCCGAGGCGGCGTTGCGGCGCGGTGCGAGAGTACTGCTGGTAAGCGGACCAACATCGCTCAAGCCACCTGGCGCGGCGGAAGTCACCTGGGTTGAGTCGGCGAAGGGCATGCTTGATGCCGTACTGAAGCTCCTGCCGGAAACCTCTATTGTCATCAAGACGGCGGCAGTTGCCGACTACACAATCGCAAATCCCTCACTTCAAAAAATCAAACGCGGCGGAGATTTGAACCTTGGGCTTCAGCCCGCGTCAGACATTCTGGCGGAAATCTCGCGCCTTAAGAAGTCACAGCTGGTCATCGGCTTTGCCGCCGAGACTGAAAACGTCGTCGAGAATGCCCGGAAGAAGCTGAAATCGAAATCGCTTGATGCGATTGTCGTAAACGACGTCTCCCGTGAAGGCGTCGGCTTCGATTCCGAACGCAACGCGGTCACGATCCTGACCACGTCCGAAACGATTCCCGTCCCTGAAACCACAAAGTGGGAAGTTGCGCAGCGAGTGCTGGACTGCGTGGTGGAGTTGAAGAGGAAGCTGTTAGCTGTCAACTCTTAGCTCAGGTCGTTTTTGTTGCCACTGTTCGTGTTTGTTCCCCTCTTCACGACAGCCAAAGGGAAACTCCCTACTGAGGGAGCCAGCCATGACACCTAACCTCGGCAGCGACGTAATTTACGATCATCAATGTCCTCAGTCGGACCTTGACGATGAACCGTAGAGACCTGATTAAGTCTGCCGCCATTTTCCCCTTCGTGATGAAAGCGCCAGAAATCTTGGCCGCGAATAAGCAGCCAGAAATTGCCTTTACTTTCGACGACCCGACAACCGATGGCGGTGCAGGTCTATCATGGCAGGAAATCAATGAACGCATGTTGGCGGCGCTTGCCAGGCACCGGATCAAAGCTATTTTGTTTGTCGTCGGCAAGCGAGTGGATTCTCAGGCAGGACGGACTGTTGTTGCCGCCTGGGACGAGGCTGGTCACGGGATTGGCAATCATTCCTACTCGCATCTTTTCTTTAACAACGCGAAAACCACGCTCGCGCAGTTCGAAGCGGATCTCCTCAGGAACGAAGTCTTAATTCGCGACTACCCGCACTTTGTGCGCCTTTTCCGTTTTCCATACTTCAAAGAAGGCGAGACCGCAAAAAAACGCGACGGCATGCGGACATTTCTGCGACAACATCGATACCGTATCGGAAGAGCGACAATCGACGCGTCTGATTGGGCCATAAGTCAACGGCTCGAAAAGCGCGTGGGTGCCGGTCCTAAGGTCGACGCCACTGCGTATGGGAAATTTTTTAGACAGCACATCTGGGATCGAGCCCAATTCTATGACTCGCTTGCTCGCCGGATCGTCAATCACCCCGTACGGCACACCGTTCTGTTACATCACAATGCACTGAATGCTCTGTTCCTTGACCAATTGATTGACATGTTCATAGCAAAAAGATGGAAACCGATCGATGCGTCCTACGCTTATGAGGATCCCATCTATGATCTTCAACCAAAGATCCTGCCGGCCGGCGAAAGTTTGATTTGGGCATTAGCAAAACAGACGGGCAAGTTCGACAACGAGCTTCGTTATCCCGGTGAAGATGACGTATATGAAAACCCTAAGATGGACGTGCTTGGACTCTGAAGCGCGGCATTTCTCTGCGCTTTAAGATTTTGCCTTTTCATCCACAGCAGAGAAGCCATTTACAATTTTTCCAATGGCATCTGCTCTCGACCCGCAATTGCGCCGCGCTTTAGCCGAACGCATCCGTTATTACAACGACTTGGGAATTTATGATTTTTATCGCCGTCCCGTGCCCCTGGTGCACTCGGCAGGTGAGGCAGGGGCTTTCAGCACTGAACATGCAGATTCCTCACCGCTAAAGCGGTTCGGAATGACAGCGGTTGAGGAAAACGGTGAAATGAAAACGAAAGCTCAGGCGTCTGAAGCCGTAGATCCTGTTTCATCCCTTCGCCTTATCCGCGAAGACATTGGTGACTGCGCCCGCTGCAAGTTGCACAAGCAAGGGCGCAAGCAGATTGTTTTTGGAGTGGGCAATCCACATGCCGAGCTGATGTTCATCGGCGAAGCGCCGGGAGCCGACGAAGACCAGCAGGGTGAACCCTTCGTTGGGCGCGCAGGCCAACTACTGAACAACATGATCAAGGCCATGGGGCTGCGGCGGGAGGATGTTTACATCGCGAACATCATCAAGTGCCGCCCGCCTGGGAATCGCACCCCGGAGCGCGATGAATGCGAGACCTGCTCGCCGTTTCTCATGCGACAGATCGAAGCGATCGGGCCGAAAGTGCTGGTTGCGCTGGGCGCGGTTGCGGCAAAAACCTTGCTGGCCCTCAACGCGCCCATGTCCGAATTTCGCGGCCGCTGGTTCGATTTTCGCGGACGGAAACTCGCCGTGACTTATCACCCGGC
>DATBIE010000171.1:0-16970 GCA_036557105.1 Terriglobales bacterium
CATGAATTGAATCCCTCCATTCGAATGACCCGTCCCGCTTGTCAGTTTTGACCAACAAGAAAGATAGCTAGTGCAAAAAACAAAGTTTTGACAAACGGCGCTGAAACTTTGTCCGGCCAAATCGCTCTCACTCGTCATGCCACGTGAAAAGTGGAATAGAGAGTTCGGCTGTTCCGTGGCTCACATCTAGAGCAGGCAAATCGTCAAAGGAGTCGTGGATGCAGAGAGTAAGTCGTCATGTGATGTTAGTGGTTCTAACTGCGAGCGTGTTGTACTCGGTTGGCAGCCAGGCACAGTTCGCGCATTCAAACGAAAAGGGCGCAGTCTTTGTCATGAACAATTCCGCCCGGCGGAATGAAATCATTTCTTTTAGTCGATTCGCGGATGGATCGCTCCACAAGGCTGGAACGTTCGCTACCGGTGGTCGAGGATCCGGGGGTGTAACTGATCCTTTGGAATCTCAGGGCTCACTGACACTAAGTCAGGACCGCTCTCTATTGTTCGCGGTCAACGCGGGCAGCGGAGAAATTTCAGTGTTCAGGGTTCACGGGTCGTCCCTTCAGTTGGTTGACCGAGAGACCACAGAAGGGTCCGAGCCAAATGCAGTCGCTCAGTATGGGAACCTGGTTTACGTTCTAAACGTAGGTGGCAGCAGCAACGTCGTTGGATTTACGCTGTACGGCGGCGGTCAACTTAGGCCTATCCGTAACTCAGTCCGTTTTCTCACAACAAACAATTCAGAAGCTGCCTCACTGGCTTTCAGCCCCGATGGTCGTTTCCTGCTGGTCAGCGAGCGTGCAACCAACAACGTTGATGTGTTTCCGGTCCGCCGCGACGGCACGTTAGGTTCGGCCGTCATCAATTCTGATATCGAACCTGGCACATTCGCGCTCACATTTGCACGAAATGGCGCAGTGCTGATCTCGGAGACCGGTCCAGCCGGTGGCAGCAATGCTTCTACAGTCTCCTCCTACGCTGTGCTTGCGAATGGAACGATTTCTCCCATTACCGCCGGCGTTGCGACGCTAGGAGACGCGAACTGCTGGAATGCTGTTACGCCAAACGGACGCTGGGCTTACGTCTCGAACGCAGGCTCGTCGACCATAGCCGGATTCTCTATCGGTAACGGCGGGGCACTGACCGCGATTGGAGCAACGGTCGTAGGAGTAAACCCGGCCGGCAGCGGCAATCTTGATATCGCAGTCAGTTCTGACAGCAAGTTTCTTTACTCTCTGAATTCCGGAAGCGGCACCATCGGTACGTTCGCAATTCAGGACGACGGGAGTCTTATTAATCTGGGCGAAGCCGAAGTGATTTCTGCAAAAGCAGGGTTCAACGGCATCGCTGCGTTCTAACTGTTCGCGTGAGTTGCGGTAGCAAAGCCGCAACTCACATCTTTGCTTTCTCAATAAACGTTCCAGGAAAAGCTGTGGTGAGGAGCCCGAATGCCAGTAAAGCTAGTCGTGATCTATCCGCCTCCCAAAGATATCGAGGCCTTCGAAAGAGCCCACAACCGCGAACATGTGCCGATGGCTGTCGAGAAATTAACCGGTAAGACAAAGATTGTTGCGAGCAGAGTGCTTGGCTCGCCACAAGAAAAGCCAGCAGTTCACCGCATCACCGAGGTCCACTTCCCATCCGTGGAGGCGCTGGAAACGTGTGCAGCCTCCGAAGGAGGAAAGCAGACGCTCTCAAATGCGGTTGCTATTTCACCAGGCGGCGCGCCTCTCTTTCTTATCGCTGAGGAGGAGACGGCGGCATTTTGAATGCTGAAAGGAACGCGGCCCTATAGCGGAGTGCTAGATGGAGTGCATAGGTGGCAGTGAAAGGGTAGCCCCGTTGCCGATCCACGAGTGTGTTGATCAATCTAACTAGAAAACCCAGGAGAAAAACCATGAAGAGGACGTTATATCGAACAATCGCGGTGTGCTTGCTAGCTGTACCGCTCGTGAGTTTCGCACAGTCCACCGACAACATGAAGCAGGACCAAACGCAACAAGACCAGATGAAGCACGAAGACATGAAGCACGACCAGATGAAGAAAGACGAAGCAAAGAAAGACAAGAAGGCCAAGAAGACGAAGAAAGACAAGATGAAGAAGGACGACATGAAAAAAGATGACGGCAATATGAAACACGACGACAACATGAAAAATGATGACGGGATGAAGCAGAACTAGCCGCGACGTGTCGCAGGGGTAAGTGCGGATGGCCGATGCCCGTACTCTGATCGGGGCCGGCCATCCAAGCTTGTTGACGGTAGCGCTTCGCTGGGTGACATCGTCGAGAATGACGGCTCGCCGATCCTCAAGAATTTCCTCGGGAGAGACTTCTATGTTGCGATCACAAATAGCAAGGAAGGATTGGGCACTGCTGCCCTTGCGGCTGATGATTGGATTTGGATTCGCCGCACACGGCTACGCCAAGCTCCATAGGGGACCGGACAAATTTGCAGTTATCCTTGCGTCTATTGGCGTTCCGCAGCCCCACCTGACCGCCTGGGTTACAGCTCTTCTTGAGTTCTCTGGTGGGCTCAGCCTCATGGCGGGTGCGTTCGTACTGCCGTTTGCGGTGCCGTTGGTGGTCGTTATGCTGACGGCACTGTTTACCGTTCACCTTCGCTACGGTTTCTCTTCGGTCACTTTGAAAGCCGTCACCCCATCCGGTGCGCAGTTTGGGCCCGTGGGATACGAGTTGAATCTGCTTTACATCGCTGGACTATTGACGCTCGCCATCAGCGGGGCAGGCGCGCTATCAGTAGATTCATGGTTAAACCGGAGCAAATTGCGATCCAACTGCCACACGGCAAAAGATGGTCCGGAACAGGAACCTGCACACAATGTCAATCGCCCTTGATTACCAGATCGCCGTTGCACAGCCGGAAGACATTCCTTATCTAGCGTCGATTGAAAAGGAAGCTGCGAAGCTGCTAAAGGGGCACGCGCCTGATTCTGTCCTTGACGAAACAACGACCGAAGCTGAGTTTAATAATGCTCAGAGCGATGGTAGGCTCTGGGTCGCTCGCACGAACAACGGTCCAGTGGGTTTCGCACATGCTGAAATTCTGGGGCCAACATCGGCGCACCTCAAAGAGCTGGACGTTCATCCCGAGCACGTACGTCGTGGGCTCGGCAGCCGCTTGGTTATGGCAGTCTGTGGCTGGGCTGGCGCCATAGCGTGCCGATCTCTCACGCTTACAACCTTTCGTGAGGTGCCATTCAACATGCCGTTTTACGCACAACTTGGATTTGAAGTTATCCCCACTGGTGAACTCAGCTCTGCATTGCAGTCGATCATTCAGGAAGAAAGTCGTCGAGGCCTCGATCCAGCACGTCGCGTCGCAATGCGATATCGAATGGACGAGTATTGGCGCAAGGAAAGGCCCACAAGGAGCACGAACGGGCGAGCAAACCAGAACTTGCACCCTTAGGAACTCTAATGCTTGTTCCAATTCAAAGTCTGTTCGAAGCGCACCTGCATGTTTCAGATCTCCGGCGATCGCTCTCCTTCTACGGCGAACTTCTCGGATTGCCCATTGCCGCTAACTTCCCGGACCGGCGAGCTGCTTTTTTGTGGGTAGGCGCTCCAGGTAAAGCAATGCTTGGGCTCTGGGATAGCGGAACGACACCGCAACGATTAGAGCTTCATCTGGCATTCAGTGTGGCGCTTGAGGATCTTTTGAACGCCGCGGGAAAATTACAAAACGCAGGTATTCAGCCGCTTGATTTTGACGGTAGGCCAACAGATGGCCCCGTCGTACTTGCATGGATGCCGGCGGCATCCCTCTACTTTCGCGATCCGGATAACAATCTCCTCGAATTCATTACGATGCTGCACGATTCACCAAGCCCGGATCTAGGTGTTGTTCCCTGGAAGCAGTGGCTGCAGAGGAATCAGGCAAATGATGGGATCGACACCGAGGCTTCGATGAGTCGCGAAATCGATCTCGCGCGAGGTGAAAAGCCGATCAATAGTGGTCCGCGTATTAGAATTCTTGGAATTTCCGGTAGCCTGCGTCCCGCATCGACTAACACGGCATTGTTGCGGGCTGCAGCGCTGGTTGCGCCGCCGTCCGTTGAAGTGAAGGTCTGGGAGCAGCTCGGATCCCTTCCGTACTTCAACCCCGAACTCGAGGGAGATCTACCGGTCGTGGTTCGGGAGTTTCGTCAGCAGGTTGCATCCTCCTCAGCGATCATTTTCTCCACTCCCGAATACGCGCACGGCTTGCCCGGAGCGCTGAAGAATGCCCTCGACTGGCTGGTCGGAGGCAATGAATTTCCGGGAAAGCCCGTCATGCTTTTAAATGCCTCCGAGCGTGGCACTTTCGCACAGGATTCACTGATTGAGGTCGTGAAAACGATGTCAGGTCGCGTGGTTCGTGATGCCGGGCGGGTCGTGCCGCTTCTGGGGAAGAGCATTGATGCTCGGTCGCTCTCATCCGATCCTGCAATTGCGGCAACCCTACGTGAAGGTCTGGCAACATTTTCGACCGCTATCGCGGAAATGAGGGGTTACAAACAAATTCCTGACGGAGAATAAGTTCGAAGCATCAGTGTCAACTAGATTTTTTGTCCGAAGGCAACTATATCGACAGTGCAGTGACCATCGAATGATGGGGCCGCACGCAAAATCTGTTCTGACGGGTCGAAAAATGTCGGCGGCCAATCCGTCCGCGTGTGATTTTGGTCCGGAGCCGACAATTTTGAGGGAACAATTAAGGAACATCACGCGTTCCCCCCGGCCCCATCAGCAACTTCTTGCGCTTATGTCCTAGTAAGTCCATGCAATTCCAAACACGACCGCATTCGAATCCCACTCTCTCCGCCATCTAACTCCTGAAAATGCGCCCCTGACGTTTTGCCCCCGGAAATAAAAGTGATATCCCTTCACTCGTACCAGTGGATTCCGGGGATCAGTCCCGACAGGTACCTGGCCAGAAATCAAAAAAATTCATCCACTGATCGTGATGCGTCACCAGGGCTGCTTCCAAAAACCTGACGGCTTCGCACATAGCCCCATACAAGCTGGCGTCCTCACCCCCGCATTTGCCCTGTGGTGGAACTGCTGCGATCGTATCTCCCATCAGGACTTGGTAGCGCAGCCACCCTCGGCGAATCACAAAGGCGGGCAGTACCGGCGCGCCCGAAACCTGCGAAAGCATGAAAGGCCCAACGGGAAAGCTGGTGGGTCGCGAAAAGAAAGGCATCTCAAAAGTGTGGCGCTGGTAAACGCGGTCGCCCTGCATCGCCACGATCTCGTTGCGACGCAAAGCCTGCAAAAGTTCTAACGTAGCCGGAATTCCCTGTTTGAGGTCCACGGTTTTGACGCGGTCGCTGGACATCAAATTCCGCAGCGTGATCTCCGCTGGATTGTCCTCGACCACTCGCGCCACGTTAACTCGTCCATACATTGACAGTAGTCGCGATGCGAATTCCCAATTTCCCACATGCGCAGTCCACAAAATAAGCCCGTTGCCCTTGGCCAGGCATTGGTTGATCCTGGCCGTGCCGCCGTCGGAGTCCACCAGCATGTCGAGCAATTGCGAGTGTGTGGCCTGGGGTACGAAACAGTACGAGACCATCAGGTCACAGAATGAATAGAAAACCCGATAAACTTTCCACCGCAACGCGATTCCACTTTTGCCTGAAACCCGGCGCAGATTCCCGGTTACTGCGCTTCGTTCCCGCTTCAAAACAAGGAAGAAAATGAGTGCCGCGAGCGTCGCAACCGGAGGATGGAGGAACCGTGGCAGCCTGGGCATGATAACGAATATCATCCGTAGCGCCGTTGTGTTATGAAAACGATGCTCGTACCAGCGCGTCACATTCCGCCTGCCATTAGGTTGTCGCCCATGTTGAAGGACGCGCTATTGTATTTGGAAACTTCTTGTTTGGTGAGGATAAGCGGAAACACTCCACGCATTCCCGAAATCAGGGCGTTGCTTCCGCCACTTTCGATTCGATTACCGACGCCAGGGAGTTGATGCTTTCGAGGTCTTTCTGATTGAAGTTTCCCTGCACCAGCTTGATTTTAAAATGCCTCTCAATCTCCAGAACGAGTTGAAGGACGTCGATGGAGTCGATTTCCAGCTCGCCGCCAAGAAGCGGCTGATCGTCGCGCAGATCCGCAGGGGTCAGGTCTGTGATCCGCAGGCTCTTCAGGATGATGGGCTTAAGTTGCTCCTTAATGCTCGCCATGCTGGTTGTTCAGGGAATCAGAATACCACAACGATCTGCAGAGAAATCAGTACGAACATGTCCGGAAGGCTTTGTGGAAGGGTTGTTTGAGGGATTCACTCCCTTGTACAAACCGCAGAATTACAGCAGCCCTCCATCCACGGCGATCACCTGGCCGCTAATGTAACTCGCCTGCTCAGACCCGAGAAACGCTACGATCGGAGCCGCCTCTTCGGGCTTGCCCAAACGCCCCAGCGGGATTTCCGAAAGCAGTCGCTTCTCCTCTTTCTCAATATATTTCGCGGACATCGGGCTTGGAATCACGCCGGGGCAAACGGCGTTGACCCGGATATTGAATCGACCCACCTCGCGAGAAAGCGCCTTGGTGAAAGCGATAATGCCGCCTTTGGCTGCCGAGTAGTTGCACTGGCCGGCCTGCCCGCGTATTCCTGCGGGTGACACGATGTTGCAAATGGCTCCGCCGCCCAGGCGCATCATGCCCGGCAGTGCCAATCGCGAACACAGATACGTGCTGCGCAAATTTCCGTTGATCACCTCATCCCACTGTTCGTTCGACATGAAGGCCAGCAACCCATCCCGATTCATTCCCGTGTTGTTCACCAGGTAGTTCACCGTGCCGAGTTGCTGTTCAATCTGCTCGAACATGGCCACGACACTCTCTTCCTGAGAGAGATCGCCCTCCACAGCCGAGGCACTTCCGCCGGCGGCTACGATACGCGCAACCACTGAGTCGGCGGATTCTTTTCCGTGACGATAATGTACGGCTACGCGGAATCCTGCCCTTCCCAATTCTTTCGCGATCGCAGCGCCGATGGTCCCCGAGGCTCCGGTTACTAACGCGACCCTTTGCTCGGCGGTGCGATCCACGCGTGTTTCAGTCATATTTTGCTTATGTCAAATCTGCTTCAGTCAATCTCGAATTTAGCGCAACGGCTTGAACAGCAGCATGTACACGGCCCAACGTGAGTTGTACCGGGGAATGTTCCCATCCAGCGCGTATGAAACTGTGCCCTGCAGCAGCGTGCCGAATGGAGCAGGGGTATTCAAATTAAGTTCGAGGCCGTCGAATTTTCGGAATCTAGGCGATTCATCCAGATTGCGAGCCCGCGCATACGCATACATCCCCTCGACCTTCACCAAATCCATCACGTTAAAACCGTAATGCACGTTCGCCATGGCAATGGCGTCAAAAGAATCCGTACCGGGAGGAATGCCGTGAAGACGCGGCGACGTGAGAAAAGATGGGAAGTACCGCGAAAAGCGATCCAGTTGATTGCCGCCCCAGTAAGAAACGTCCCATCCGGCTTTGGTGAACTTGTGGATGTAGTAGTCCTTATTTAGATCGGCGCTGTAGAGCGTGAAGGCACTTTGCGGCGGTTGAATTAGTAGCGCACTTTCGGGAGGTGGATTGGCTGATAGCGACCCACACCCCGGTGCAGTTTGCACCAGCGACACGCATCCGAACGGTCTCCAGCCGATTCGCGCGCCTCGCGTGGCCTGCGCATCGAACACATAACCGTGGCGGCTGTATTTGATTTCAACCCCCGGAAGTATATTCAAGCCGTTGCGCGGCATTTGGTATTGCTCGACCGCCTGGTAGGTCCGCAGAAAATTGTCATACGCGAAATAGTTTGAGGCAGTTACGCTCAAATGAGTAGCGGCTTGCCACGAAACGCGCACGCCGACAGTTTGCTCCCATGTCCAGACTTCTCCTTGTAGTAATTCCGTGTTGTTGCCGTAGATGCGATTCTGGCTGGGCAATCCCGAGAGGGCCAGATCCAGCGCAAGGCGGAACTTGGGACGGAACTGCTTCGAGAGATCGGAAATCAGGATAGGCCCGGCGAAAAATGTCGAGAGCTGCGCCCCAGTGTGATGGAAATCAAAATTCACCGTACTGGTTCCGAGGAAGGGGATAGGGAAGTTGAACGTGCCTCCATACATTGCGCCGGCAACCACTGACTTGATGCGCTTCGCGTTCTGGTCTACCACAGCTCGCTCGCCGTTTTTCACTCGCAGCGAACGCAGCCCATGGTCGGTATCTCGAAACATCGGGTCGCGAGAACTATGCTCAGCCTCCAGAGCGGCACTAAAGGTTGCGCTGTTGATGACGTAGTCCGAAAACTGCACCGTCCGTTGCAAAACAAAATCTCTTCCCGCAGCGTTCAGCAACTGTTGCGCGGAAAGTGACCGCAGCAAATTGAATTCATTTCCTTTGTCGTCTCGAACCAGTTCGTAATTCTGTGTCTCCACATTTACCAGCACGTTGCTGTTAACGCCGCGCTCGGTGAGATACTCCTTCACTTGTCGAAAAGTTGTACCATCAATCCAGATCTTCCCGCTGTAAAGCGCTTCCTTGCCGGATTTTGGTTCGACTCCCACCACGTAACAGAGAATTCCATTTACTCGTTCCGTTCCCAGCAACTTGTAGTCATAACGCTCAGTGAGTTTCAATTCCAGGGGCTGGGCCATCACTTTTTGCGGCTCAATTTCCGGCAACGGAAACTCGTGATTTTTCCCGAACTTCACTCCGTTGATATAGAACTCTTTTTGCGCCAGTTCCGTCGGTCCGGTCCGGCTGACGAATTGCTTGAGCTGCATCGAAAAGTCGAAACCCGGCTCCAGAGTGGTGGCTTCAAAGTGCAAGCTCATGAACACCGAGGCCGTATAGTTATCCAGCCTTTGTTTTTGCGCCTCGCGGTACTCTTGCCAGCGAGCGATGATTTCCTCGACACTTAGTTCAACTCCGCTTTTGACTTCCACGGTGTTATACAGGGTCTGATCGGCGTCACTCTGCCGGTGGATTGCTATCAGCGCGTATTCGCTGGTGCATTCGCAGACTTGCGCGAAACCCTTCTCAGTCGTTTTCAGTTCGCCTGCCGCGAGTTGAACACCAGTTGCCGGGTCGTACCATTTGATTTCGAATGGGCCTGACTTATCGCTCGACAACCTGACCGTCTTCGGTGAATTCGAGTTGGCATTGACCCGCGACACAATCACCACATCCGAGGGTCCACCGACGAACCAGTGGCCCTCATTGTTCTTTACTCCATCCACCGCAACATTGAACGGAGAGGCTGCGGAATCCGCCGCGAACATGTTGGCGGTAATGGAATGACCCAGGAAGCTGCTCGCCGTACACAAGGCCGCAGCCGCCTTGGCATCCGGTGGTTCCGACCAGACAATTCCGATCGAAGGCTCGCCGGCAGCGAGCATCGCCTCCAAAAACGGCGAAGCTGTCGCTGAGGCTCCGGGACCCAACTTGAGAATGATCGGCTTGTTCATAGCGTATTTGGCAATCCGCGCCATCTCTTGGCCCCAACCTACGGCATAGGTGGTTCCCAGCAGATCGGAATAGTTTGCCAACCTTTTTACGAGATTGGTGTGGCGATCCACGAACCCCGGCTGAAAAACAAATGCCAACTGCAAGCCGGGATTGTTTGCTCTGATGGCTATGGCGAGGCGTACCAACCCGAACTCGAACAGATCGGAAATTATCTGCGGTTCTTTAACTTCCACGATAAGCCCACGCAGCGCCGCCGCCGAAAGAGGCAGCGACTTTACGAATGCGCTCACATGGTCAGTAATGTCCTGCTCCGATTCCTGGGGCGCAATGGTATTGGCTCTTACCACGACGTTCAGCCAAATTTCCGATCGTTCCGGCGCGTTCTCCACGGCTTGTACTTCGGGCAGGTTGGCCGGGGGTTCGCTACCCCCAAAATCGAAAAAGAGTGGTGGCAGCACGATCACCTTGCCCGGCACCTCGCACCGCTCTGCGGCCGCCAATCCAGCCCCAAGGCTCTGATCTGTGGGAATAGAGATCGCGAGCCGCGGCAATCCGGCCTGCGCCCTGAATGGAAACAACAGAAAGATCGAAAACAACAAGGTCGGCGCCAGAGTCCTGCAAGTTTTCCGTCGGTAAAAGCCACGCATCGAGGGGAACAAAACCAGGGTTGCCGAGCGAAGAGACGATTTCATCAAAAATAAGTCCGGCAACTCAGAATTGTAAACTTGATGGATACCACATCCTTGTAAAACTTCGTTCGAACTCAATCCCTCATTGAGTCACGCTCGGAACGCCGCCGACGGTGCGGCGTCGCTCGCCTACCAGAATGACGGCGGGAATCAACAACAAGCCACCGGCCAGCGCTAGTGCAACTCCTAACGAAGTCACGAGACCCATCTCCACGAGTGGCGCGAAGCTGGACGTCATCAACGCCCCGAATCCGACCATCGTGGTCAAGTTGGATTGAATCAGTGCTGCGCCCGAAGCCTTCGCGACCTCCAGGATTTCGTTACTGTTGCTTTCAAGATAGCGCCTTACCAGATGGATGCCATTGTCGATGCCGATTCCGATGATGAGCGGAATCGCCGTAATCGAGATGAAACTGAAGCGATGTCTCATCAGCAGCAATAGGCCAAACGTTGCAACCACCCCGAATACGATTGGGATCAGTGCTATGAGCGACACGCGCATGTTGCGAAAACAAAGATAGACAATCAACACAATCCCGCCCACCGTCCACAACAATGCCTTCCTGCTGTCGTGAAGCACCTGCCTCTGCAGGTCGCGGTTCATCTCATCGAAGGAAAACTCCGTGAACTCCCCGATTTGACTACGCCAGGACTGCATAACACTTTGCGGAATTAACTCGATCGCATCGGGATTCGCCCCGTAAAAGGCGATTGCGGCGACGTAGCTTGCATCCGCAGTCTTGCGAATGCTGTTGTTGAGCAGTCCCGGGGGCAGTGAATTGGCCGCTGTTTTAAGCGTGATCGGATCCTTCGCTAGCCCTCGATTATTGCCGAACTGTCGCAGGCGATCGATAAAAGGCTGGATTGGCCCGGTTCGAAAACCATTTTCGCGAAGCGCATCCTCGAGAGCGCGGGCCGCGCCCGCATAATCGACCCCGGCCAGCAACTTCGATCGTTCAATTTGGGTTCGAACTGACGGAAGCAGAAATGTCGGCGAAAAAATAGACTTGATGACACCACGATGCTGATAGTCCTCCAGCCTGGCAGTCAATTCTTCCGCTCTGTTCAGCACTTCCTGTTCGCCGCCGGCTATCAACATTACGTGCGGGCTCCCTTCAATGTGGAACCTTTCGGAAAGCAGGTTCTGGGCGGCCACGGCTGGGTTATTGTTGCCTGCGATCTCAAAATGCTTTTCGAATTTGATGGTCGGCAGAAATACTAATGACAGCAGGAATATTCCTATGCCCAAGCCCAAGACAAGACGGGTGTGCCGTCCCACAAAATCAACGGATTTTCGCGCCATCAGGGGAAGCAACCGGAAGGTAATCGTCTGCGGCGCGCGGGGCTTCCGGATTCGCCACCATAACTGCAGCAGCGCTGGAACCGTCAGCAGGGTGTGGAGCATCATCATGAACATTCCAACCGTCAGGATGAACCCGAACTCTGCGAGTCCCTTGAATTTTGCATTGGCCAGTGACGCCGTTGCGGTGGCCGCAGTTACTATGCAGAGGAAGACGCTAAGCCCTGTGGTTTCAAATGTTCGCAAGACCGCATCGTTCAGCGTCCCGCCCTTTGCCCATTGCTGCGGCACGCGGTTGAAGAAATGTACGATCTGGTCGTCTCCGAGTCCTGCCAGGATCGCGATAAAAGACAGGCTAATCAGATTCACTTCTCCGGGATAAAAACCTGCAATGCCTGTAGTCCATAAAATGCCGAGGCTGGCGGGAAGCAGCGACAACAGCAGAAGCGGAATCCTTGGATAGATCACCAGGCACAACAGCAAATTACCGATAATCGAAATGAGGGAAATTCGGCGAATATTTGTTTCGATAAGCCGGTGTTCCTGCTCCGCATAAACGTACGCCCCCGCTGCCGTGGCTTGCACTCCGGAAGCCCGCAGGTCGGGATCTGCGGTCATCGACCGGATGTGTTCGCGAGTCCAGCGCATTACTTGCTCGGCGAAGTTGTAATCCATGGCCGACTCTCGCGGCTCGGCGACAATAAGCAGCGCCTTATGATCTTTACTGAAGAACCGATTCCCAGATCCCCAGTTGAGATCGAAATTGGCAAATTCGGAGAGCCCCCGGCCATTACCTGCTATTACCTGCATCAGGCCAAGCGGATCGGCAACAAAGTAATTGGTTCCCAATGAAGAGAATGGACTGACCAGTTCGGTCGCAGCCCGGCGAACGTTTTGATGAATCTGCTTCGGATCCAGCCGCTGCTTTAGATCGTCTACTTGTGTGGGTCGAACGAAAGATGGAAAGTGCCAGGTAAAGAACCGCACCATCTTGAGCAGTTCCTCACTCTGTAAGCCACATCGGGCATCGACGAACAGGCCGCTGGACTGCATGTCCGCGACGAGACGATCGGCCATTTCTTCCATCTGGCTCGTAAGGTCGGGCCCTCCTGCCGGTGCCTCGGTCACCGGCGCCGTTGAAGGCGCCTCAATTAAAACGAAGAGTTGATTGCCATAGCCAAGTTCTTTACCGATCTGGCTCGCGGCACGCCATTGTGGGTCGCGATTCCCAAACAAATCGGCAAGGTCGGTCCCGGTTCGCAGGTTGTGGATGTTCGCATAGAGCAACAGGGTGACGACCACGCTCAGCCCTGTAACTAGTCCTGGATGCCCGACTACCAGGCGACCGATCAGGCGCATGCTACGGGCCATCATGCTGCGCTCCCGCCCATTAACCTGCAACCACCGTCAGCTCACCGTTCGCGACGGTCTCTCCGCCTACACAAACCGTTCCTGTGATGCACACCAGTTGCCCAGCCTCCGTCAGCTTCTTGGTTTCGACCCGCAGTTCCTGCCCGGGTGTAACGGGTTTGAGAAACTTGAAGCGATTTACGGCGGCGAGCAGTGCCATCGTTCCCAGGCTCTTGTCACCCGCCTGCATGGTGGCAGATCCCAACATTACTCCGGCGGTCTGGGCCACCGCCTCAATCAGAAGAACTCCCGGAAGAATGGGCTTGGCAGGAAAATGGCCGGAAAAAATCGGGCTCGCCGGATCTACAAACTTCACCGCAACACAACGAACTCCCGGCTCCAGCTCTTCCACCCGATCGATCCACAGAAACGGAGGGCGATGAGGGATCAGCGCCTCGATCTCACTTCGCTCCATCACCTTGGCTTGTTCACCCAAGAATGCTCACCTGAAATTGCTCACCGTGGTTTGTATACCTCAAACATATCTGCCGGGATTTTCGGATTCATCGAGTTGACGTTGATGGCGAACACGCTGTTTACGCCACTCTTGCCGTCCACCTCGAGCGAACGAAGCAGGAAATCCCGTTTGTCGAGCTTGATGATCAGGTAATTCAGCAGGTCGCGAAAGGTATTCGACCGGGGAACCAGTTTCAGCTGGTAATCGCGGCTGTCTTCCTGCACTGTGACATTGAAATTCTTCTTCACGTTTCCGAGGGAGTTCTCGCCTCCGAAATACGACTCTGCCCGGTGGATGCTCTTCCCAATGTCCCTAACTTCGGTCGTGTGGCCGGAGGTAACATTCACATAGTTATCGTTCACGCGAATACGCAGGCTGGACGGTTCGAAGTAGTCGAGCGCGAATCGATTCATGCCCTCGGCGCAAAACTTGCCGTGAAGCACCAGGGGTTTCGCCATCAGGTTAGAGGTGCGGGTCTCGGTGATGGTCCCGCACATGCTCGTATATTTTTTCTTCGCTTGCAGCGCTCCGTCCCAAATCCTGCTCAGAAGATCGTCCGGCTGGCCGACTAGAACTCCTGGAAAAACGAGGAACGCAAGCAGAGCGCCAAGCAATCGCATTCGCGGAATCATGTCCAATACTGAAGCTGCCTTCTTAGTCTCCGCTGTTCTCGACGATTTCCCTGTCACTGTCGGTGGACCTCATTGTAGAGCCCAACGCGATCTGAACTAAGTCTTGAACAGGTTGTTCTTTCAGCGCGACCTGACGGTAGAGCTTAGCCATGCGCACATTCTCTTCATCCTGCTTGAGCCGCTCGGCTCGGGCCCGCAGCCTCTCCTGGCGAGCGTTCTTCGCGATACCGAGTTCTTCGAGGTCATGCTGGCACTCGTTGGTGACAATCTCGTCGTTCAACACCAGGTGATGCTCCGTACTGCTGAGCTTCACTTTCTTGCCGCCGGCAAAAATTTCGTGTCGGCCGTGCTCCTCGTACCACTTGGTCAGAGTGGCGGTCATATGCATCTTCTCGACAATCTGCCGCCAGCCCATTCCCGTGTTGTACGCACAAAACGAGATCTCCCCCTCTTGCGTGGCATAAGGAATGATGCACTGCTCCGTCCTGCGAAAATCGTAATTGAATAAATCCTGGAACCACATGCCGGCCACAAACAGCAAGTTCCAGCGGTCGCGACGGCGGCGGAGAATGTCTGCCATTGTCCTCTTGCCGGAGACATCACCGTAGTCGTGTCCCGTTGCAGTCAGCCCCTTGTCAAGCTTCTTCAGCATGTCGATCGCGCGAAAGTGCTTGGGCGCATGAAGCGCATCGTAGTTGCGAACTACCGCCAGGACCATTCCCGCGACCGAGATCCATCGACTGCGGGCCCAATCGTTGATCCGCGTAACGTCCTTGGCGAACTGGTCGGCATTCAGGAACGCAGTCACCGGAACCGCCTCCCGCGTCTTTTTATCGACCATAATCGCCATACCCACCCCGCAGTTCGGATGACAACTACACGCGACGTTGCCCCAGGCGGCGTCGGGCCCGTGAACAAGGTCCGCCCAGTCGGAGAAAGTGCTCAGAAACGATAACGGATACCAGTCCCGCACAGGCTCGCCGATGCCCAATTGTGTTTTCACATCGTGGGCCAGGTGCGAGAGTGTGTAGCGTTGCGCTTTGCGGCGTTCGTCGGTGATGGCTTCGTCGCGTCCGGTGAAAGATACCGGCTGGAACGACACAAAAGCGATTTTCTCCGGGTTGTCGAGAGCGAACTGCACTACGCGACCGACTTGTTCATTGTTGATTCCATTGACCACAGTGGTCACAAGCACAATTTCCACACCGCTTGAGTGCAGGTTCTCAATGGCGCGTAGCTTCAGGTCAAACAGGTTCCCTACGTTGCGATGCGAATTCGCCGCGTTGCCGATGCCATCGAACTGGAGATAAGCGTAGCGCAATCCCGCGTCCGCAGCCTGGGCTGCGAATTCGGGACTTTTAGCAAACTCAATGCCGTTGGTTGCCGCCTGCACGCTGTCATAGCCGAGTTGACGGGCGTAACGAATCGCATCAAGAAAATACGGCGAGAGTGTCGGCTCGCCACCGGAGAACTGCACCGACATCTGGCGACGCGGCTTGATGGAAACCGCATTGTCGAGCAGCGTCTTGATCTCTTCCCAGGTAAGCTCGTGCACAAACCCGACCTGGTTCGCATCCATGAAGCACGGATCGCACATCATGTTGCAGCGGTTGGTAAGGTCGATGGTGAGAACCGAACCGCGCCCATGCTTGATGGTGCTCGCGCCGTGGTTATGCAATTTTTCGTCGTTGTGGGCCCGGATATCGCGGCCTGGAAATACCTCCTCCAGGTGCCGAAAGAAATGCGGATCAATGGAAAGGACATCTTCGAAATGTCCGTGGATGGGGCAATCCTTCACCATCAAAATTTTGCCGTCGCGCTCGATGATCTGTGCCTTAATTTCACCGGGCTTTCCGTTTATCAGAACGTGATAATCCTGCTTGCCGTCGACAATCTGTTTGCGGATCTCCGGCACGCAGCGCGGACACAACGAATCGGTTTGCCGCGGCCAACCCAGAGGCGGCTTCGATTTTTCACGGGATTTCAGCAGCGGTTTGTCCGACCACTTGGGGGTAAAAGATGGATTTTCTGGAAAGAGATTGTTGCTCCAACAAAATATTCGCCACGTCCCGTTCGCGGCGATTGACATCGCCTTTTCGAGGTATTTAATCGGCTTGTGCACTCGCCTTAAGCCTCCGTGTTGAGCCGCAGGCAGGCGTCCCCCGTCGCCTGCTCGAACGTCGAAGATTAACGTCGAAGATTATCAGATCGCATTCTTTTGCAACAACTTGTTCTTGCGGGGTACCACCGGCGAAATTACACTTGCACATTCCCTTCGGGAACGCAATGCGACGTTTGCCTGCCTGGAAAATTGAGAACTATACCTACCGCGAGTGTCCGCACCCAGCCCGCGAGTACGGCTATGCGGTTTCGCTGCACAACCACTCCTGCCATTCTGTGGAAAAACTGGCGGCATTAAACCACGTGGTGAAGAAGGCGTTCATGCGGCCTCTGAGCGGGATTGTGCAACGGTCGTTTGGACTTGGCGGCGTTTCGAATCTGAATTACGGAGACATAACGTTTAACCCGCCGTATACGCCAGAAGACGTGTATGAAATGGAAGCAGCGATGGCAGGCAAGTGGGGCTTCGGTGGCGTGCATTTCGCGATCACCGATCACGACGAATTTGCCGGGAACGTCGCCTTGCTGCGCAATCGCCCCGATCTGAACGGACGCGCCGCAATCAGCGAGGAGCTGTCACTCTGGTTCGAAGGGCACCTGTTTCACCTCGGAGTGTGCCACCTGCCGGAGAATGAAGTCGAAGCAACACACGCTCAGATTCAAGCGGCCGCGCGCGGCGGACGCTACGACGAATTGTTTGAAACGCTCGCGGCCAGCGGCTGCCTGGTCACCTTGAACCACCCGCTTGTCGCGTGGAAGCCTGGAGCACCGGCGATTCCAGTCGAAGAACTACTCTCGCGCTACGGCTGGGCAATTCACGCGTTAGAAGTAAACGGCATGCGGACCCGCGAGGAGAATGACGCCGTTCTCGAACTTGCCCGC
>DATBIE010000172.1:0-6831 GCA_036557105.1 Terriglobales bacterium
CGAAGCAGGAGCTCGCGAATCGGGTCCGATTCAGGCAAAGAAGCCATGATTCATTGTATCTGGGCGAGCACGCGGTCCGTGCGATTCCCTTGAATGCACCAGATCTTTCTAGTCGACGGAGGCGGACGCCATATAATCAGAGCTAATGAAGCAGGTGGTGCATGCCGCGTGCCCGCACGATTGTCCGGACGCGTGCGGAGTGTTGATCACAGTTGAGGATGGACGGGCGACGAAGATTCAGGGTGACCCTTCGCACCCGTTCACGCGCGGATTTCTGTGCGCCAAAGTTTCGAAATACCTCGACCGCGTGTATTCACCGGAGCGTGTTTTGTATCCGATGCGGCTAGTCGGGCCGAAGGGCCCCACCGGAACAGATCGACGGGCGGGGACGCCCGTCTCCCCACAATCTTCTAAGAATTTTCAACGCATCACCTGGGACGAAGCGCTCAATGAAATCGCTTCGCGGCTGAAGAGCATTGCAGCAGAGTTTGGCAGCGAGGCCATTCTTCCGTACTCATACGGCGGCACCCTCGGCAAGCTCGGTAATGCCTCCATGGACCGTCGATTCTTCTATCGCCTCGGCGCGACGCAACTGCACCGCAATATTTGCGCGGAGGCCGGTGCTGCCGGCGTGAAGTCAGTCTATGGCGTAAACATGGGCACCGAACCGGAGCAGTTCCGCCAGTCAAAATACATCATTGCCTGGGCCGCCAACATTCACGGCAACAACGTGCATCTCTGGCCTTTCATAGAGGAAGCGCGGCGGAACGGCGCGAAGTTCGTCGTCATCGATCCTTATCGCACGCGCACCGCAGCGTGTGCCGACTGGCATTTGCCCATCAATCCGGGAACCGATGTAGCTCTCGCGCTCGGGATGATGCACATCATCATCAATGAGAGCCTGCACGATGCCGACTACCTGGCCCGCTACACCGTGGGATTTGAGCAGCTTCGCGAGAAAGTTCAAGAGTACCCGCCGGAGAAAGTAGCGCAATGGACAGGAATTTCAACCGGTGACATTCAGAAGCTCGCGCACGAATATGCGACCGTCAGGCCATCCATCATTCGGCTGAACTATGGCGTGCAGCGCTCACAAAACGGGGGCATGGCGGCGCGTGCGATTTCGATGTTGCCGCTCGTCATAGGCTCATGGAAAGAAGTCGGCGGAGGACTTCAGCTCTCGACCAGTGGCGCTTACAAGTTGAATGATGCTGCGCTTGAAAGAACTGATCTGATGCAGAAGTCGCTCGGCCGGCCCGCCCGCACGATGAACATGGTCGAACTCGGCAAGCAGCTCAACGACGTGAACGATCCGCCGGTAAAGGCCTTGTTTGTTTACAACTCGAATCCGGCGGCCGTATGCCCGAACCATAACGAGGTGGTTCGT
This sequence comes from Terriglobales bacterium, assembly GCA_036557105.1. GTDB lineage: Bacteria > Acidobacteriota > Terriglobia > Terriglobales > Acidobacteriaceae > Gp1-AA145. The sequence continues at coordinate 1,388 of DATBIE010000172.1, forward strand.
GGCCTGCTGCGTCCCGATCTGTTTACGGTTGTACACGAGCAATTCTTCACCGACACGACCGACTACGCGGACATCGTCCTGCCCGCCACGACATTTTTCGAGCACAAAGAATTACAGGGCGCATACGGGCACTATTATCTACAAATGTCGAACCAGGCCATCGAGCCGCTTGGCGAGTGCCGTTCGAACGTGGAGATGTTCCGCTCGCTCGCTTTGCGCATGGGCTTTGAGGACGAGTGCTTCCGCGAATCGATCGATGACATGATCGACCAGGCTCTCAATTCGCCGAACCCGTGGCTCAAAGAGCTCACTCGCGAGCGGCTCGAGAAAGAGGGCCATGTGCGGTTGAATTTTGGAAATAGCACCTCGAGTCCTGCAAAGCCATTTCTTCCCTGGGCCGAAGGCAATTTCCGTACAGCAAGCGGCAAAGCTGAGTTTTATAGCGAGCAGCTGAAACAGAAGGGGCTCGATCCTGTCGCGGCGTTCGTTCCCCCGGACGAATCGCGGCATAGTGCAGCCGCAAAGTCCTTTCCGCTGGAACTCCTCGCCCGCAAAGCCGACAATTTTCTGAACTCCACGTTCTCTAATGTGCCGAGTGTTCAGCCGATGGAAGAACTTGGCCTACTCGAAATCAGCAAGCCCGATGCAGAACGCCGCGGCATCCGGGACGGCGATCCAGTTCGCGTATTCAACAGTCGTGGAGAAATCCCGCTCAAAGCCCGCGTGGATGGAAGAGTTTCACCCGGAGTAGTCTCCGCCAAATTAAATTGGGCAAAACTTACACCCGGCAATCAGAACATCAACGTCCTGACCTCGGAAAAACTCTCCGACATGGGCAACTCTGCCACGTTTTATTCCGTCTTGGTTGAAGTGGAGCTTTTTCAGGAGAAGCCGAAGGCCTGACCGCAATTCCGTCGGCCAATAATGAGGGCATGATCGGCTGATCTTGGACGCTATCCACAGCTCTACCGTATAATTGCGATTTTCCATTAACTCCATTGATTTGAGGTAAGTGCCGATTCTTCGCATTCATCAGGAGAGCCCTGCAAGTTTGGGAAGGAACGGCTGCCGGGCTCCGGAACAAGCCTCATTCGACCGTGTATGTCTTTCAATCCGTAAGATTTCCGTGAACATCACCACCGCCACAATTTGGCTCTTGGCCCTCCTGTTTGCCGCTACTCCGCTCGTCGTCGGCCAGCAGCAGCCGGATGTCGTTGTTGGCATCGAGGTACACGGAAACCGCAGCATCCCCGCCGAAACCGTAAAGGCACACATTTTTACCCGTCCGGGCGATGTTTACGATCAGAATTCGATCGAACGCGACTTCAATTCACTGTGGAACACCGGATACTTCGAGGACATTCGCTTTGAGCGCGAGGCCACGCCTAAAGGCTGGGTCCTCCACGTTTACGTTAAAGAAAAGCCGCGTATTCGAGAGATCAACTATCTCGGAATCAATGCGATCTCGAAAAGCGACATCCTCGACCGCTTTAAGCAGGCGAAGGTGTCGCTGTCGCCCGAGTCGCAATACGATCCCACAAGGGTGAAGAAGGCGGAAGTCGTAATCAAAGGCCTGGAAGCGGAACACGGCCATCAATTCGCAACTGTTCGGACAGAAATCAGACCCATACCGCCGGCGGCGGTTGGCGTGACCTTTGTTGTGCGCGAAGGTCCCAAGGTCAAGGTGGGCCGGATTACTTTCGTCGGAAATAAGCATGTGAAGAGCCGAGAACTCCGGGAGGCGATGCATTTCCTGAAACCTATCGGCATTCCGCATTCCATATTCCTCGAGAACCTGTTTGCCAAGACTTACGACGCCACCAAACTTGAGGACGACATGGAACTCGTCCGCGAGGCGTTACAAAACCGCGGCTATTTCAAAGGCAGCGTTGGTGACGTGAAGACGCAAATTCGCGACACCGGGCACAAAAACTTCCATATCCCCCTGATTTTCCCAGGCCCGGGAAAGTCGATGGACATAACTGTGCCGATTGATGAAGGTGAACGTTACAAGCTGGGTGGAATCACCTTCAGCGGTAACAAGGCTATCTCGAATACCGAGGCGTTGCGCGCTCAATTCGCGATTAAAGACGGCGACGTTTTTAATCGCGAGAAGATCGCCAAAGGGCTTGAGAATTTAAAGAACGCCTATGGTACGCAAGGCTATATCAACTTCACTTCGGTTCCTGTCCCGCGCATTGATGAAGACAAAAAGCTTGTGTATTTCGACATCGACGTTGATGAAGGCAAGCAGTTCTCGGTTCGCCGCATTGAGTTTGAAGGGAACACCACCACGCGCGACAAAGTGATTCGGCGCGAACTTCTGCTCGAAGAGGGCCAGGTATATAACGAGCGCATGTGGAAACTAAGTCTGCAGCGCTTGAATCAGCTCTCGTTCTTTGAGCAGCTGAAGCCCGACGATCCCAACGTTACCGAACGCCACCTGGATGAAAAAGATGGCCTGGTGGACCTGACGTTGAAGGTCAAAGAAAGAGGAAAGAACCAGATCGGGCTGTCCGGCGGCGTCAGCGGCCTTGCGGGATCGTTTATTGGCCTCAGTTACAGCACAAACAATTTCCTGGGCCTTGGCGAAACGCTCACGGTACAGGCGAACATCGGCACGTTACAGCGGAATGTCATGTTTGGCTTCACAGAACCGTACTTCCTCGACCGGCCGATCACTGTTGGTTTCACTGTCTACGGCCAGAAGCTGCGGTTCGATGAGGCGCGCCAGACCGCACTATTTGCTGGGCAGGCATTGGCCCTCTCGCAAGCCCAGTTGCAGAGCTTGCAGGACTACACGCAATCGAGCCAGGGATTTACGTTCAGCGTCTCGCATCCGCTGCGCCGGTCATTTAAGACAATCGGCCTCACATATTCGTTCGATGTCTCGTCGATCGTTGCTCTATCCACGGCCTCGAAACAGCTCTTCAATTTCCTGGACTTCAGCGGCTTGAGCGGGCCGAACGCCCTGAATGGGATTATTACGAGCAAATTGTTGCTGAGCTATACGAAGAATGGTCTCGACGCCGGCCTGTATCCACATTCAGGCACCTACTATTTCCTCGGAGGTGAGGTTTCGGGATTGGGCGGGACGGTGCGCAGTATCAGACCGATTGCGGAGTGGAAGCATTTTATTCCCGTAAACAAGAAACGTAATGCTATCGGCTTGCATGCCCTGGCGTCTTTCATGACCGGATACGGTGGGCTTGTTGCACCGCCATTTCAGCGCTTCTACATGGGCGGAGAGAACGACCTTCGCGGCTTTGACATTCGCTCGGTCTCGCCGGTCGCGTACATTCCGACTGCCACGAGCATTACATTGCGAAATCCGGACGGCACGGTTGTTCCTAAGGACCCCAATAACCCCGCGCGTGGTCCATATACCGTCACCATTCCTTTCGAGCAGATTACTTTCCCCGGCGGTGACTTAGAGTTGCTCGGGAACGCGGAATACCGCGTTACCATTGCTGGGCCGGTGGCGATTGCGCCTTTCTTTGACTTTGGTTTTGAACCCATCTTGCGCAAATCACAGCTACGGATCAACAATTCGCAACTTGACACCTTGAATCAGACACGGTTTGGCTGTCCTGCGGAAGACCCGATCACATTTGCTTGTGTTGGCACTCAACAGTTTCCTTTCAGCCGGGAGTTGACGCCGCTTGGCAGCTCGAATTGGCAGCCGCGGGCGTCCACCGGACTTGAGTTGCAGGTGTTCCTGCCGGTCGTGAATGCGCCGTTCAGAATTTACTGGGCCTATAATCCGGTGCGTTTGGACGAACTGGCGCGCTCTCCAACGCCGGTCCTGCGAAGCATGTTCCCCAACACCGATGCTGGGGAATTTACCTTCCAGCAGGCACGAAACACCTTCGCCACTCGCTACCAGTTGCGCGAGCCGCGAAAGACGTTCCGCTTTACTGTCGGTACTACGTTCTAGTTTGACGCTGTGGAGGGGCTATTTCTATAATGGGGCATCCACACCAGAGTGGCCGGTCATGCGGTTACTGCCCGCAACCTGGATGCGAGCCGAATATCCGAGCTGAAAATCAGAAGACCGGCCTGCCTGTGATGCGCATGGAGACGCGCGGGTGTGGCGTTGGCACGTTTGCATTATCTCCATTGAAAGCCCAGATATTACAAAAACAAGTTCGAAAATTGGTGGTATCTCTAAGGAGTCAAAGCAATCCCATGAAACTCAAGTTTGTAAGTTCTCTAACCGCCGGCGTCGTTTTGACCTCGGCAATGGCGCTGGCCCAGGCTGGTGGCGCAACGAACTCGGCAGCTCTGCCCGCAGCGCCCGGCGCGGCCAGTGATCCGCCGGCAGCAATTACCAACCCGACTGGATCGAAGCTGGCTGCCATCAACATCGAAGGCGCGATTTTCGCCAGCAACGAAGGTCAGCGCGACATGAACGAGTTGCAGAAAAAGTTTCAGCCGAAGAGCGACGAGCTGAAGACAAAGAATGACGAACTTGAGGCGCTGAAGAAGAAGCTCAATACTCAAAGCGCCAGCTTGAACGATACAGCCAAGGCTGACTTGCAACGTGAGATCGACACGAAACAGAAGTCGCTGGACCGCGAGGCCCAGGATGCGCGTGAGGACTTCCAGGGCCAGCAGAACGAAATCGGCCAACGCATTCTGCAGAAGATGGCGCCACTCATTTTGAAATATGCCCAGCAAAATAGCATCGGCATGTTAGTGGACACCTCGAATCCCTGGCCGCAAGGTCCTGTGATCTACTCCGCGCCGGTCGATATTACGAAGAATATTGTCGACGAGTACAACACCCAATCCGGCGTAGCGCCGCCGCCAAAGCCGGCCAGCACAGCGAAACCGGCAAGCGGGATCGGCACCACGCCAAGATCAACCGGGACCTCTGGCGCTAAGCCTTCTACGCCCTCTACGACGCCGAGACACTGACACCGTATCAGTCACTCAAGTTCCAAAAGACCGCGAGAAATCGCGGTCTTTCTTTTTTGCAAGGGCTAAGGAGAACTAGCGTGTCCTGGTGTCTTTGATTCCAGCAGCGCAATCTCGAAATTCTCAAGCGCACTGCTGGAGAAAACGTTATGTTTTCCGACTTCGCTCTTGCTGCAGAAACGCCAGCGCGTCGGTGGACCGCTCTGGCATCGTTCACCGCGCAGGCGATGCTTGTTGCGGCGGCCCTCGCGTATCCATTGCTGCACCTGGGTTCGTTGCCTCCTGTTCTGCATCCTCTTTTCGTGCCGATACCAAGTTATGCGCCTGAAGTGCAGCCGCAGACAACGCCTGCTCACGGTTTCTCGCCTACAATTCAGCCGATCGTGGTCAACAACCACGGCATCACGTTTGGAAGAACAAGAGTCCAGCCGGACGCCGGCGGACCAACCGTCGCACCGACCCTGGGCGACATTGGAGTCCAAAGTCCGGATGGTGTTTTGCACTCCATCATTGGCAACTATGCG
>DATBIE010000173.1:0-5567 GCA_036557105.1 Terriglobales bacterium
CGGCAAACGGATCCATTTAAAAGGACGGGATCAATTGGCAGAAATTGTCGGCGAAACCGCACACGTCAAGCAATGGGGCTTGGATAGCGATGATACGCAATCGTTACGAGCAGAAATCTACATTCCCGCAATGCAAATGCCGGACGACTACATCAAGAGCACAGGCTCTACGGTCTTCGTAGTCCGGTCGGCGAGCAATCCATCGGCGCTCTTCGCTGACATCCGCCGCGTGAGTCAGCAGATGAGCAGTGAGCAGGTGATCTATGGCGAAGAAACCATGGACCAGGTTGTTGCTCGCTCACTCGCGACTCAGCGCTTCTCAATGATTCTGCTTGGCGGATTTGCGGCGTTGGCGATGGTCTTGGCCAGCGTAGGAATTTACGGAGTCATTTCCTACGTGGTCGGGCAACGGACGCACGAAATAGGCCTGCGCATGGCGCTGGGTGCACAAAGGTCCCACGTACTGCGACTCATTCTGGGTCAGGGCGCGCGTTTGATATTGATCGGCGTCGCGATCGGGATCGCAGGCGCTTTCGCTTTGACCAGAATGATGGCGAGCCAATTGTTCATGATTTCCAGCACTGATCCGCTGACGTTTATTGCTGTATCGGCGGTGCTGGCGCTCGTTGCGCTAATGGCTTGCTACATTCCCGCGCGTCGCGCTGCAAAGGTGGACCCGATGGTGGCGCTGCGGTATGAGTGAGGCAATTCTATGAGCAAAGTAATGCAATCCGCGCGCTACGCGATGCGTCAACTGCGAAACAGTCCCGGCTTCACTGCTGCTGCGGCGCTCACTCTCGCGTTGGGAATCGGCGCGATGACTGCAATCTACAGCGTGCTGTACGCCACTTTGCTTGCGCCCTTGCCATATCCGAAGCCTGACCAACTCGTTGTCGTGTGGTCGAAGATCGGTGGTGACCGAAATGTAGTTTCGGCAGGGGACTTCGTCGAGTGGAAACGTCGTAGCACGGCATTTCAGGAACTCTATGCATCGAGCGGCGCCTCATTCAATCTGGCTACAGCGCAGGAACCGGAACAAGTCAACGGTGACAGGCTTACACCGGGATTCTACAAGATGATGGGGTTGAACTTTCTATTGGGAAGAGATTTCCTTCCCGAGGAAGGCGAACTTGGGAAAGAGCATGTTGTGATCCTCACTCATCGTCTGTGGGAACGATTGGGTGCCAATCGCAACATCATTGGACAACAGCTTCGCATCGACAGCGAGCCTTATACCGTCGTCGGAGTGCTGGCACCAGGTCCAATGGATCGAGGACAGGTGGAACTAGCAGTACCGTTGGCCTTCAAGCCAGAGCAAATCAATCACGATTTTCATTGGCTGCTGGTATGGGGACGAATGAAGCCCGGCATTTCATTGGCAAACGCCCAGGCTGATATGGATCTGGTGACCTCACGCCTTGCCCGGGAACTCCCAACGTCAAATAAAAACTGGGACGCAAGTGTCGAGCCTCTAAAAAATGATTTTCTTCCGCAAGATACGCAAAAAACTCTGTGGCTGCTGATGGGAGCGGTCGGTTTCGTATTGCTGATTGCGTGCGTGAATGTGGCCAACTTGCTCTTGGCCAAAGGAACTACGCGGCAGAAGGAAGTAGCAGTGCGAACATCCCTGGGCGCCGCCCGGGGACGAATATTCGGCCAATTTCTTACGGAAAGTTTGCTATTGGCTGTGATTGCAGCTGTCCTGGGAATCGGACTGAGCGAGTTACTTTTGAAAGTAGTGATGATGACAATGCCTCCATTCACGTTGCCGACCGAAGCGGACGTGAGCTTGAGCTTGCCGGTTCTGTTCTTCACACTGGCAGCAACGATGCTCTGCGCGGCACTATTCGGCTCTGTCCCGGCATGGGAGGCTTCCAGGACCGACCCAATCGACGCTCTAAAGGAAGGTGGGCGCGCTGGAACTGGAGTGGGAAGACAACGCCTGAGACAGGCTTTGGTAGTCATGGAATTTGCCCTAGCTTTAACCCTCTTAGCTGGAGCGGGCCTGGCGATTCGAAGTTTCTGGAAACTTACTCAAGTTGATCTGGGAATTCGGACCGATCACATTTTAACCTTCGCTCTTCCGTTACCAATAGACGGATTTACCCAACCAGAAAAGATCGTCGCGTTTTATCACCACGTTTTGGAAAAGCTGGAATCCACTCCGGGCATTGTTAGCGCTGAAGCTGGCACCGGGATGCCACTGCAAGGATCCGGATTTGGCATGGGCTTCACCATCGCGGGACAGCCACCGGTTTCGCGTTCTATGCGGCCAGATACGCCTTTCAAGATGGTGACACCCGGTTATTTCCAAACTTATGGGATTCACATGGTGCAAGGACGCACCCTGAACGACCAGGACGTGGCGGGCGGAGTACGCGTCGCAGTAGTGAACGAAAACTTTGCCAGACGCTATTTGCAAGGTCTAGACCCGCTGAAACAGCGTGTGCAGATTGATCAATTGATTCCCGGCATGACTGGCGTTGGGCCGACGGTGGAATGGCAGATCGTCGGCGTCTTCCACAATGTGAAGACGCGCGTGCTGCGCGACGACAACAGTACCGAGGTGATTGTTCCCTTCTGGCAAAGTCCCTGGCCACAGACCCAAATGGCGGTACGTACAACGGAAGATCCCGATGCCATGCGAAGAACCATCGCAGCTGCGATCAACTCCGTCGATCCCGCTCTGCCGCTTGCGAATGTAGCAACCATGGAAGAGGTCGTGGCCAATACTCGTTCTGCAGATCGCTTCAGCGCACTGCTTTACGGAAGTTTCGCCGTGGTCGCTCTGCTGCTGGCGGCAATTGGAATTTATAGCGTGATGACATTTGTAGTCGTACAGCGTACACGGGAGATCGGACTACGAGTCGCGCTGGGAGCTGGCTACAACCAGATTCTGAAGCTCATTTTGCGGGAAGCAGCCGTCTTAACCGCGGTTGGATTGGCTTTGGGGTTGGTCGGCGCCTGCCTTGTCGGCCGCACTATGACAAGCACGCTGTATGGCGTCGGCACGATTGATCTTTGGGCATTTAGCGCGGTCTCAATTGTGCTGTTCACGGCAGCTCTGGTCGCCAGTTATGTACCTGCCCGTCGTGCGGCCAAAGTCGATCCCATGGTGGCGCTGCGGTACGAGTGAGAGAAGAATGATTGGACTATTCCAAGACGTACGCTATGCACTGCGGCAGTTGCGCAAGAGTCCGGCATTCACTGCGGTAGCGGTGATCACGCTGGCACTCGGAATAGGCGCGAATACAGCAATCTTTCAAATGCTGGATGCAGTGACGATGCGGTCGCTGCCGGTAAGTAGTCCAGAAGAAATCGCGGAAATTGACCCGGCAAGCATGGAAAACGCGCGAGGCAGTAGGGAGTCGTGGCATCCGGTGGTTACCACCCCGATCTGGGAAGAGATTCGGCGGAGGCAGCAAGCGTTTTCGAGCGTGTTTGCGTGGAGTCCAGGTTCGTTCAACCTCGGCGAAGGAAGTGAAGCAAGATTCGTACCCGGGCTTGAAGTCAGCGGGAATTTTTTTAATGGGCTCGGGATTCTTCCTGCGACGGGAAGGCTTTTCACGGATGCGGACGACCAGCGCGGGTGCAAACCGGCAGTGGTGCTGAGCTACGCGTTCTGGCAGAGCGAATACGGGGGAAATCCGCGAACCATCGGCAAGTTGATAACGCTGGAGCACCAGCGGTACGAAATCATTGGAGTCACTCCGGCGAGTTTCACGGGACTGGAAGTTGGCAGGCAGTTCAATGTGGCGGTGCCGATTTGTTCGGAGGATGCGATTAACGGCCGCGAAAACTCTCGCTTGAACTCAGGCGTGAACTGGTGGCTCATTGTGATGGGCCGTTTGAAGCCCGGATGGACGGTCCAAAAAGCAAGCGCGGAGTTGACAGCCATTTCGCCGGGAATTTTCGAGGCCTCGCTGCGTCCGGAGTATCCGAAAGAGAGTGTTGCAAAGTATTTGAAATTCAAACTGCTGGCGCGGCCCGCCAGTGGCGGAATCTCCTTTCTCCGAGAAAGCTATTCGAATTCGTTGTGGATGCTGCTGGCGATTACGGGCTTAGTGCTTCTAATTGCGTGCGCGAACCTCGCAAACTTGATGTTGGCACGAGCGAGCGGACGGGAGCGAGAACAGATGGTGCGGGCAGCGCTAGGCGCCTCGCGCCGGCGATTGCTGAGCCAGATGCTCGCGGAGAGTTTTTTGTTATCGACGGCGGGCGCTCTGCTTGGAGCATTTCTGGCGACGTTATTAGAACGAATCATGGTGGGATTTCTGGCGCCGAAGAGCGATCCGATCTTTCTGCCGCTGCACATGGATTGGCGGACATTGTTCTTCACCGCCGGGATCGCCGTGGCGACGTGCATCCTCTTCAGTGCCGCTCCGGCCCTGCGCGGACTCGGAGTTGCGCCGGGCGCGGCATTGAAGGCATCAGGGCACACCACGACTTCGGGACATGGGCGATTCACGCTGCGGCGCTTGCTGATGGTCACAGAGATCGCATTTTCGCTCACCCTCCTGATTCAAGCGCTGCTGTTTACGCACAGCTTTGTTAACTTGAGCACGGCGAAAACCGGAATCAACACACGGGGCGTGTTGATTTCGTATCTGGATTTGTCGCGCTTGAATTTGCCGGTGGAGCGGCGGACGGCCTTCAAGCGTGACCTGGTGCAAAGGCTGGGGCAGATTCCCGGTGTGGAAGCAGCGGCAGAAACCAACATCGTTCCGCTGAGCGGTAGCGGGTGGTCGAACACCATCTGGATGGAAGGATCGGACAGGGCACACGGTACCGAGAATTTTTTCAGCATGGTGGGGCCGGGATTTTTTCAAACCATGCGGATTCGTTTGCTGGCTGGCCGCAATTTTTCGGCGAGCGACGTAGCAGGAGCACCGAACGTAGCGATTGTGAACGAATCGTTTGCGCGGGTAGTGCTGAAGGGATCGAACCCCGTGGGACGGCATTTTACGAAAGAGCCGGCACCGCACATTCCCGAGATGCAATTCGAAATCGTAGGAATGGTAAAGGACTCGAGCTACAGCGATCTGCGGGAGGAGCCGAAACCTACGATTTATTTGCCCGCAGCGCAGGACCCGCGGCCGAATGCATTCGCACAAGTCTTGATCCGCTCCAATCTGCCATCGCAGACGCTGCTACCGGTAGTAAAGAGCACAGTGACCGAGGTAAGTCCGGACATCGTGGCAACCTTCGAGGTGTTTGACACGATGCTTAAGGATTCCCTGATGAAAGAGCGCTTGATGGCGTGGCTCTCGAGCTTTTTCGGAGTGTTGGCGATTCTGCTTGCGGCAATCGGATTGTACGGCGTGATTGCATACGTGGTGGCCCAGCGGACAAATGAGGTGGGTATTCGCATGGCACTCGGCGCGAACCGCGGAACGATTCTGAAAATGTTCCTGGGAGAGACGTCGATGCTGCTGATTGCCGGGTGCTTAGCGGGGGTCATGCTTTCGCTGGCGGCGGGAAGAGCGGCGCAGGCGTTGTTGTTCGGGCTGAAGACATATGATCCGGCGACGTTTCTCGGCGCGGCGGTCTTGTTGGGAATAGTGGCG
>DATBIE010000174.1:0-10693 GCA_036557105.1 Terriglobales bacterium
GCTGCTTGTGCCTTGGCAGCCACTATCTCTTGCACAGCACGATGGCCCTGGTCGATTGCGATATTTGTGTACGCGTGGCCGTCGGCGTCCGAGTTGGCGATGTGAATTCGTCCGAAAGGCTGCCTGCCTATGACACAAGGCCGTTCGGAGTCGGGGCGGTCAAGCGGTTCGAATAGTGGATTGTATTCGTATGAGTATCCGTGGGGCCAGCGATTCACTGTGATGGCTTCAATATCTTTCGCAGGATCGAACCCTCCACCGCCGAGCATGCGCCCGAGTTGGTCATGTATATTGCGTTCGAATGTTTCAAAGGGCGTTGCCAGCAGCTCCCATCGACCGGCCCGATACTGGTCTTTGCACGGTAATCCCGGCTTGCACGGCGTCCGCAGTAAGTGCAGCAAGCATGATTCGCCTGGAGAACTCGGGAAATGGTAGTCCCCCATCGAAACGGGGAAGTCGAGCGACACAGTGCTGAAATATCCACCGGGGGAGTAAATCGAACTGAGACCGAGTTTCTGAAATGACTCCCAGTTCCTGATCTGCACATTGGTGTAAACCAGCGGAATCTTTACTCCGTAGTGCAGCGCCTGCTTTTGTTCTTCAGACATCTCGGGACATAAGTAAGGTATGACCATGTTGTAGCAGGCGAGGACACAATTCGAAGCACGGATTTTATGCGCCTTGCCTCCGCGAACATAGGTCACTTCCACTTCCGTTGCGCTTTGGCGATCTCCAACGTGTTTCACCTGCACCGCTGTGCTGTTGAGCCGAATGCGCACAGGCGAGCCAATCTCATCCAGGCGATGATAGTTGACTCGGGAGGTGACAACATCTTCCATGGTGCTGCCAGGCACGGCCGCAGGAATTAGTGACCGGACAAGCAGCCGCGCAACCGAAGCGTTCCCATCTGGAAAATGGAAGATGTAAGGCTCTGCGTCTTCCGGAGTCTCCTCGTTATGCTCGAGTTGCATTCCTTCGAAGCCCGGGTAGCCCATTCCACGACAGTCCCAGCACGACACAGCGTCGATGCCAACGCCGTACAGGCCATGAGGCGCAGATTGAAAAATCTTGACGACATCGGGATGGACTTTTACGTACTGAAGTAGAAAGTCCTTGTAGCTGGTCTTGATCAGTTTGCGCTTTTTTTCTTCGGGGGTAATGCCGGCGAAGTAGTCCACCTTCGTAGTCTGCAAACGAGCCAAGTCCTGGCGGGCAGGAGCAGCAATGGGTATTTTCGCCAGAATCTCTGGCGGGTATTCAAGGCCGAGATAATGCCCGCCGAAGCCGGGCAAAAGAACGTCATCACCGAAAGTTTCTTTGTCGAAGAATGTCGCTCGTTTTAAATGCATGGACTTGTAGAGGTTCTGGTCGAAGTATTTGTGGAATCGGTCCACGTCGATTCCCAACTCCTGTAAAAGGCCAAATGCGACTTTGCTGTAGTGGTGGGGCGCTTCTAACGATTGTGTGCCGCCATAGCCCAGCAGCAGGCGATTCCCTGTTGTAAATTCGTTGCGCTTGGCGTGGCCGCCAAAATCGTCGTGATTGTCGAGAACAAGAACTCGCGATTCCGTTCCGGAAGATTTCTTGAAGAAGTGGGCAGATGAGAGCCCGCTGATGCCGCCCCCGACGACGATCAGATCGTAAGATTCTTTGTCCGGCACAGCGTCCGTCCAGGATCTTCCATCTCGCATCGCATGTGCGACTTCCCAGGAACCGTCGTGACTGCCACGCATTCCGCTTTTCGCAGGAGGATAGTAAGCCGGATCGGTTTCGGGAAGACTGCCAGGAACTCCGACTTCGAACCAACCGGGACTCGCCGGAGTCAATGAAGCTCCTACGGCAACCGCGCAACCGTTCAGGAAATCACGACGCGTTGGTTGGCGGCCGATCCTCGCCTCGTTATCCCGCCTTTTACCCATTTCGCCTCATTTGTAAAGAAAAATTCTACTGGCGTACTAACAAGTGCCGGCGCCCTCGCGGGCGCCGGATTGGTTTTGATCTTCAGCGTAACTGATGACCCCTTCAGAACGTGAGCTTTAAAGCCAGCTGCAGGATTCTTGGGTCATAGGTTTGGTCGATTTGCCCGAAATTCCCGTCAAAGATCGAGATTGCAGATGGCGGACGGAACTCCGCATGATTGAAGATGTTGAACGCCTCCAGCCGGAAAAGGAGCTTGGTCTTTTCTCCAATCAGTGGAGTTGATTTCTCAAGAGCAAGGTCGAGATTTGCGCGGCTCGGGCCACGGAGCGAATTCCTTCTATACGTTCCGTAAAATCCAATCGGACAAGTGTCGGCGCCAATGCAAGGATCCTGCTGGAAAGAATTCGGGTCGAACCAGAAACCGCTATGTGGATCGAGTGTCTTGACGGAACTAACCACCTGGTCTGCTCTCACCAGACCCCCATCACCGGCGCCGGACGGACCAGGATCAGTGGAGCGTGTGCGCGTGCCCCCGGTAAAGTCTAGCGGAATTCCCGACTGGACAAAGAAGATGGGGTACAGGCTCCAGCCTGTGGTCAGCCGTTTCGGGCCACTCGCCCACGCATTCGCAAACGGCAACTCCCACCCTCCACTGAAGGTAAAACGATTGCGGACGTCGAAGTCCGAGTTCCCATAAAACTGATGGCGGTTGTAGTACGGAATCGACGTGATGCGGGAGTTGAAACCCGAACCATTGTCCATGTTGTGCGACCAGGTATACGCCAACGTGAAAAACACGTTTCCGAAAATTGGAACCGCGGTCTCGCGCTTGGTAAGACTGGCGAGCATGCCATTGTAGTTTGCATTATCGAGACCAGCAAAGGTCGGGGCCTGTCCGAACACAGGATCATCGCCGGGTTGCAGATTAAAAGGCTTGTTAAAAATGCGTTGCGGGAAATTACCCCCTGAAAATGGATCAAATGGGTCTTGGTCGATCCAAGTAAGCAGGCCATGCGATGAGCTTCCGGCATAACCGAGCTCAGCCATGAGGCCGTTACTGATCTGGCGTTGCACACTCAGGTTGTACTGATAGATGTACGGAGTCCTTAGGTGAATATCGACGAAGTTATTGCTCGGTCCCATTGGCAAGAATCCCGCATCGAGAAAGTTGATATTTGACGGAGGCGGAATCTTAGATGGGAAAGGATCAACTGCGGTGGGGCCTGAGGCCTCGTAAGGATGAGACATGATCGTTCCCGGGCCGTTCGTCGGAAGCGGACTAGGGGTCAATGTTGGATCCGGCAGGACAGCAGCGCCGCCGGCCCATGGTGGCTCGTCGGTCGCCCAGTCTGACATCCATCCGTTAAGCGTATCGAAGAAGACGCCGACACCCCCGCGCACACTCGTTTTCCCATTTCCCTTTGGATCCCAGGCAAAGCCGAGTCTGGGCGCAACATCGTTCTTATCGGGGAAGTACCAGCCGCGAGGCGCACCGGGGTCGCCGGGAACGAGGAAGCCGAGCGGAGCGTTCGGGAATTTCACCGACTGCGCGCCCGGAACAAGGCTAAAGCTGAATCCGCGAGTATCGGTCTCGGGTGTTGTGTATTCGTAACGAACGCCATAGGTCAAGGTTAGGCGTGAGGTTACTTTCCATTCATCCTGGGCAAAGATCGAGTACTGCCGCTGATGCTCGTTGCTGGGAGCTTTAGAGAATTCGTCAAATTCATCCGGAGCGCCGAACAGAAAATCTGCGAGATCGTTACCGGAGGCGATGCCGTCTGGACCATCGAAGTAGAAGATGCCATTGGTCTGGTAGGCATAGACGGTGTTCTCCTGCATGATGCCGAAGCGCCCGCCGAATTTCATGTTGTGGCGGCCACGGTTCCAACTTAGCGCGTCCGAAAGCGCGTAATTGTTGTCCGCCTTCCAGTGGACATTGGGATCGAAGCCGATGTTCATACCGGTGGCGAAAGAAAGCGAGGCGGGGCCGAAGGGATCGTCTGATTGCACTTGAATTCCCAGCGCCGCCAAATTTGGCGGATGAGACGCCGGGAATGCGGTCTGATACCAGCGTTGCGCGGTCACGTGGAGTTCGTTCAGAACCGTGGGAGAGATCGTCTTTACATATCCGATATTCCCGAAGTCGTCCCAAGTCGTGTTGTTCGCGCTAAACCCGGTCACGTTCGCGCCAAAAAAAGGATCAAAAACTGGCTCTTTGTTGTAGCCCAGTGTTAGAGAGATGTGATCGTTGCGAGTGGCATTGAAGTCGAATTTGCCGAGATACTGATTGACGTTATCTTTTTCCGCAGCCTCAGGAAATACTTGTCCATCTGGGGAGGTCGGAATCAAACCAGCAGCAATGTACTTCTGCGAAACTGGATCGATCTTCGTTGGATCGATAATGGCATTGGCCGCCAAAGCGGGATTGGACTGATAGTAGGTATGAGCAGGTCCAGAGCAAGGCGTGCCATCAATATTCGTGCCGAGTGTCCCCGTAAGGAAACACTGTACGCCCGGATCTGGTCCAGCTCCGTTGAAATTAGAAAAGTCCCCGTTTAATTCCGCCGGAGTGAATGTTGTTACGAAACCAGAGGGGTTCACCGTTGCCGTTTGCCGCTGCCCCTGGTACCCAAAGAAGAAAAAGAAACGATCCTTCCCGTCGACGAGTTTCGGAATCGTGATTGGGCCACCGACGGTTCCCCCGAATTGGTTACGCTTCAGGATGGGACGCGGATTGCCCTGGGCGATGTCGAAATAGTCGTTTGCATTCAAAGCATCGTTTCGCAAGTAGTCGAACAGGCTGCCATGAATGGAGTTGGTTCCTGACTTGATGACCTCAGTGACGGTGCCGCCCCCATTTCGACCATACTCAGCTGTGTAGTTGTTTTCGAGGAGCTTGAATTCTTCGACCGCTTCAGGATTTGGATTGAATACGACTTGGTTACTGGTTGTGCGATTGTTCAAGCCGCCATCGAGCAGATACGTAACCGAATCTCCACGACCGCCAGCCACGCTAATGCCACCGAGGCCATTCGATCCGCCGTTGCTTGTTCCATAGGTTCCGATGTCATCGGCAATCGGGACCACACCGGGCTGAGTAAGCGCCAGATCCAGCGTGTTGCGACCATTTAGTGGGAGATCTTGAATCGGCGCGCCAGCCACGGTTGCGCCCAAGGTTGCGTTTACAGTTTCAACTTGTGCGGCTTGCGCATCGACCTGCACCGTCTCAACCACCGACCCGGGCTTCAAGTGGACATCGATTCGCAGCGATTGATTGATGTCCAGAGAGTTGGCTGCGGTCAAAACCTTGGCGAACCCTTCACGCTCTACCGTCACCGTGTAAGAACCGACCGGAAGCTGGAGCACCTGATAATAGCCCTGGTCATCAGTGACAGTATTGGAAATGACGTTAGTGCCGGTATTCGTGACAACGACTTTGGCCCCGGGGATTGCCGCGCCCTGCGTATCGGTTACCGTACCGATGACGCGCCCGGTCGCATTCTGGGCAAAAGCTGACGTTCCAAAAAGAAGGACACCGACGAACAAACCCAAAGCGCAGCCCTTCACGATATATAAAAGATGAGCATCATTCCTTTGGCGTGACATGGCTTATCAGAGCCTCCTCAATGACGAGAATTCTTGAACGGAAGGAGAGGACACTAGCGAACGCGGCAAATTGGTTGCGGCACGTCCGCATGCTAAAGGCAGGCGCAACACATTGCATGGGAAATTCACAGGTCACGGAATCGGCCCCTCGATGCCACGAATCCATTACCTCGCTGAACCAGAAAACGCACCCGAATGAACCTTACTATAATCGAGGAAGGTTAGTTTCAAGGGCGAACTGTTGTCAAGCATTATTTCGACGAACAAAGCCCGCGATTGTCATCGAACATGGCCGATCTTCGGTAGCACATTTTCCATTGACATATTTTTGACCATTCTTATAACGTTGTAGCCTTACTGTAAGGTTGTGCAGCAAAATCAGCACTCAATCAGATTCAGATAATAAAATTCGGCGGGTGGAGGAACGAATGCGTCGTTCTCTGCTGTTGTGCGTAATGATTGCTCCCGCAATTGCTCTTACCGTGGCCAGCGCAGCTCAATCCGAGAAGCCCGGGGAGTGGGCCTACTACGGCGGTGACAAGAGTTTCAATCGATATTCGCCTTTGGCGCAGATCTCCCGCGACAACGTCAAGAACCTGCAAATCGTCTGGCGCCGGCCCGGAGTTGATCCTTCCCTCAAGCAGAAATTTCCCGATTTGAACCCGTCTCACTATTACAACGCTACGCCGATCATGGTGGATGGAGTCGCGTATACGCCAAATGCGGTTGGATTGCTTGAGGCGTTCAATCCTGCCACCGGCAAAACCATTTGGGTGCAACAGCCTTTTGAGCCGACGATGAAGGAAGCGTCCGGGCGGAGCATGCGCGGTATCGACTCCTGGCGCAGCGGCTCGGATCTTCGACTGTTGTTGGTGCGCGGAAATTATCTTTACGCTGTGAACGCGAAGGATGGCAGTCTCTATCCCGCCTTCGGCGAAAAGGGACGAGTAGATTTGAGAATGACGGGACCCTTTACAGGAAGATTCCACTGGAGCTCGGGGCCGATCGTGGTCGGTGATGTGGTCGTTGTCGCGGGAAGCAGTGCCGCCAACGGAGCAGGAGATGGCGGGTTTGTGAAGGAATCGTCTCCTGACGATGTCAGAGGCTATGACGTTCACACTGGAAAGCTGCTCTGGACCTTTGATGCGGTGCCCAAACCGGGGGAGCCTGGTTACGACACCTGGGGTAATGATTCGGCGAAGACCGCGGGGAACCTTTCTGCGTGGTGTCCGCTCAGCGGAGATGAAAAGCTTGGCCTTGTTTACCTCCCTTTCAGCGCACCGACCTCCTCTTACTATGGCGGCTGGCGTCCGGGTAACAATCTCTACTCTGACACCCTCGTAGCCGTAGATGTGCAAACCGGAAAAATGAAGTGGTACTACCAGATGATCCATCACGATCTCTGGGAGTACGACAATATCGGGCCGCCGGTCCTTGGTCAGATCAATGTGGACGGAAAACATGTTGAGGCCGTGATGCAGGCAAACAAGAATGCATTCCTGTACGTTCTTGACCGCACCAACGGCAAGCCGGTGTGGCCGATCAAGGAACGTCCGGTACCGCCATCGACCATTCCCGGCGAGCATGCCTCACCAACACAACCCTTCCCCACAAAGCCACCCGCGTTCGATCTACAGGGATTGAGCGATGCCGATCTGATCAACTTCACTCCCGAATTACACAAGGAAGCGCTTGCCGCGGTGAAGCCGTTTGTTCTTGGCCCACTGTATACGCCGCCGACAATGAAGAGCGATTCGCCCGATGGCAAGCAAGGACTATTGATGTCGCCTGGCGATTGGGGATCTGGGAACTGGAATACCGGCGCATTTGATCCAGAGACAGACATGTATTATGCGGTGTCGATGACGATGCCCGAAGTATTTCAGATCATCAAGGCCAATGACGCGAAGGCGACCATGCCGTACAACGAACCCGAAGGCCGCGGCTATTCGACGATAAAAATGCCGAATGACATGCCATACACGAAGCCCCCGTATGGCCGCATTACGGCAATTAACATGGACCGCGGAGAAATCGCGTGGATGTCCGCCGATGGCGACGGCCCGCGAAATAGTCCGGAACTCAAGCCGCTGAATCTTCCCATGCTCGGTGTGATGAGCCGGCCTGCTCCGCTGATCACGAAGACGTTGTTGTTTTTGGGGGAAGGCAGCGATGCCATTATCGGCTCTGGAAAAGGGCCATATGCATGGGGAAAGAAGTTTCGCGCCTACGACAAGGCCACAGGAAAAGTGATCTGGGAGACGGAATTGCCATCAGGCACAACTGGCGGCCCGATGACATACACGTATCAAGGCAAGCAGTACATAGTGGTGGCCGTCGGCAGCAAGCATGATGCACCAGAACTCGTAGCATTGGCCTTGCCTTAGTCTGCGGAGCGACTCGTGAGCAAATGGAAATCTCTGGAGCTATGGGGTCTGCTGGTCTGTTTTGTGAGTGTTGCGGTTTTGGCCAAGTCTGCGGGACCGGAGGCGACGACACAGGACGGAGTTTACTCGCAAGCGCAAGCCGATGAAGGCAAAAAAACCTATGGAGAAAAATGTAGTTCCTGTCATCTTGAGAGTCTTGAAGGGGGCGTAAATGAATCACCTGCTCTCAAGGGCGACGAATTTATTTCGCATTGGAACGGCAAGCCTCTGCGCGCGCTTTACAGCCGAATTCTCAGTACCATGCCGGTAAATGATCCCGGCAGTCTCGAGGAAAAAGAAACGTTGGATCTCGTCGCGTACATTCTCGAGCGCAACGGATTCCCGGCGGGGAAAACGGAGATGACGAAGCCTGAAGACCTCAGCAACATTCAGTTCAAGAGTAAAAAATAGGCAAAAGGAATCGCGGAACCAACTCTGAATCAGGAGTGGCACGATGCAGAAGAGCCACAATCGGCGGGAATTCCTGGGTCTTGCGGGCACAGCAGTAGCGGGAGTTGCTGGGATTCCTTTCGCCTCCGCAGCTTCTGCTGAACACCAACTGATTGACCTCAATCCTCGCGATGCCGACCTCATTGTTTCCAACGCTAAGGTTTACACCGTCGATCCGCGCCAACCTCGCGCCGAAGCGTTCGCCGTGAAAAACAGCCGGTTTGTCGCCGTCGGCAGCAGTGCAGAAATCAAAGGGTTGGCTGGCAAAAAGACTCAGGTTTTCGATGCGAAACATATGACGGTCGTGCCCGGATTCATTGACTGTCACAATCACGCGCCGGGGAACATGTTGCTTTATGAAGTTCTCGTCGGAAATCCGAATGCCGTCGAATTTGTCACGATCAGCAGCATCGTTCAAAAGCTTCGCACCAAAGCGCGATCAACACCGCCCGGGTATTGGGTCGAAGGTTTTTTCTATGACGACACGAAGGTCAAAGATGGCCGCCTACTGAATGTAGGCGATCTCGATCAGGTTTCGAAGGAACATCCAGTTTGTGTACATCATCGGGGCGGACATACTTCTTTTTACAACAGCAAGGCGTTTGAGCTGGCAAAGATCACCAAAGACACGCCGAATCCCGCGGGTGGAACTTTCGACCGCGATGCGAATGGAGAATTGAATGGCCGCGTCACGGATCGCGCGCGAGGGGTATTCGAGAAAGTAGGCAGCCGGCCGAGCTTCACTGAAGAACAGAAGTTGCAGCGTGACCGCGAAGGCCTAGCATACATCTCGAAACAGTTCGTGCGGTCTGGGCTGACAAGCGTTCATCACGAGAGTGGAAACCTGCTTGCCCTTCAGCAAATCCGCACGCGTGGCGAACTGCTGCACCGGGTGAGTTATGAGGCCAGCGGCAAGGTATTGGAGGCGATGATCAGTGGAGGAATTGCGACCGGCTTCGGAGACGAATGGATCAAGATGGGCGCAACTTCCGAACACACGGCAGACGGATCTTTTTCCGAACGCACCATGGCGCTGAGCGTTCCTTATGCCGGCACGAATCCGCCGTACAAAGGAAATGTCACTGAGACCCAGGAAGATCTGAATGCCTGGGTAGAACGCGTACACCGCGCGGGAATACAAGTCAACTGCCACGCCAATGGAGATGTTGCGATTGATATGGTCTTGACCGCGTACGAGCGCGCCCAGAAAGTATTTCCGCGACCTGATGCACGACCCAAGATCACACACTGCACTCTCATTAATGATGATTTGCTGCGCCGAATCAAAGCGGCGGGCGTGGTTCCAGCGGTGTTCTCCACCTATGCTTACTACAATCCGGACAAGTTTCATTTTTACGGGCAAGAGCTGATGAAGCGGTGCATGGCATACCGCTCATTTCTTGACGCCGGAGTTCCCGCTGCCGCGGGATCGGATTTTCCGCCCGGACCGTTTTCTCCGTTGATGGCGATTCAGGCAATGGTGACGCGGACCGGGTGGAACGGAGAGACATGGGGTGCGAACCAGCGGATCGGTGTCGATGAAGCGCTAGCGGTGAATACGATTAACGGCGCGTTTGCCTCTCGTGAAGACCAGATCAAGGGATCGATCACGCCGGGTAAATTGGCGGACTTCGTCGTTCTCTCTGACGATCCCCACACAGTGGACAAGACAAAGATCAAAGACATTGAAATCGTCCGAACAGTCACCGGCGGCACAACAGTTTATCAGGCGTGATTCGCACAGCGAAACAGATGTTCGAATCGGAGAATGTTCGCGAAGAAATTGCATTTCGACCTCTGGCCGGAGTTAAAATGAGGTCTACCGCAAAATATTCTGCGCCCGAACTTCAATCGAGGTAATCGGCATGTCAGAAGAACCCCTTACAACCGCCAGCGAACATGCCGCGAAGCGAGTTTCGCGACGCGCGTTCATCAAAGGCGTAATCACCAGCGGCGTAGCAGTATCTTCGGCCGGATATTTATTCCGAGCATCGAGCCTTGCAGGTCAGAGCGCGTATGCAGGAGTCGGCGAACGCCTCATCACATTGAATGTGAACGGCCAACAGCGACACGTTGACGTGATGAAACAGGAAACTCTGGCGTGGACCTTGCGCTACAAACTTGGGCTCACCGGTACAAAGTTGGGCTGTGATCGCGCCGAGTGCGGATCGTGCACTGTGCTGATCGATGACGTGCCGCACTACGCCTGCTCGGTATTGACCCACACCGTGCGCAGCAGAAAAGTTCTTACTATCGAAGGTCTGGCATCTCCCGACGGAAAGCTTCATCCG
>DATBIE010000175.1:0-17946 GCA_036557105.1 Terriglobales bacterium
TCCGATCAGCAAGACTGGTTTGTGCTTGCCCGACCCGTGAAGCCGCACAACCACGTTCTTCTTGCGATCATTCGGCCCACCGATATAGATGTCGCTGTCTGAGAATCCTGCGTCCCGAAAGCGTTGCGCCATTGCTTCAGATGCAGTCGTCACATTGCCTACAGAATCTGTGGTATTGATTTCGATCAATTGTTTGAAAATATCGTGGGACAACTGGCGGGTAGAGTCGTCGATCTGGGCATTTAAATTCGGTGTGATGAGAACTGCGCAAAGCAGCAGGCCGATGCGGTTCAAATTTCCCCCTTGGTGAACAATTTCCTGAATAGAAGAAAATCCAATCTTATCCGAAACGTACGAATAGCATGACAGTTGCTCGCGACGGGCAGTCTCACTCAGAGGACGTTGCGCTGCGACACCTTCCTGCTTCGTGGCCAGAATGTTCCATACCAGACAGTTTTCGGCGGCACCGCGTGCGACGATACAGGAAACACTGTATATCGAACGGCGTATTTAATATTGCATTCTTATTGCAGCGCGAGCCTGGAGCGGCTGATGTAGAGTGGTTCATCGAGGGAACACCGATTAGCGCACCCCTTATCTGTAGCATTTCCGGAATTGTCGATCACGGCACAACTGTCCCTGCACAACGCCGCGGGGCCCCGCTATGAATCCCATACAGATCCTCATTGCTGACGACCATGAGTTGTTTAGGCGCAGTTTGCGGTCACTGGTCGAATCTCGCGTTGACTGGCGTGTATGCGGCGAAGCGGGAGACGGCAGGGAGGCGGTCGCAAAGGCGAAAGAACTCAAGCCTGATGTAATCCTGCTTGACGTGACCATGCCAGAGATGAATGGACTGGAAGCCGCTCGGTTGATCCGCAACGACTCGCCCCACGCACAGATACTCATTATCAGCCAGAATGACGCCAGCCTGATGCGGAAGGCCGCTGAAGAAGCGGGCGCAAAAGGGTTCATAGAAAAATCCAAACTTTCGCAACAATTGATGAAGGCAGTCGACGAACTTACTCCGAAAGCGATCGTTACGGGTTCGAACGGTAACGGACATCGCGCTGGTGGAACCAAGGCCGGGAAGTCAGCGGAAGCATCCCTTGCGTGGCTAAATGGCGGCGGTGAAATGGGCGACCTCATCCGTTCGATGGATTGGTCCACGACCCCTCTCGGTCCCCTGGAGAACTGGCCACAAAGTTTAAGGACCACGATAAGCCTGTCACTGTCATCGAATTTCCCCATCAACATTGTCTGGGGCTCAAGCTACAACCAGATTTACAACGATGGCTATCGCGTCTTGGTGGGGGAACGTCACCCCGAAGGCATGGGCATGCCTTATGACAAGTGTTGGGCCTCTGCCTGGCCGGCGATTGGTGAGCCTTTCGAGCGCGGGTGGCGCGGAGAAACCTCATTCCTTGAAAATCAGCGGATGTATTTAACGCGTAACGGTTATCTTGAAGAAACTTTTTTCACGTTTTCTCTGAGTCCGATCCGTGATGAGAACGGGGTTGTCGTTGGCTTGTTTCATCCGGTGACTGAAACGACTGTAAAGATGTTGAGCGAGCGCCGAACCAGGGCGCTACGGGAACTGGCGGCGAATACGAGCGAGGCCCGCTCCCTTGAAGCGGCATTCGCTCTAATCGGCAAAACGCTGGCAAAGCATGAACTTGATCTTCCATTCGTTCTCCTCTACTCCTTGAGCAAAGACGGCAAAGATGCACATTTGCTGGAGTCCGTTGGTATTGATTCCGGACTCAGCCCAACGCAAGCCGTAATTCGTATTGACTCTGGCGAAGAGAGCGGTTGGCCGGTCGATTGGATACGTGAAAGTGACGATCTCGTCGAGATCGACGACATACGGACACGCTTTGGTGCGTTTGCATGTGGCCCTTACGAAGAAGGAGCAAGTCGGGCCGTCGCTCATGTTTTGCGTGTTCCAGGGCAATCCTCTCCGCTGGGGTTCTTCATTGCCGGAGTAAGCCCGCGGCTGCCATTCAATCAAGACTACAGGGATTATTTTGAGCAGGTCAGCGGTGCGATCACGACAACGCTGTCAAATGCGCTGGCATACGAACAGGAAAAACAACGTGCCGAGGCGCTGGCGGAAATCGACCGCGCGAAAACGCTCTTTTTCAGCAACGTCAGCCACGAATTCCGAACCCCTTTGACATTGATGATGGGCCCGCTTGAGGATGCGCTCAGCCAATCGGATGGACTATCGAGTTCCAACCGCGAACGGCTGGACGTCGCACACCGCAACTCTCAGCGTCTGCTGAAGCTCGTTAATACGCTACTTGATTTTTCGCGTATTGAGGCGGGCCGCATCCAGGCCTCATATGAACCGGTCGATCTCGCCTTAGTAACTGCTGAGCTTGCCGGCGTTTTCCGTTCAACGATTGAGCGCGCAGGAATGCGTCTGGTGGTTGATTGCCCGCAACTTCCCGAACAGGTTTATGTCGACCGCGAAATGTGGGAGAAGATCATTCTGAATCTCCTATCCAACGCGTTCAAATTCACATTCGAAGGCGAGATCGCGGTTTCTTTGCGTGCCGTGGCTTCAGATGTGGAACTGACTGTCCGCGACACGGGTACGGGCATTCCTGAAGAGGAGATTTCGCGCCTGTTCGAGCGCTTTCATCGCGTGAAAAACGCACGCGGCCGTTCTTATGAAGGAAGCGGTATCGGGCTGGCGCTGGTGCAAGAGTTAGTCAAGCTTCACGGCGGTGTCGTGCGCGTGGAGAGTCGAATCAACCAGGGCAGCGCATTCATCGTTAGCATTCCATTTGGCAAAGATCACTTACCAGCAGATCGTATTCGCGCCGAACGTACAATGGCATCGACAGGTTTGCATGGAGAGGTCTACGTTGACGAGGCTGCCCGATGGCTGCCAGACACGGACAACCTTCCATCAGGGCTTCGTTCCATGCCACTCTCTGCCGCGGAGTCGGCTGGAACGCAGCCGCCATCCGCGCGCATTCTTCTGGCTGATGATAATGCCGACATGAGAAAGTACGTCCGCAAACTTCTAAGCAAGCGATATGAGGTAACAGCGGTCGCGGACGGAGAGTCGGCATTGGCGTCGGTGCGCGAACAGCCGCCGGACTTGATCCTTTCAGACATAATGATGCCGCGGCTCGATGGTTTCGGTTTGTTACGGGCAATTCGTGCTGACGAGACGCTCAAGAATGTTCCCGTGATTCTGCTTTCGGCACGCGTCGAAGAGGAGTCCCGACTGGAGGGTCTGGGCGCAGGCGCGGACGATTACCTTGCAAAGCCATTCTCCGCTCGTGAATTATTGGCTCGTGTAGGTTCGCACTTGGCGCTGGCGAAGATTCGGCAACAGGCCTCGGAATCGGAGCAAAAGTCGCGTATAGACGCAGAGTTGCTCGCTGCTATCGTTTCTTCTTCTGATGATGCCATTATTAGCAAGAACCTCGATGGTGTGATTACAACTTGGAATAAAGGCGCCGAAAGGATCTTTGGCTATACCGCCGAGGAGGCCATTGGTAAGTCCATAACCCTCATTATTCCTCCCAATCGCCTCGATGAGGAAGCCGAGATTATCAGCAAATTAAGGCGGGGCGAGCGCCTCGAGCACTTTGAAACGGTTCGGATGCGCAAGGATGGAACAAACATCGACATTTCGGTCACCATTTCTCCGATTAAGGATTCCTCCGGGAGAGTGACAGGCGCATCAAAGGTTGCGCGTGACATTTCGGCCTTAAAACAGGCTGAAAGGGCACTGCGAGAAGCCACAGAAACACTCGAAATAGAGGTACAGGCCCGCACCGCAGAACTGGTGCAACGCAATTCTGATGTTCTACGGCAATCGGAACTGCTCCGTGACCTCTCACGGCGCCTGTTGCAAGCGCAGGATGAGGAGCGCCGTCGAATTGCACGCGAATTGCATGACAGCGCCGGCCAGACTCTGACGGTGCTTGGAATGACCTTGGCCATCGTGGGCCAGCAAGCTCAGCAAAAAAAGACCGCCGAATTGAGCCACACTGTAGGCGACGCCGAGCAGCTGGTCCGGCAATTGCACCAGGAAATACGCACAATGTCTTATCTACTGCATCCGCCCTTACTTGACGAAGCGGGGCTGGCAGCTGCGCTCACCTGGTACATCGAAGGGCTGACTGCGCGCAGCGGTCTGAAGCTTTCTCTTATGATTTCGGATGACTTCGAGAGACTCTCACGCGAGATGGAGCTGGTGGTGTTCCGTCTTGTGCAGGAATGCCTGACCAATATTCACCGCCACTCAGGAAGCAAGACTGCTGATATACGAATTGTTCGCGAGACAGGACAAATCACCGTGGAGGTTCGCGACCAGGGCAAAGGCATTTCGAGAGAGAGACTGGCGGAGTTGCAAGCTGGCGCGTCAGGCGTCGGAATCCGAGGCATGCGCGAAAGGGTGCGCCCGTTTAACGGCGACATTCAAATCGAATCGAACGGTTCTGGCACACGCGTGTTAGTAGTCATACCGCTTCCAAAGGTGTCGGTGCAGGAAATGAAGAAGCCTTCTGAGCCGCTGCAGGCCGCGGTCTAACAAGTTTTCGCTAACTTCCGCCGAGAAATTCCTGCAAACGTTTCAGCCCAGCGCGGCTGGCCGGCAAACGCGTACCGTCGTTCAAAATCACAATGTGCGAATCTTTGCCGTACGGTTCGATTCGACCGACGCGTTCGAGATTCACGAGACACGACCGATGAATACGTACGAAGCTTTTCGGGTCTAACGCAGTTTCAAGGCTCGAAATGGTTTGCTGCTTTAGATATTTCTTGCCCTGACACGCCAAGGCAATATAGTCATCCTGCGCTTCTGCAAAATCGAGCTTGCTCACCGGAATGATTTGCACGCGAGTTCCGTCTTTCACCACAATGCGCTCAGCGTATTGTCCCGGATCGCGCACTGTCGCTGAGAGTTGCTCCGGGCTGACAGGGATTTTCTTCCCGATGCGCTCTTTCGCCCGTGCCAATGCCTCGTTAAATCGATCAGCGCGAAATGGCTTGAGCAAATAATCGACCGCATGGACTTCGAATGCGCGTAACGCATGCTCATCGTATGCGGTTGCAAAGATCACGGCGATGTCGTTACCGACCAGTTCGAGGACTTCGAAGCCGTCGAGTTTCGGCATTTGGATGTCTAGGAAGAGCAGATCGGGCTTGATCTCTGCCACTGCCTTGACAGCATCGAAACCGTTGGAGCACTCGCCGACAACTTCGATTTCTGGATGCGCCTGGAGCATTTCTCGAATGATCTGGCGAGCCAGGTCTTCGTCGTCGACGATAATGACGCGAATTGCTTCGTGCTGTTTCATGCAGATTGCCGCGCAGCTTTCATGTCGGAGGGCACTTCAAGGGACACATGGAAACACTCACCTTCGGTTCGCACGTCAAGAAGCGCCCGCTGTCCATAGGTTGTATCCAGACGGCCGCGTACATTCTTTAGTCCAATGCCTGTTCCGCGCTTGCGCGGCGCGTCAGCATCGAAATTGTTCCTGACCTGAATCGCCAATCGGTCCGCGCTTTTATTGCTGATCTCCAGCCGCACCCAGCCACCTTCGGTCAAAGTCGCCACACCGTGACGGATCGCATTCTCAATGAGTGGTTGCAAAAGGAGCGGAGGGAGCATCCATGCGTGTGTATCTGCGTTGGTTTCCTCCTCAAACTTCAGCCGCGTGCCAAATCGAATCTGCTCGACTGACAAGTAGGTGTGAATGAGATCAAGCTCCTGTTCAAGCGGGATGAGTTGCTTTTCCCCCAAGCCGAGTGCCTTGCGCAGGAACTCCGCGAGAAGAATGCACATCTCGCGCGCTTTGGCTGGGTCGGTTGCGGTGAGTGCGCTGATGGAGTTAAGGCAATTAAAAACGAAGTGAGGATTCACTTGTGCCTTGAGGGCCTTCAACTCCGACTCACGCGCGAGTGCCTGCGCCTCCACTACTCCCTTTTCGGCTTCGTGTGCTGCCTGGCTGGAAAGCAGAATGTAGAACACGGCGGTCGAGAGTAGATACAAAAAGGTTCCCGCTGCCCACAGCAGCGGGACCTCGCGCTTCACCTGCTCTTGTACTCCAGGGAAGTAGTGTGTCGAAGAAAATGCTATTGCCAGGAGTCTAGCGACTATTACCCACGAAAGACCCGCGCCCGCCGCAGTGATGAAATGCTTCAGCCAAGCCGACGAATTTTGGAGCCGAGTGCCGCGACATGAATACCATGCCGACAGGCAAACAAATGCGTAGTACAAACAGAGCGGAATCGCGAGGGCGACCGCGAGCCCCGAGGTCATCCCGCCAATTGAAACGAACAAATAAATGAGGACGGCCGAGACCGGGCCCCAGGCTAAGAGGTACAACAGCAACCGCCGGAAATTGGCAAAAATCGGGTGCATACAAGCCGTCAGTTCTTGACTTCGATGCCTCCGAAGATTGCAAAGCCGCGGACTACCAGCGTCTTTGTCGGCTTCGAAGCATCGGACTGAATATGGCGGCTCTTGTCTTCGTATGCGCCAAAAATTCCGGTTCCTTGCAGCACAATCTGCCAGTTTTCCGGGACATGAATTTCGCCGCCGCCGAAAATTGCGTTGGCTTCGAGGACCGCCTGATCTCCCTCGATGTCGGAGTGAGTGAAATCCACTTTGTAGCCACCGAAGATCGCCATCAGCCGTCCGCCTCTGAAATCTCTTGTGTTCACCTGGCGGTCGCCACCGCCGAAGACATAAAAAGCGTCGAACTGCGGATTGGCTGATAGCGCGGGTTTCTCTCTGATCAATGCCTGCCACAGCATGGCCAGTCCCGCAATGATGATCAGTACTGGCCATAAGTCCCAGAAATTCACATGGATGACATTTATCTCACTGAGTTGGAGCAGCACACCCACCGCAACCAGCACGGCGCCTGTTGGCCGGCCGCCTGCGTAGACGATCTTGACCAGGCCGATCACAATGAAGATCATCGGCCAGAAATGAAGGACAAAACCATGAGGGACGAATCCAAGTTTTTCCAGCAGGAGAAACGTGCCAGCTACGATGAACACAACGCCACCGATTACTGGGCCGCGATCACGCTTCACTTCGGTTTCGGGATTCATTGGACTATCTCCAGTTCGCACGTGCGGCACCCGCGTCCTTCTTTGAACCATGAATGCGCATCCTTTGTATCCACAAAATCACGCCGCCAGCAATGAGCAAGAGAGGCCACCATTCGAGAAATTTCCACGCCAGTAAATTGCTTAGAAAACTTAAGTCGAGCACGGCGCAAGCCGGGAACAGTTTACTCTGGAGCACGACCAGTCCCGCGAATGCCAGTCCCACGGCCAGCACCAGGTCCTGGTTCCAAAGCGGGCTTTGGTGATTGTTTGCCATATGGGTGCTCCTTCCGTTCGGCTGTTTGCAAAGTAGCGAACCAGAAGATCGCACGGTTATTGTTTTCGGTGGGTAGGGGTGTTTTGCCGGTGAATGACGACAACGATCCGGGTTGCGGACCACAAACCGCCTGCGCTGTCCGGATCGCAGAGGCTGACGCCAAATAGTAACTAATTCGTTATCGGTATAACCCTGTATGGCGCGGCCAGTTGGGAAACTGAAATTATAAGAAGCTGCTGCCCCGTATCCGCTGATGCCACAGCCGTTAACCCACAATTCGCCTGCCAAGCCGAAAGAACTACTGTGCGTTGATGATGACCCTGACACGCTCAAATTACGGAAGCTCGTGCTCGAGGCTGCTGGTTATTCGGTGAATACCGCCGACTCCGGCGAAAGTGCGTTGCAGGTCTTGGCCGAGGGTGCGCATACCGATCTCGTTTTACTCGATTATTTGATGCCGGGCATGGACGGGAACGAGCTTGCCCTCAAGTTGCACGAGCAGTATCCGCATCTTCCCCTCATTGCTGTTTCCGCGATCGGCCAGTTGCCTGAATCTCTGCTAAAAGTGGTTCATGCGCACATTCAAAAGGGACAGGGGCCGGAACTTCTTCTCTCCACGATCTCCGGAATACTCGCGGAGTTACACGCACAGGACTTGAACAAACAAGATTTGCCCAAAGGTACAGTGCTTTGTGTCGACGATGAAGAATTGCAACTCAAAGTCAGGCGGATGTTGTTTGAATCATCCGGTTATCGTGTTATCGCCGCTCAGGATGCCAGTACGGCGATCGGGAAATTCCGGGCCTCACCGCTTGACGCAGTGATCATGGACTATTCGCTCTTCGGACAGACGGGAGTCGAGATCGCTGAACAAATGAAGCGGCTTCGTCCCTCGATTCCTATCGTGATTCTGTCTGGTTCGGGAGCCGCGATTCGGGAAGAGAACCCCAGCGTCGACCTGTGGCTCCGCAAAATGGACCTCGAACCGGAAGAGTTGGTAAAGGAAGTCGCACGACTGATCGAATTCAGAAAATCAGAACCCAGAGTTGCTAATAGTTGATGATGCGGCGCCGCTGGTTTTCTCGGGAAACCGGTGTATTCAGGCGTGAGCGGGCGAACACTTTTCTTGGACTGGTTTCTCTTCTGTTTCTAATCGTCTCCCCGTTTGCTTGCTGCGAAGCGGTAACACCTGACCAGACCCCCACAAATCCTCTCAAGCAAATGACCTTGGAACAGCTCGGAAACGTTGAAGTGACCACTGCGTCGCGTCAGCCAGAGCAGGCGCGGAAGATCACCGCGGCGATATATGTCATTACCCAGGAGGACATCCGGCGTTCGGGAGCGACAACCATTCCCGAGGTCTTGCGCCTTGCTCCAGGCGTTGAAGTTGCAAGGATCGACAGCAACAAATGGTCAATAGGGATACGCGGTTTTGGAAGCAGGCTCACCCGAGATGTTTTGGTATTGATCGACGGGCGGACCGTGTATTCGACTTTGCTTGCCGGCACCTACTGGGAGGTGCAGAACGTGATGCTGGAGGATGTTGACCGGATCGAAGTCATTCGCGGACCTGGGGCGACCATCTGGGGACCCAATGCTGTGAACGGCGTCATCAACATCATCACAAAAAACACCAAAGACACGCACGGCGCTCTGGTCCGCATGGGAGGCGGCAATGTTGACCAAGGTTTTGTAAATGCACGCTATGGTGGCGGTAACGGCGAGACCTTCGACTACCGCGTGTATGCAATGGGCTTTGATCGTGGTCCCGAATTCCATCCCGACCACGACAATTACGACAGCTGGCGGGCGCTGCAGGGCGGCTTCCGAACGGATTTTTCAGCCAACGAGCGCGACAGTTTCACCGTCCAGGGTGACATTTACGATGAAGGCGCTGGCGAGACAGTAACCGCCACGAGTTACACCCCGCCGTTTTCGCAAATCGCCCGCGGAACAGAATCTCTTTCTGGCGGCAACATTCTGGCGCGATGGCACAGGACCCAGAGCCAGAACAAAGACATCCAGGTGCAGGCATTTTATGATCGAACTAATCGCCGTGAACCGAATTTTGCAGATCTAAGAGATACGTTCGATGTCGATCTTCTAGACCGTTTTCCTCTTCCGTGGAGGCAACAGATTTCCTGGGGGCTTGGCGCGCGAGCGAGCACTGGACGCAATCCCATCGTCGTCTCTGGCCTCTTCTTCCGTCCTGAAACCAGGACCGATGAGTTATATACCGCATTTTTCCAAGATGAAATCGGACTGGTCCCTGACCGCCTCACCCTGTCAGTCGGAACAAAACTGCTGAAGACGAACTACACCGGTGTACAACTGCAGCCGACAGGAAGATTATTGTGGACTCCAAGTGACAAGCAATCATTCTGGGTTGCATTTACTCATGCCGTCCGAACTCCTTCAGACGCGGAGCGTGCATTCTTTCTATCTGGATTTGCAGGTTTCGGTCCCGGAGGAGTTCCTTTCTTTGCCCGATTCAACGCCAATCCGGATTTCCGTTCAGAACAGCTCAATGGCTACGAGCTCGGGTATCGTTACCTGCTAGGTAAGCAGGTCTACTTTGATATTTCAGCCTTTTACAACCACTACAGTGACCTGTTCAGCGAGGGAATTACCGGACCGATCTTTCTCGAAAGCAATCCCCCGCCTCCACATTTCCTTCTTCCCGCCGAATTCGGAAACGATCTGCTGGGCACAACTCGAGGCATAGAGGTCGCGCCTGAATGGCGGCCAAAGAAGTTTTGGCGGTTGCGCGCTTCGTACTCGTTTCTGGAGATGAAGTTAGATCTAAAGCCCGGGCATGGCATCGATGTAGACACAGCGACGAGCACTGAAGGATCGAGTCCGCGAAATCAGTTGACCGCGCAGTCTGGATTTGACTTGGGCAATGCTTTTAACCTCGATCTTACTTATCGCTTCGTGAGCGCGCTGCCCGCTCTGAACATCGATTCCTATTCGACCGGCGACGCACGGTTCGCCTGGCGCCCACGCCCTTACCTGGAATTTGCGCTGGTTGGCCAAAACTTGCTCCAGCCTTTTCATTTTGAGTACGCAAGCGACCCGGCACCGAACGTCGCAATCAAGCGCAGCGCATACGCCGAGATTACATGGCGAAAGTGAGTAGCTTTACGGTCTCGGAGCTTCGATGCTATCCCTCTGCTGCGGGGAGAAAACTTTTGTGTCCGAGTCGTTTTCACCTTGCGCGCCTCTGTTGGACGGTTGCCGCAATTATTCTCGTTCTTGCCGCATCCTACTCTTCAGCCCAGGAGCGGCGTCCCACCGAGAATCAGGTTGAAGCAGCATACCTGTACAACTTCGGAAAATTTGTGACGTGGCCAGCCGAGCGGGCGATGCCGACCAGCCAGTTTGAAATTTGTGTCCTTGGCAAAGATCCCTTTGGCGAGGTGTTGGACGCAACGGTCACGGGCGAAAACATTAATGGGAAGAAGATCGCCGTCCGGCGACTTTCGAGCATGCAGCAGGTAGAGTCATGCAGGATCCTCTTCGTGAGTTCGTCTGAGGAGGAACGGCTTAGCACTATTCTCGAAGCCGCGCAGCGCCTGAGTTTGCTGACCGTGAGCACTATGAAGCATTTTGCCCGCCGCGGAGGAGACATCGGCCTTGTCTCGCAAAATGACCGGATCCGATTTGAAGTAAACCGTGCTGCCGTAGCGAAATCACATCTGCTGCTCAGTTCGGAGCTTTTGAAAGTAGCAGTCAAAGTGATAGGAGAACCGGGAAGCTGACCATGACAAAGGCTCCCAGGAACTCGATTTCAGTTCGTCTCACGGTGATGAACATGCTGGTGAGCGCGGTGGCCTTGCTGCTGGCGTGCATTGCTTTTTTCACTTACGACCAGATCACCTTCCGCGAAGGCTTGGTACGCACGCTGTCGGCCCAGGCAGAGATCATTGCTTCCAATAGTGTTTCGGCGATTCTCTTTAACGATCCGCAGGCTGCATCGAATACTCTCGCCGCTCTCAACGGCTCGCAAAATATCTCATCGGCGGGAATTTTCAGGACGGATGGCAGATCATTCGCGCAGTACTCAAAGCAGAAGGGCGACTCGGCGTTGAATGTGCCGGCATTGCCCTCGGGCATGATTGAAGCGCATTGGTTCGGGAGTACGCACCTCATTCTCGTGCGCCAGATCATGTCGGAAGGAAAGCCAATAGGCGTTGTTTACCTCCGTGCCGATCTTCGAGAAATTGGCGACAGACTTAGGCGGTACGCGCTCATTGCTATAGCGGTCTTACTGATCTCATTGATTGTTGCCCTGCTGGTTTCGTCGGCATTTCGCAAGTCGGTCGCGCGGCCGATTATCGAGTTGGCGAATACAGCGAGAAGCGTTTCTCGTGATCAGGACTTTAGCTTGCGTGCCCCTCCGGTGCCCGAAAAAGGAGAATTGACCGTGCTGGTCGATTCGTTCAATGAAATGCTGCGAGAAATTCAAAAGCGCGATACTGCGCTACAAAGGGCGCATGACGAACTTGAACAGCGGGTTTCTGAACGGACTCGTGAATTGGTTTCTGCCAACCAAGAGCTGGAAGCATTTTCCTATTCCGTTTCGCACGATCTGCGCGGTCCTCTGGAAGCGATGGATGGCTTCGGCTATCTGCTACTGAGGCAATATGGGGCAAAGCTCGACGATCAAGGACGGGAACTCATTCAAGGAATTCGCTCCAGCGGAAAGCGGATGGCGGAGTTGATTGATGATCTGCTGAATCTGTCGAGGGTCACTACCAGCACGATCCACCGCGAAAAAGTTGATCTGAGTGTCATAGCGCGCTCCATCATGGACGATCTATGCCGGACGGCGCCGGCCAGAAAGGTCGAGTTCGTCATCACGCAAAAAGAAGAAGTCTATGGCGATGCTCACCTGCTGCGCATTGCAATGGAAAACCTACTGCGAAATTCCTGGAAGTACACTTCGCACCACGACCACGCGCGTATCGAGTTTGGCCGAATCCAACAAAATGGCGAACCGGCCTATTTTGTCAAAGATGACGGAAGTGGTTTCGATCAAAGATCCGCAGACCGTCTCTTTCAACCATTCCAGCGGCTTCATTCAACTGCAGAGTTCCCCGGCAATGGAGTTGGACTCGCTACAGTGAAACGCATTATCCACCGGCATCGCGGAGAAGTATGGGCGGAAGGAACTCCCGAGAAGGGCGCAACTTTCTATTTCACTCTGAAATAGTCACGCAAGAAGTTTGCTTTCTTCCTAAGCTTCTACGTTGAGCGAATGGATGTAATTTTCCGTTATCGCAACGCGGAATGCCGGATTGGTTTAAAACTCTCCGAAGCGCAAAGCTGGCAGCTCCCAACCTACATCAAGTCCCTGACCTGAGCGCGAGGTTGGCGGTTCCACCGCAGGGGAACATTCGAAAAAAAACATTGAGCGGTAAGCAAAAATCGAGAAGACATGTGCGCAGAACCGCATTGAACGGTATCTGCGCACTGGTTCTCAACCTGAAAAGCAAGGTTTCGGAGCCTACGGGTGCGTCGGAATCACCCCTGGTTCAAATAAATCTGAAAGGTCAGATGCGTTCGCTGCATCGCCCAGCCAGGGCGAAGTGCCAGATGTTCTCACGTGAAATATTTCCTGCATCGTCCGTAAATCTGAGGAGTGCGTGTAGTTGATTGAGCTTGCGTAAGGAAGCCCGTTATCATTCTTGCGGGCCAATGGCGAGATAATTATCTCCGGAATCGTGTGGTTGAAATCGTCCGCGTTGTCCCCCGGCGCGCCGGTGTCCTCGCTTTCATCCCACCACAAGATGATTACTCCGCCATCTTTGTAGGCCTTTGACGACATGATCATCGGTACCAGTTCGCTCAATGCATTGTCACCCTGGCGGATTTGCGCCGAGTCGCCAGTCACGCCTGCGAAGCCGACCGTGAGCGCAGTATGCATATCGTTGTGCTGGTTGGGCGTGATCCAGTTATAGTCGGCTACTCGATCGTTCGCCAAGTCGAATGCCAACTGCTGCAGAGGCGCATAGTGGCGTGAGAGACGGTTGGAAGTAGTGAGGTCGTTTCCTCCGTTGGTATCGTTAAAGAACACCTGCGGATTGTGTTTTGCCGCATAGTTGAATTGCAGCGTGGAATTGTAGGAATTCAGCAAGCTTTCAGGCGCGAATTTGCCTGATGAGCTCGTTAGCGGAACCGTCCATTGATTCTCCGGCAAGGGCAGATTGATAAATGCGCCACTTGCGTCCTTCATCAGGTCGATATCCTCCTGATAGGACTTCCATGTCTTGCCTCTTCTTTCCAGCAGAGCACTCAAATGCTGTGTAGTGCTTTGCGAGTTGGGAGGAGTTGTCGCGAACGGATCAGCGTCATTGGCAACGCCGAAGTTCGTGCCTGCCTCGGCCCATATATAGTTTGGTTCGGAAGGATGAATATGCGGATTGCTTCCACTCGGAGTGGCGAGCACATTGTGATAAGCGGTGGCATATGCGACCTGCGCACTGATATTCCTGATACGTCCGTCAACATAAGCAAAGGCTGTTCCGTTTACCAGGCTACTAATGAAGGGCGCATTGGGATTCTGAAATACCGGTTGGATATCGTTTGGGAGCGTTGTAGGTTGCGTCCAGTTATGGTTTTCCATAGCGATGACGAAGACGTGTTTGATTTCCCACGGGTTTCTCCAACCATCGCGTCCATCTTCGGCGCTTGCAGTCCGGCTGCTTAGTGCAGCCATCAATGCAAAAATGCCAAAAGTGGTCACTGCAAGCACACTGAGAGAACGGCTGTAGCGAAATTGGGACATTGAGCCCTCCAACTGTGATTTACGGCATGGGATCGCACGCTGCGGACAATTTGCAGCAAAAAATCACGCGATAAACTGCCGCACGGGCATTAGTAACAGGTGGTATTTTGCGGATTGATGACCGGCAGGTTAAAAAACGGAAGATGTCTTCGTTAACGCCGATCTGCAGAAAAAGTCATGCCAAGACGAGTTGAATGCACGGCTTCGCGATGATGGTCTTGAGCGTACGCAGTCAGTGCCGATTCTCGATTCTCGAGCTTAAGATCTAAAAATTTGTCCTAGATGAAGAGGGTGAGGGGCAGCGATGACAATGGCGTCGCCAATGATCGTGACTAGTGCCGCCATGCAGCTCCGGGAGGTAAGTACGGTCGGCATTTGGATGCCGTATCGCTGGACACCGTCGTTCGCGGTTTTATAAGTTCTCGGTCCTGCCGGGTACGCCAGTACCTAAGCGCTGTAATTGTGCCTGCTGCTCACGATTCTGTTCATTTCTATAAACCTCGTCCCAGCCATTTACATCAGAACAAATCGGTCTTTCAGGAGCACTCATGCCCGTACTTACAAAGCTTGTGCAGATCGCAGTAAAGCCGATTCCCAAGACTCTCACGCCCAAGGCCCATGCCATTGTGGATTACATCAGTGTTGGTGCGTGCCTCATGGCCGCAGCTTCTTTTTGGGGACGCAATAAGCGCGCTTCTGTGGCAGCGCTCATCACCGGTGGAGGCACCCTTTTGCTCGCGCTGCTCACCGACTACCCTGGCGGGGTGAAAAAGGTCATCAAATTCCGTACTCATCGCGAAATCGACTTCGGCCTGGCTGCCATGACCGCCACCATGCCCGATTTTTTTGCCTTCAAGGATGATCATGAGCGGAAATTTTTTCTGGCTGAAGGAGTCCTGATCTCTGCGGTCAACGAGATGACGCAGTTGCCGGGACCGCAGCGCATCCTTCAGCAAAACCGTGCCGCTTAGCAAAACATGCCCTCACTTTGGAAATTTGGTGGGCTTACGCCCATAAGACTTACTCAGGCTGTATTCAGAAAGATCGGCGAAGACGAGCTCTCCACCCGCTCAGCCTCTCTTTCCTACTATTTCCTGCTGGCGCTCTTCCCGTTGATTCTCTTCCTGTTTTCTCTGTTAGGAGTTTTTGCCGACGGCAATTCTCAATTGCAGGAAGCCATTATCAATTCGCTGAGCCGTATGGCTCCAGGATCGGCAACCGATCTCATCCGGGGAGTAATCCATCAGACCTTCAGATCCAGCGGCGGAATAAAGCTCGCAGCAGGAATCCTAGGCGCATTGTGGGCAGCTTCAGGTGGCATGAGCGCTGTTGTGGTTTCATTGAACGTCGTCTATCACCTGCAGGAAACGCGTCCCTGGTGGAAACAGAAGCTTACGGTGGTGGGCCTTACCGTTGTGCTTGCTGCTCTTATCATCATCGCCCTTGGGCTCGCACTGTATGGGGGAAAACTTGGCCAAGGTCTGGCTACGCACGTCGGTTTGGGAGAAGCTTTTCGAGTCGGATGGAAAATTTTGCAGTGGCCTGTGTCGTTCGCGGCGATGTTCCTTGCTTTCTCGATCGTCTATTACTTCGGGCCGAACATGGAAAAAAGAAAATGGTTGTGGATCACTCCCGGTAGCGCGGTAGGAGTGCTGCTTTGGCTGATCGCGTCGATCGGTTTTCGAGTCTACCTGCATTTCTTCAACAATTACAGCGCGACCTACGGATCGCTCGGTGCCGTCGTCATCCTGATGTTGTGGCTGTATATTACAGGCTTTGCAATTTTGGTCGGCGGCGAATTGAATGCGGTTATCGAGAACGAAGACAGGAAGGCAGCCGCGTTCGAGCATAAGAAAAACGAAATCGAACGGGAGTTATGGGCTGCCTAGCTGACTTTCAATTCAATCCAACACAATCGCTTTTGCCTGCTGCACGGCGGGGATCCCGCTGAGTTCGCTCACCACGGCTTCGGAAACACCTCCATCCACCTGCACAACCGCAATTGCTTCGAGCGGCTTTCCCGGCTGCGGTTCTCCACTTCGGCGGCCGAGGGAGAAGCTGGCGATATTGATGTCATGCTTGCCGAGAATCGTGCCTACTTTTCCAATTACTCCCGGCACATCCTGATTGCGCATGTAGATCAAATTTCGTCCCAGTGGCGCTTCGGCATCAATGCCATCCACATGCAGCAGTCGGGTTTCGTTGTCTCTCAGCACCGCGCCTTTTACTATGTGAGCTTCCTTTTGTGTCTTTGTCTCGATTGAGAGCACGCTACCTGCACCGCCGGTCGAACTCTTTGGCTTGCGTTCTTCACGCACGGCCAATCCGCGCGACGCGGCGAGACTTGCGGCGTTCACCAGGTTTGCAGTCTCGTCGGAAACTGCCGCGTTGAGAATGCCTTTAATTGCCGCATTCCGGATCAGGTCCGTCCTCCACTCCGCGATGTGTCCGGTGTACCCGATGGATATTTCTTCTATGCCGCCGCCGATTTGCGCCAGGAACGATCCCAGCCTCTCCGCCAGCACAATGTACGGTTTCATTTCTACGTACTCGTCGTAAGAGACTGAGGGAACATTCACCGCGTTCTGGATGACACCGTGTTTCAGGTATTCCTTCACCTGCATCGCGATCTGATGTCCAACCGCCTCCTGCGCTTCGTTAGTCGAACCGGCAATGTGAGGCGTCAGGATTATGTTGTCCATTTTTTGCAGTGGTGATTCTTTCAATGGCTCCTTCACAAAAACGTCCAATGCCGCTGCGCCAACGTGGCCTTCCTTGAGCGCTGTAAGTAAAGCCCCTTCGTCGATAAGTTCTCCCCGAGCGCAATTAACCAGCTTCACTCCCTTTTTCATCTTCTTCAGGGACTCGGCGTTGATCATCTTCTCCGTCTGTGGCGTTAATCCGACGTGAAGGCTAACGTAATCCGCAGTCGCATACAGTTCATCAAGTGTCGCCAGGCGAATTCCGTTGTCCTTGGCAATCGCCGCTGAAACAAACGGATCGTGCGCCGCGATTTCCATGCCGAACGCACTCGCCCGTTTTGCGACTTCCAGGCCGATTTTCCCCAGTCCAACAATGCCCAGAGTCTTGGCACGCAGTTCCGTGCCCTGTAGCGATTTCTTTTCCCATTTACCAGCATGCATCAGTTCGTTCGCGCGAGGGATGAACCGGGCCATGCTCAGCATCAGTCCGATCGTTATTTCCGCGACAGCGACTGCATTCGCACCGGGCGTGTTCATCACGGCGATGCCTTTGCGCGTCGCCGGCTCGAGCTCAATGTTGTCGACACCAACACCCGCCCGCCCGATCACTCGAAGTTTTGAGGCATGGGCCAGCAGCGCTGCGTCCACCTGTACCGCTGAACGGACCAGCAGTGCATCGGCACTCTCAATCTCTTTTGCAAGATTGCCATTCACCTGGTCTGGTGTCACCACTGTCCACTCCGGTTCGCGCAACAGGTTGATGGCCGAGGGAGACATTTTTTCTGCAACTACGATTTTCATGATCAATGATTCCTTTACAAGAAAGTGACAGGCCTCAGACACTACCGACAAGCCTACTTCTTAAACTTACTTCAGTTTGCAAGTCTCGCCGGAGAAAAAATTATGAAACTCTTCCTGGTTCTTCTGCTGGCCACGATCGGCGTTGGCTGCGGGTATTCGAAGCCGGCCAACCAGCCCGCTCAACCCGGTACCATGCCCACTATCGCACAGCTAAGTCCACCAAGTACGGCCGCGGGCAGTTCGGATTTTTCTCTCGAGGTTGACGGCACCAATTTCGGCTCCGCCGCAGT
>DATBIE010000176.1:0-9261 GCA_036557105.1 Terriglobales bacterium
CCGGACATCTCCATAACGCGTGTACTCGCCCGCCTGTCGTGCGTAAGGTCCAGTTCGACTGACCTGTTCATAAACGTACTTCACGTTTCCAGGCGGCAGGTCCTCGATCTGACGCGGGTAGCCGTGGAATTCGAGATTCGCGGTCGTCAATGGTATTTTGCTCAGTTTGAGATTTGTGTTTTGCTGACTTCTATCGATCAGGATGTTGTCCCAATACACTTGCAGGTTTGTAGTGATCCGTATTTTTCTTGTTCCCTGCGGCAGCTTGCCAGTGAGATCGACGGTGATCGTCTTCGGCAAGCCTGCCGGAAAGCCCATATCGTCGAGGACTCGAAGCCACCTGCCTCCGGCACCCTGGGCTTCGACATAAGGAGCTGTCGCTTCAATCCCCGCCTGCGACGCCGCATACATCCCGGTCGCCGTGAAGTATTCGATCTCGCCGTGCATGAGCAGATGGAGTGGACCACCGCGATATGACTCGCCCAGATCGAGGATCAGGCTGTGCGGCTTGGTGAAGCCTTTAAAAGGCAACAAGTCGAGATTCCCCACATATTTGTGAGCGAGTAGATCCGGCAGCAGATTGTTCCCTTTGTCGTCCCATGCTCCAGCGGGAGGCTTCGCATTGCTAGTGGTCACTACTTTGAACTCTGGGTATGGAGGATTGCTGGCGAAATACTCGTTCGGGTAGACGTCTTCGTTCGCAGGATGATCGACGGCGAGAAGCTTCACCGCGTCGAGATAGACGACTTCCTCCATTGGCTCCATCAGACGGAAACTCAGCACCGGGTGCCCCGTCCTTGTCGCGACGTTGTTTGTCGAGACAGAGCCTGCCCTGAGCGAGCGTAGCGAGTCGAAGGGCCGGGGATTTTGACTTTCCTGAGGATCAAAATTCCCACCCTGTCGCACAAACCGCGACGAGTGTAGGGCACCCTCGGGTTTTTCTTTGACTACGGTAGGATCGATTTTCACCCACTCGGTCGGACGCGCAATGTTCCGCTCGTTTGGCCCAACCCAATGTCCGACAACTCCAGCACCGAGAATGTCGGCGACGAGCTGATAATGTTTCCCATCCCAAACAAACAGTGTTGGACACGAACTGCCTCGTCGATCGATCTCTAAAATGTCTTTTTGCTGATTGGCCGGGATTTCCACTTCATCTTGCAGGACGCCTGTTGGCCACAACAACCGCACCACGTCAGCCTGTTTGGCCTGACCTAAGCCGACCGTGAGATACGGTGAGTTCTGTCCGAGATATCCATTCGACCCGTAGATTTCGAATTTCTGCCGAATGCCGTCGGAGAAAACTTCGACCTTGGTGCCGATCGCACTCTTGTTGTCATTTAATC
The DNA here is from genome assembly GCA_036557105.1 of Terriglobales bacterium. Classification (GTDB taxonomy): domain Bacteria; phylum Acidobacteriota; class Terriglobia; order Terriglobales; family Acidobacteriaceae; genus Gp1-AA145. The sequence continues at coordinate 1,347 of DATBIE010000176.1, forward strand.
CTTTGAGCGCCAGCCGCAGCCAGTTGTTCTTGTTGCCGCCTTCGTTCTTGAGCAGTACCGCCGGACCGTGGTTCTGAGTGATGAGCAGGTCGGTCGCGCCATCATTGTCGTAGTCGCCGGTGATGATCGCCCGCGGATTGTTGAGCTGAAGTTTGTCGAGACCAACGTCGACAGTGACATCCTTCCATCCATCCGGCCCGAGATTGCGAAACAGCTTGATTTCGCCTTTGCCGTCTTTCGTCTCACCGACAGCGGCGAGGTCCACCCAGCCGTCATTGTCGTAGTCGAAGGCGGCGATACCGAAGGTCCGCGTCCAATCGGCTCCGGGCAGTTGAACCTCTGCAAAGGATTTGCCGTGATTGTTGCGCCAAAGGGTAAGGCTCGGGGAAGAGAATGCTAAGTCCATCCATCCGTCGTGATCAAAGTCCAGAACGGCGACCGCTGTCGTATTGTGGGCAGAAGGTGGGTTCTCTTGCGACTCTGGATTCTCGCGGAAAATATTCTGCGGGCTAAAAGCACCCTCGCGCGGGTTCCTAAATGCCACGGGGAGGGCAGCCGTAACAATTAAATCCACCGCGCGGTCATTGTTGTAATCCGAACCGATGCTACTCGTCCCGGCGACACCGAGGCCGGTAGCTTCCGAGACATCGCTGAAAGTACCGTTGCCGTTGTTGCGCCACATTTCATTTGTGCCGACAAGTCTATCCGACAGCTCAGTTTGGCCGGATACATAAAGATCAAGGTCGCCATCGTGGTCGTAGTCGACGAAGTTCAAGCCAAGAACGTCGCCGCCAGAACGTGGAGGCAATCCGCGCGTAATCCCCGCCTCTTTAGTCACGTCTTTGAAGCCGCCGTTCTTTTCATTGTGGAAGAGAAGCGGGCGATCCCAATCGCCAAAGGCGATGTCTGCGAGTCCATCATTGTCGTAGTCGCCCACAGTGCAGCTAAGCGCATGCATGTTCGGGTCAAGTCCGGCTTTCGACGTGACATCTTCGAATTTGCCGCCTCCGAGGTTGTGGTAAAGAGACAGCCCTCCGTGTCGACCGTTGTTAGTGAAGAGAAGATCAATGCGACCATCGTTGTCGTAGTCAAAAAAGCATGCGCCCGATGCGTGCAACGGAAAAGGCGGACCGTTGTAAACGATCGTCCCGGTTTGCTCCAATCCCGCCTCCTTCGTCACATCCACAAACTTCACTGGAATCTCCGCCGGCACTTTCTGCGCGACCGCCGGCGATTCCTCTGCCAGCGAATACTTCCCCTGGTCCCCGTACGCCAGGCTCATCGCCGAGCCGAGTTTGTGCTGCGTGATGTACTGGAACCGCGTCAGGTGTTCGCGGGCATGAGGCGTGTCACCAGACTGCTGGTAGGCGCGCGAGAGTCCGAACTGGGCAGAAGCGTGCAGCGGGTTCAGTTTGAGCGCGTGGTCGAAGGCGTCAATTGCTTGCGGGAACTGCTTGAGCTGCGCATGAACGGTGCCGAGGAAATACCAGGTGTCGGCATCGCTGTCGTCGATTTCGATCACATGCTTGAAATCTTCAACTGCCGCCTGTGGATCGCTGCTGTTTTTTTCAAGCATTCCAAGCGCATACCAGACATGAGGATCTTTGGGATCGGCTTTGGCAGCTTCGTCCAGAATTTTCTTCGCGGGATCAACACGCGCAAGACTCAGCAGCGCAACTCCCTGATTGACTTTCGCCACCTGCAGATTCGGATCGGCAGCCGAGGCGTCCTCGAAGTATTTCAGCGCCTTCTCAAACAGCTGCTGGTTCATATAAGCGCACCCGAGATTGTTCAGACGGGCGGCCTCGGTGGGGTTCGGCTTCTTGTCAGACACAGCCGCAATCAAGAGAAACGCCGCAATCGCCGCCACAGCAGCACACAGCAGGAGCTTGGATTTCATCGTTAAAGATTTAATCACAGAGGACGCCGAGTTACACAATGGTGGGCGGGAGAAGTTTCTCTTGCCCTGACTTTGGCCTCAAGCATCCTCGCAATACTTTCGTTTTCGAGGAAAGCCGCACATTGATGTAAAAATCAGCAGGAACCAGACTTCGTTCATCCAACCTTCATGGCACTTTGGGAAGAACTATTCGAACTGGAGAAAAAGCTTCTTGATCCCGAACTGCGGCGCAGCCCGGAAAAGCTGGCGCATCTGCTCGCCGAGGAGTTTGTCGAATTTGGTAGTAGCGGCCACGCCTACGACAAACGCCGTGTCCTGTTCTTGCTCAGAAAGCAGGCGCCCAGGCAATTGGAAATTGAAGAATTTCGCGTTGTCGAAATCAGCCCGTCGGGAGCGCTTGTGACATATCGCGCGCGGGCAGAGTCAGAAGCAACCATCGGTAGCATCCGATATTCACTGCGCAGTTCCGTATGGATACAGCGGAACGGAGCCTGGCAGATGGTTTTCCACCAAGGAACAATGGTGCCGGAGTAATTTGCACCTCGGCCGAGCTACCGTCTCCCCTTCACCTATTCTGGTTAAGGGCAAGGCGCCGCCCACGCAAGGCTAATCCTCTGGTGGATTTCCGAATGGTCCGCGCTGGGCTTCGATTATCTCTGCAATTTCCAGCACCAGTTCTTCTTCCCAGGGCTTTGCGGCGACTTGCAAGCCGATGGGCAGCCCCTCATCCGATCGCCGAACAGGGACAGTTACCGCCGGCATGCCTAGCAGGTTGAACCACTCGCAATAGCTCCAGGCATCAAGATATTCGATTGTCTTGCCGTCGATTTGCCACCTACGCTCGCCATGACGGAAAGCAGGAATCGAAGCCACGGGACAGAGCAACACGGGGAATTCTTCCATCTGCTCGAAAATCTTCATACGCACAAGATCGCGTTCGAGCCACATGTCAAGCAAGCTCTGAGCGGTATGCGGCGGCTCTTTTGCCGTCCAAGTCATGAACTGCTTAAGGATTGGGCTGAGCTCGGCTTCGTGCCCGCTGGTAATTGGCCCGAGCAACATGTATCCGGTGATGCCGAAGAATTTCCACCACAGTAGTCGCGCTTTCTCGAGACCCTCCGGACGGAACGCCTCAACTTGGAATCCCGCATCACGCAAGGCTTGTGCCGCCTGTTCAACGGCAGCTCGGGTCTCTGGTGTAACGGGAGTACGACCATCGTCTTCGAAGTAGGCAATCCGGACATTCTTTCTCAATGCGCGGGCGTGGACGCTCGTATCACTGTGATCATTGCTGGACCAGCGCACCGGAACAGGAGCGAACGACGGATCGCCGATGTCCGGTCCTTGCAGCGCTTCGAACAAGAGCTTGAGGTCGGTAATCGTTCGCGCCATGGGTCCGACTACGCCGGTCAACGCGAAGGGCCCCACTGATTGCGGAAAGTGCCCAGTCGCGGGAATTCGCCCCGGAGTTGGCTTCAGTCCGCAGATTCCGCAAAAGTGTGCCGGTTCGCGGATAGAACCGCCTCCATCGCTGCCAACCCCGCCCGCAGAACACCCGGATGCAATGGCCGCCGCTTCCCCGCCGCTTGATCCTCCTGCTGTACGCGTCAGGTCCCAGGGATTGTTCGTTCGGCCATAAAGTAGATTGTCGGTTTCCCACGCCATAAGAAGCTCGGGAGTATTCGTTGTCCCAAGGACGATTGCGCCCGCGTTCCGCAGCCGTGCGACGAGAGGTGCATCGGCTTTTGCGACGATCCCCGCGCGAAGTTTCGTTCCAGCCTCGCAGCGCATTCCAGCAACATCGATGCAGCTCTTGATGCTGATCGGCACACCGTGTAATGGACCAAGTTCCCTTCCCGCGGCGGCACTCGCCTTTTCGGCTTCGGCAGCGGCGGCGAGGGCCCCTTCAGCATCGATCTGCACGTAGGCGTTGATTTTCGGATTGAATCCCGCGATGCGGTCCAAATGGACACGCACCAATTCGACAGGCGACACGTCCCGCTTGCGAACGAGTTTCGCTATTTCTGAAGCAGGAAGAAAATTTAGTTCGAGGTTAGACACCGAATCCGGAGTCTAGCATGTGACCAGAGTGAGCAACGTACATGCCGGGCCTTACGACGAATTGGAATCCGAATTGTGAGTCCCACCTTGACATATTTTTTGTAGAGTGCGACGACGAAAGCAAGCTTTACGCAGCCTTTCGCGAACTAGATTTCTTTCGAGGCACCTTCTGCCCTTTTTTGCGCGCTTCCGAAAGTCCAATGGCGATTGCCTGCTTCCGGCTCTTCACTTTTCCACCTTTACCGCCTTTCCCCGATTTCAGTGTGCCCCGCTTTTTACGCCGCATTGCGCTGGCCACAGTTTTGCTGGCGCCTTTACCGTATCGACGGCGGCTGGACTTTTTCTTTGCTGGCATATTCCCTCCTGCCATTTAGAGATCGCACTCAGACTTGAGGTTGTGCGCTTGCTACCTGTTGCGGCAGGAAGTGCTGCTAATCTGGAAGACAGAAAAGCATTCGTCGAACTGCGGTGCTTGCGTTGCAACGGCCGCTTTCGACCACCAACGATAAGGAACTACCACAATTTAGATTCGATAGTCATAATGAAAAAAATCGTACTAATCAATATCTCCGGTGAAGATCGGCCCGGACTGACCAGCTCACTCGCGGAAATTCTTGGGTCACATCATGCCCGCATTTTCGACATCGGCCAAGCGGTCGTCCACGAGACGCTCGCTCTGGCAATGCTGATTGAATCCGCAAACGACGATTTCACAGCGTTGAAGAAAGACCTGATCGTTAAGGCGCATGAACTCGATCTGAATATCAAGCTCACGCCGATCAGCGAGGAGTCCTTCAGCCATTGGGTTCGATCGCAAGGCAAATTTCGGTTCGTCGTGAGTGTACTCGGCCGTGAAATCAAATCGGAGCAGTTGGCCGGCGTAACGGCTGCAATTTCCGAGAACCAATTCAATATCGATCGAATTGAACGACTTTCAGGCCGGCTTTCACTTACGGGGCGCGTGGAAAACACGAATGCATGCATCGAACTCGAGATCAGTGGCGAAAACGACATGTCGACTGAGCTGCGAGCCGCTCTAGTGCGGTTGGCACAGAAATACGAAGTCGATGTTGCCTTTCAGAGAGAAGGCATCTACCGGCGCAACCGGCGTCTGGTCGCGTTTGATATGGATTCGACGCTGATTCAGGCGGAAGTAATCGACGAACTCGCCAGGCTTAACGGCGTGGGCGAACAGGTTTCAGCAATTACGGCCTCAGCCATGCGAGGCGAAATCGATTTCCGGCAGAGCCTCACCCGTCGAGTGTCCCTGCTTCGCGGGCTCGCAGAGAACAGATTGCGAGAATTGTTCTGCTGCGTGCGGCTGGCAGATGGCGCCGATCGGCTCATTTCGACACTGAAGATGCTCGGGTATAAAACCGCAATCGTTTCCGGCGGTTTTGAATTTTTCGGCAAACACTTACAGCAGCGGTTGGGCATTGACTACGTCTTCGCCAATAACCTCGAAGTTCAAGATGGTGTCCTGACCGGCCGTCTTACATCGGAAATCGTCGACGGGAAGAAAAAGGCCGAGCTGCTGCAGTGGATCGCGACCAAAGAAAATCTTTCCCTGGATCAGGTCGTCGCGGTCGGTGACGGGGCAAACGATCTGCCGATGCTCAATGTCGCCGGGATGGGAATCGCATTTCATGCGAAACCAATCGTGCGACAGAGCGCGGAGCATGCATTGTCGCACTTGGGGCTCGACAGCATTCTCTATTTGCTGGGCGTCCGCGACCGGCACCTGGAAGAAAGTTCTCCAACCTGATCCTCAGCGCGGCCTTCGCGAATTCATGCTATGCCGCTTTATCGATTTGCCCCTTCCGAAGTCGAGGCAGCACTTCTTTTCCATAGAACTCGATCACTCTCCGCTGGTCGGGCTGCCCGGAATGAATGTGAACTTCAGTTGCGCCACTTTTGAACGCCTCCTCCAAAGCCTCCACGTGCTCGTCGGGATCCGTGCTGATCGTCCATCCTTTTATGACCTCGTCGATCGGTAGTTCCGCTTCGGCGCGGCGTTGAATCTCCTGCGGATCGCGAATATTGAAGTACGGCTTCCACGCTTTCGGGCCGAAGCGCCAGAGTTCACCGGCGACATTCGCATCTTTCTGATCGCCAACAACCACGTATTGTTCGAGGAAAACCGGCATCTGCGAAGGGTCCTTGCCAGCCTGACGCGCGCCTTCCTCAAATTCCTTGCGGTGTTCTTTCCAAGTCTTTGGATCAGTGATTAAGCCCTGGGCGTGCATTCCGACACGGCGCATCGCTTTGGGACCATTGCCCGCCATCAACAGTGGAATTTTTGTTTTCGGCGGATCGTAAAGCCGCATATTCACGTTGTAATACTTGCCTTTGTGATTGACCTGCTGGCCGCCCCAGAGTTTCAGTATGACCTCTTGCGCTTCTACCAAACGCTCTGAGCGCTCCGGCCACTTCGGCCAACTGCCAATCGCGGCCTCCTCGTTCAGAGCTTCTCCGGAGCCGATGCCGAGAAAAATTCGATCAGGATAAAGAAGGCTCAGTGACGCGAACGCTTCCGCAACTACCGCTGGCGTATAGCGGAATGTCGGACAAGTCACTGTCGTACCCATCATGATTCGCTGCGTTTTGGTTCCAATCGCCGCCATCGTCAGCCAGGCTTGTCCGGAATGGCCCTCGTTCGATTGCCAGGGCTGCAGGTGATCGCTGTGCGTCATTACGTCGAACCCCGCTTGCTCGAGCATCACCCCGAGCTGCACGAGTTCCGTGACCGGAAATTGCTCATATGCGAGTTGAAAACCAACCATCCCTTTGCGAAGCGTAGATTGAGGTGTGTTCATGGAGTTCTCTCCCGCGGATTGCGCGCTTCTAGGCCCGGAATTCATTGTGCTTGCCGGTGCCAGCGACGAGGCGATCACGGCCAAGCCGGCGGACTTCAGGAGTGTTCGGCGGTCCAGTGGAAACACAACATTCTGCGCGGTTGCGGACGAGCTGCTCACTTGCTTTCACCCTCGAGAAGATTCTGACTTCCGTCTTCGGAAGACAAAAGGCAAGCGATGTTGAGATGCGCCGCGAGAGACAAACTTTGTCCGCACTTGCACGAGGTCTCTGTGTTTTCCCTATGTAACTCAGTGCTCTCTTCGGCGGGAAGTTCTTTTTGTCGGGATCCACTCCTCAGGGTTCTCCCACTCCACACCTTCGTTTTCGATATAAATATCCAGCGGCATAACTCCCGCCAAGCAAATGCGCATCGCAATCGATACCGGCGGCACGTTCACTGATTGCGTTTACTTAAAGGATGGCGCACCCGCTGTTCTGAAAGTGCCTTCGACGCCGGATAACCCCGCGAAGTCTGTGCTCGAAGCTGTCCAGCAGATTGCAGGAAATGTTGCGGCGGAAGTGCGTCATGGAACTACGATCGGAACCAATGCCCTGCTCGAACGAAAGGGCGCGCGTACCGCATTTGTGACCACCGCAGGACTCGAAGACACGATCGCGATCGGACGGCAGGCACGGCAATACCTTTACGACTGGATGGCAACGCCCGCGCCGTGCATTGTGCCGCAGGAGCTGCGATTTGGAGTTGCCGAAAGAGTCAGCCCGGGAGGCGACATTCTGCGCGTTCCTTCGCAGCAGGAGTTAAGCGATCTTTGCCACAGGGTCCGTGCGAGCGGCGCGGAAAGCATCGCCGTTTCCCTGCTTTTCTCATTTGCAAATCCCGACAATGAGCGGCGAGTGGCGGCAGCGTTGCGCGAACTCAATCTTCCGATTTCGATGTCGCACGAAATCTTGCCTGAATTCCGCGAATACGAGCGGGCGGCAACGGTGGTGGTGAACGCATATCTCGTTCCAAAAGTCGGATCGTATGTTCAGCGCCTTGAGTCCACGATTGAGAGTCAGCATCCCGGAAAGCTGTATGTGATGCAGTCATCCGGCGGAATTATTTCCGGGAAGCTCGCAAGCAAAGAACCGGTGCGC
>DATBIE010000177.1:0-7888 GCA_036557105.1 Terriglobales bacterium
CGCCAGGGCCAACGAGAGCGCGCAGGACGCACCTACACGCAGGAATGAAGACCACAAGCTCAAAATTGCTTCCTGTCGGCTGAGAGTTCAGCGGAACAAAAGAATTATCTCAGAACCGAATCGAAGCGATTGCGTGATCAAAGGCAGTTAACAGCAACACGTCTTAACCACAGAGATTGCCGAGATCGACTGCAAGAACCTAAAGAAAAAAAGCCCCGCTGCGCCATATGCCAGCGGGGCGATGAAGATTTAGACAAACTCAGAAGTAAACTTTCAGCGCAAGTTGGAACTCTCTGGGATCGTGCGCGGTGGTCACGGCGCCAAAGTTATTGTTGATGTTGCCACTCGCGTCGAAGCTAGCGGCACTACTGACGTCCTTGAACTCCGTGTGATTCCAAGCGTTGAAGCTATCAGCACGGAACTCGACGCGGCTGCCACGCTCTGCGTTGATTACGAAACTCTTGGCGAGCGACAGGTTCCAGTTGTCCCGCCCGGGTCCCCGGAATGCGTTATACGGCAGCGTGCCAAACGTACCCGCAGGCGCAGCCGCGAAACCCGCTGTATTGAACCAGCTGTTGACTGTTTGCGGATACGACTTGCTGCCGCTGAAATCCGGCCGTACCACGCAGTTCGGAATCGTATTGCAAACATTGCTGGAAATGCCAGATTCAGTTAGTGTCAGCGGCGTTCCCGATACCATAGATACGATACCGGAGAAGGTCCAACCGCCAACTACGTTCTTGAGGAAGCCATTCGTGCTGTTGCGCAGGATCGGAAGATCGTACACAAAGTTCACGAATGCGATATTGGTGCGATCGAGAATTGACGGCCCAATGTCGTGACGCCAACCGAGATAAGGATTTGTAACAGCGCTCAGGTCGTAGCCGCTGCCGCCCGGTGTACTGGGATCGATTGCGCGTGACAAAGTGTACGCCGCCTGCAGGAACAGATCACGGCTCGCCTGGCTATGGAAGTCAAACTGAAGCGAGTTGTAATGAGAGTTGGCTTCATTCCGCGCCATCTTAACTGAATGGAAGCCGAGGAATGGAACGATGGTGTTATAGGTAGGCTGTGAACCGCTGCAGTTTGATGCCACCGCAATGCACGGCAGGAGGCTCGGATCTGGCAGGTTCGTTTCAATGTAGTCGTTCTGATGGCGGTTTTGATTCCCGACGTAAGCGACCGAAAGCACCGACTTCGCCCCGAAGCCTTGCTGGACTCCAGCGCTGTATTGATAGCTAACCGGCGGTTGATAACTGTTGCGATCCAGCCCCGTGACACTACCAACCGTTATCGGAGCTGTAAGGGTTGAACCGGTTGCTACGCTCGTGGTCGGACTTGACAGGAAAACGTTATTGAATGTCACGCTTGAACTGAATGGAACGTTGGCCCCAGCGTTGTACATGTCGTTGCCCTGAAGACGCTCGTACATAGTGCCGAATCCACCACGCACAATCGTCTTGCCAGTACCCAAAAGATCGTACGCGAAACCGACGCGCGGTCCGAAAGTCGCCCAGTGGTTGTCAACGAGACCTTTCGGTACGCCGTTCTTTCCTGGGATTCCAATCCCGTTCAGGTAAAACAAATACCCATTCAGGATTGGATTGGGACTTGCCCCGAGGCCCGGACTCTGGCCCCCCGCGCATGGCGGATTCGAGGCCGCGCTGCACAGGTTTCCGCCGGTATCGAATGTCGCCGCCAGCGCCGGATCATAGAGGTTGGGATAAAAGTTGCCCATTCTGTTGTTCGCCTCGTAGGTGTGCGGGATACCGTCCCATCTCAGCCCCAAATTCAAAGTCAACCGGTGCGTTGCGCGCCAGTTGTCCTGAATGTAGGCGGCATAGGAAACGTTGTTCCACAGACCATGATCCTGAACCGCGAGTTCCGTATAGCTGTTTGATAAGCCCAAGAGATAATCAGCGAAATCATATCCTGTAAACGTGTTGTTGAAAGTGAAACCGCCCTGAGTTTGACCGAACAGATCTTGGACCTTCTTGTAAATTGCCCAACTTGCGCCCATTTTGATTTGGTGCGCCCCTTTAACCCAGGAAATGTCGTCACGAATTTGGTAGTCGTCGGCCTTGTTATGCCATGGCCAACTTGACGAGGTATAGTCCGCGCCCGTCGCTCCACCCAAGTGAATTTCAGGAATGCGGTTGAGGTTGTTAGGCCCGCTGAAAATACGCGGCACACTGAAACCACTCGGTTGAGCAACTACTCCATTCGGAACGATATTGATCCGGTTGCCGTTGTAGTTGAAGGCAATTTCATTCAGCAAATTCGGACGAATGCTGTGAGTGGCGTGAATCACAGCGCTGTATGAGGGATTGCCAAAGGTGTCGCCCACCGTTGGAAGGTTATCGCCGCTCCACTGTGCGGTACCGAACCCCTGAGTGATCTGTTCAGCCAGGAAGTGTCCGTAGACCGAGAACTTGTCGGTGAAACGATGGTCGACCCGAACGATTTCTTCTCGCAAATTGGTCGGTACGTTATTGCCGCCGATGAACTGCGATCCGCCATTCGTTGGCTTCGGAAAGATCCCAGCTGCGAGAAGTGCCTGCGAGTTAGGATCTAAGAGATCCGCCGGAATTGTGTTGTTAGGAAACGGCTGTCCCGGCGTCAGACCGTCTGCAGTGTACTTGGCAAGGGTGGCAGCCGAGACTTGTGTAGCGTCAGGTACCGTAATGACCGTGGACTTACAGGTGCTTGGGTCAGAGGGAACGCTACAAATTTGCGTCGGAATAACACCTCCGTACTCGCTCGCCAACGGGACCGTCTGATTCAATGTCTGTCCCTGAATCAAGCTGCGCCATTCCATGTTGTAGAAGAAGAACGTCTTCGGATTCGATGACTTCGGGTGGAGGCTTAGCGGACCGCCAACGTTAAAGCCGTAAGTGTTGAACCGAAGTTCGGCTACGGGAGCCGGCGCGGCGTTGAAGTAGTTGCGGGCATCCAGTGCATCGTTGCGCAGGTATTCCCATGCGGATGCGTGGAACTGGCGGGTACCTGACTTGATGACGGCCGTCATCGTTGCTGCCGACGAGAGTCCGTAGTCTGCACTGTAGTTCGAGGTCAGCATGCGAAATTCAGCAAGGGACTCCAATGAGGGCATGACGCTTGAACCGCCCGCGCCGCCACGGTCATCACTCTCGCCGCCGTCAAGCAGGTAAATGTTATGTCCCTGCCGTAGACCGTTAAAGCTGACGTTCGCATCGCCGCCGACCGGAACCGGAGCGCTGAAATCGGCCTGTCCGCTGGAAGCGCCAGGGGTCAGATTGATCAGTTGATACATGCTGCGGCCGTTGGCCGCGAGTTGAGCGATCTGCTTTCCGGTAATGACATCGCTGACTTCGCCAGAGTCCGCCTGCACCTGGACGGTATTGGCTTCAACCGTGATGCTCTCCTGCGTGCTGCCCAGTTGCAGTTGGAAATCAACGCGGCGGCGGTCGCCAACCGCGAGAGCAATGTCCTTTTGTTCAGCAGTCTTGAAGTTCGAACTTTCGGCCCGCACCGTGTAGTGGCCGATATGTAGATCGGGTGCGACAAACTGACCAACGTCGTTGGTCATGTAATGACTGAGATTGCCGGTATCGGTGTTGGTGATGGTGACGGATACGTTTGGCACCGCAGCGCCCGAGGGATCAGTGATCGTACCGACGATCGTCCCTTCCTGGGCCAGCGCTACGATTGCGCCCACAAACAGAAATGCACACGCCAGAATAGACCGGCGCAGAAAACTCGTCCTCATAATCCTGCCTCCACTGAAGTGAAAAACTTTTGTTTTGGTGTCGAACAAATATCTCTGTCCCACGAGTACAAAAACGATTCTGCAGGCTCCATGTGTTTATCTGCATCTCACAATCTTTGTCAAGCAAAATCGTTGTACTAGCTGGTGCGTAACCGGGCACAGCGGGCAGGAACTGAATCACAATTTCTTGGCAGGATAAAATATTCTAACTGTTCTAGAGCCGGTCCCCGATGGAAGGGACTTATGAGAGATGGGAAACAAATTACGATGATTAAGCGACGCCATCGTGACTTAGGAGCAGATCACACAATGCCCGCCTAAGTTCTTCCTTCTCTACCGGGTTGGCAACATACGGAAGAGCTCGAATGGCGGCATAAAGGACGCTCTTGAGCTCGCTCGTGCTAAGCACTTGAGAATTGATTTCAGGAGAAAACAGGCCCGGATTGCGCATCGGGAACTGCAAAAGTCTTCCGTTTCCCATATTCCACCACCTGCTAAAAAGACAACTAAATCAGCAGTCAGGATACACGATTCGCCTTTTATTCGCCAATGTATTTTTAAAATTTTACAATTCTCGGTCAGACCGGAAGTTGAGCCGGGGTGCTAGAAATAGAAAGAAGGGAGTTGACAGTCGCCCTACGCTGATCAATGGTGAGCGCGGCAGGACTCGAACCTGCGACCCATGCCTTAAAAGGGCATTGCTCTACCAACTGAGCTACGCGCCCGCTCTTTTTCAATCTAGCACAACTACTTGAGAGGCCGCCGCGAGCCGGTTAGTGCGGAACCCACTGCGGGTGAGCAGTAAGCAGGCCGTTCACGACAATAATGTCGTAAGCGACAAAAAGTCCGAACCCTAGGCTGAGCAGCCCTGAAGCCATGGCGACTTGCCTTAAGATCCGCTGTTTCCCGCGCGCTAGATAGAAAGTGGAGGAGATGATCATCGTGATCAGCATCATTCCGGCAATGGTCCCCACACCAAAGACCAGTAGATATGCTACGGCCCATCGAGGATCCCGAATGCTCGCCAACACGAGCAGCGCCACGGCGGCCGAGCCCGCCAATCCGTGGACAATTCCAATCAGCAACGGCCGAAACGGTCTGTAGAGTCTGAAACGCGACAGAGCGCGGTCAAGCCAGGCGACGGGATTTCTCTCTGGATCATGCGTGTGCCCGGCGTGACCATGGCTGTGTGGATGGGTGTGAACGAAATCGCCATGACTATGAGGATGTGAGTGAACTATCTCGCTGATGCCGGTTCGGTTGTCGTCTGCTCCGATCACACCGACCAACTCCGGTCGCGAGAGAGGTAGTCCACGCAAATAAATAACGATATTCACAACTCCGAGCAGGATGAGCATGAGCCCGACCGCGAGCTCCATGCTCAGTCCGATACGTGGCGAAATCGCGACGTCGAAGAGGATGATGGCGATTCCTACCGCGAAAATTGTTAACGTGTGTCCAATTCCCCAAAAAATTCCAATCCACGCGGAGGTCGAGATCTTCTGTTCGCGGGTCACGATTGTCGTCACCGCAATTACGTGATCGGGATCCGTCGCGTGACGCATGCCGAGAAAGAACCCCAAAGCAACAATCGAGAGAAAGTTGATCATTTAGGAAATGTGAAATCAGATTTCTTCGCTTCAGTTAGGTTGACACGTCCAGCTAGTCAGGAATTTGCTCATTTCATCTGTAAGGTGGAAGAATATGCTCCTTCCCCAAAAATCCAAAGCTAGAGGTATGCCTTCCATGTACTGCATGAGAAGACTCGTGCTCGTCTGCCTTCTGCTCTCTTCGATATCAGTGGCCGCACAGGTTTCACGTATTGAAGTTTTTGGCGGATATTCCTATCTTCACGTCGATACAAACGGCGCCTCAGGCTCAACCCTAAACCAGTTGTGCATCACGCTCACCGTCGGAAATTGCCCATTCATGTTCCAGGTCCATCCCAACTTCAACGGTTGGAATGCCGCCGCGCAAATCAATTTGAGAACCTGGCTCGGAGTCAAAGCCGATTTCAGCGGCCACTACGGAAACCTTGTTACCGCAACGTCCACCAGCACCAGCTTTCAGGGAGTTCAATTATTTAACTTTTCTACTCCCAGCCAGGCCAACTACGACTTCGCATTCGGCCCTGTGCTCTCCTATAGAAAGCACAACTACTCACTATTTTTCGAGGGGCTCATCGGTGATGAACACCAGACGTTCTCCAGCGTGCAACTTCCAGCAGGCCTCGGCTCGTTCGCGGGCCCTTCATCTCGCGACTATTTTGCAGTCATCACCGGCGGAGGCATTGACATTAGGGCAGGAAAACACCTGCGGATCCGGCCGGCAGAAGTTGACTACGTGTTTGTTAAGAATTCGAGTACAAGCACCGGCCATCAAAATAATTTACGCGTCTCCGCCGGTTTGGTCTTTTCTTTCGGACGTCTGTGAGCAAGTGCCCAATCATCCGTGACTGTTTGAGAGCTCCTTAACGATGTTGGTCACGAACGCTTTGGCATCGCCGAAGAGCATCAATGTGTTGTCCATGTAATAAAGAGGATTGTCTATTCCAGCGAAGCCAGGATTCATGCTGCGCTTGATCACCATGGTGGTGTGGGCTTTTTCAACATCAAGGACCGGCATTCCATAAATCGGGCTGGACTTGTCGGTTTTTGCCGCCGGATTGGTCACATCGTTTGCGCCGATGATCAGCGCAACATCGGTCTGTGGGAAGTCGCCATTGATCTCATCCATCTCTTTTAGATGATCGTAGGGAACGTCGGCTTCGGCCAGCAGCACATTCATATGTCCGGGCATTCGGCCGGCTACCGGATGGATCGCGAATTGAACATCGACGCCTCGTTTTGTAAGCGAGTCGTACAATTCGCGAACTTTGTGCTGCGCCTGCGCAACGGCCATTCCGTATCCAGGAACGATGACGACTTTGCTGGCGGCCTCAAGAATTCCAGCAGCTTCCTCCGGTGATGCGCTCCTGACCGTCCGCTCCTCGTGCGCCGCGGCTGAGGAGGCTGTGACCTGTCCAAATGCGCCGAACAAAACATTTGTAAATGAACGGTTCATCGCCTTGCACATGATTACGGAGAGAATGAACCCGGAGGAGCCATCCAGCGCGCCGGCAACGACCAGCACTTTGCTGTTCAACACGAAGCCCAGCAGGGCGGCGGAAAAACCAGCGTAGGAGTTCAATAGTGAAATAACGGTCGGCATGTCCGCGCCGCCGATCGGCGTGACCAGCAGAATGCCGAAAACCAGTGCAACCACGACCATGAAGGGAAACAGAAACGTGTATGCGGGATTCACTACCAACACAATTGCCAGGCCCAGAGCGGATCCCAGTACCGCAAGACTGACGATATTTTGTCCGCGATAAACGATGGGGCGTTGCGGCAGGATTTCCTGCAGCTTGCCCGCCGCGATCAAACTACCCGTAAACGTGAGCGAACCGATTATGACTTCGAGGCCAATCTCGCCCATCTCAAATCGCGTTACCGGCGCAGTGCCGACGTAAAATTCCGCAATACCGATGATCGCCGCCGACATGGCACCGAATGCATGGCTCAGCGCAGTCCGCTGCGGCACAGCAGTCATCTTCACCATGCCGAGTGGAATGCCAATACCTGCGCCAATGATGAGCGCGATTACGATCCACTTGTACTGAATGAGCTCGGGGTTAAATAAGGTTGCAATAACTGCGATGGCGGCGCCGATTTCACCCGCGAGGACTCCCCATCGAGAGGTTCGGGGCGAACTCAGCCACTTAAGAGACAAAATAAAGAGAACGACGGCGGCGATGTAAGCGAAGTCAAGATACTGCTGGAGCGCCGGGGCATTCATTGCTTCTTGCTCCGGCCACTCTTGAACATGCGCAACATCCGGTCAGTGATAAAGAAGCCGCCGACCATATTGCTGAACGAAGCGGCCACGGCAATAGCACCGAGTGCGGTGGTAAGCGTGGTCTGGTGCCGGCCTGCAATGATGATGGCAGCGACAACTACGATCGCGTCCAGAGCATTGGTCAGCGACATCAGCGGGGTATGCAGGAGGGGCGATACACGCTTGATCAGCTCGAACCCGACGAATCCGGCGAGGATAAAGACGTAGAGATTGGAAATAAAATCCGCAGGCATGGTCCTCCTT
>DATBIE010000178.1:0-26150 GCA_036557105.1 Terriglobales bacterium
GGAGATGGTGATGCCGGGGGACAATGTGGAGCTGGTGATTGAGCTGATCACGCCGGTAGCGATGGAGAAAGGTTTGCGTTTCGCTATCCGTGAAGGCGGGCACACGGTAGGCTCGGGCGCGATTAGCGAAATTATTAAGTAGCCGTCGTGCGTCTTGTGGCGCAGGTCGGGCGCGGTACTAGCACATGAGCACGGCTTTCGTCATTGGCGCAGTTTTGCTGTTTGTTGCGGGCGCAGTCCCTTGGGGATTGATATGGGGCTGGGCCAGGCAAGAGATCAAGTCGAAGCCGAAGAATAATGTTGTATAGGAGTTTGGTTTTATGCCCCGAGAGATCATTACAATGCAGTGCGGTGATTGCAAAGAGCGGAACTATTCGACGACCAAGAACCGTAAAACGACGCCGGACCGGCTGGAACTGAAGAAGTTTTGCCGGCGGTGCCGGAAGCATACGCCGCATAAGGAAGTGAAATAGTGGAACGCGGGCGAGGGCGCCCGTGCTGCACGAACACAGGGGCGTAAGCTCAACGGTTAAACTGCCGGTCTCCAAAACCGGACTTGGGGGTTCGAATCCCTCCGCCCCTGCCAGAGTTTAGAGGGAACGGTCAGGCTGGAGAGAAAAAGATAAGGTGCTGTGATGGCAGTCGGAGCAGGAACTAAGAAGATGGCAAATTCAGTGGCAGCGGCGGGTGAAGGCGGCTTTGGCGCAGTGAAGTCCTGGCCGGAGCGGATCAAATCTTTTTACAACGACGTGCGTACCGAAATGCGCAAGGTCACTACGCCCTCGCGCAAAGAGGTGCAGGCGACCACGATCGTAGTGATCGTCGCTGTGGCCCTGTTTGGGCTCTATTTTGAAGTGATCGACTACGTGATTGGAAACGGGATTGATCGATTATTCCGTTTCTTTACCAAGTAGCGCAAAGGATTCTGAATCATGCAGGACGAACCGAACAAGGAAACTACGGAGACAGGCGCTCCGCAAGCCGAAGTTGGCACAACTGTCGCCGAGCAGCCGCGCAATCCGAACATGAAGTGGTACATCATCCACTCGTATTCGGGATTTGAGCGCAAGGTAAAAGAATCGCTTGAATCGAGAGTTCACGCCTTCGGACTTGAAGAAAAAATCGGCCGTGTGTTGATTCCCACCGAGGCCGTCACCGAAGTTCGCGGCGGCAAGAAGTACACCGTCGAACGCATGTTTTATCCCGGATACGTGCTGGTCGAGATGGATATGGACGATCATGTGTGGCACGTCGTGAAATCCACGCCGCGCGTAACTGGATTCGTTGGCACTGGACAGCAGCCGACGCCGCTTTCCGAAGAGGAAGTTCAGCACATTGTTTACAAAGCCGGCGAGTCGAAAGATAAGCCGAAACTGAAGGTCAAGTTCGAAAAGAACGAGACCGTGCGCATCACCGAAGGCCCGTTTGCGACATTTACCGGCGTGGTGGATGAAGTGAATGATGACCGCGAAACGCTGAAGGTGATGGTCACGATTTTTGGACGTTCGACGCCGGTGGAACTGGAGTTCAAGCAGGTGGAGAAGCAGGCGTCGTAACAAATTCAGGTTTTTAGTTTCGAGAAAAATCATGGCAAAAAAAGTTACAGGTTCAGTGAAGTTGCAGATCGCGGCGGGCAAGGCGACGCCGGCGCCCCCAGTTGGTCCGGCGCTTGGACAGGCGCAGATCAACATCATGGAGTTTTGCAAGCAGTTCAATGCGCGCACCAGCCAGAAGGAACTCGAGGGGCTGATCATTCCGGCGGTGATCACGGTTTACAACGATCGCTCGTTCACCTTCGTCACTAAAACACCGCCAGCATCCATTCTGCTGAAACGCGCGGCGGGCATCGCCAAAGGCTCGGGTGCGCCCAACAAAGACAAAGTCGGCAAGGTCACGCTGAAGCAGGTCGAAGACATCGCCAAACAGAAGATGCCGGATCTGAACGCGGCGTCGGTTGAGGCGGCGATCAAGAGCGTGAGCGGAACGGCTAGGTCGATGGGGATTGAGGTTGTTGGATAGCTAGAATTTGCAAGTCGAATTCACCACGGCTGAGCGGGACAAAGTTCAGCGGTGGGAGACGGAGAAATAGATGAAAAAATCAGGGAAAAATATTGAGAAAGCGAGGAAGGCGGTCGAGCAACGTCCATATGCGCTGAACGATGCTGTGCCTCTTCTGCAAAAAGTGAAGTTTGCGAAATTTGACGAGACTGTCGAAGTCACGATGCGTCTGGGCGTCGATCCCAAGCACGCCGACCAGATGGTGCGCGGCACGGTTGTGCTCCCGCACGGGCTGGGTAAGTCGAAGAAGGTTCTCGTCATTGCTTCCGGTGAAAAAATGCGCGAGGCCGAGCAAGCAGGCGCGGATATTGTCGGCGGCGAAGAGATGGTCGAGAAAATCAACAAAGAAAACTGGACCGACTTCGACGCACTGATCGCCACGCCAGATGTGATGAAGTCGGTTGGCCGCCTGGGAAAGGTTCTCGGACCCAAAGGGCTGATGCCTAATCCGAAGACCGGAACTGTAACCTTCGACGTTGCCCGAGCGGTTCAGGAAGTAAAGGCCGGAAAAGTCGAGTTTCGAACCGACAAAACCGCGCTGGTGCACGTGCCTGTCGGTAAAATATCTTTTTCGCCGGAGAAGCTTGTTGAGAATGCTACCGTGCTGATTACGAGCATCATCAAGGCCAAGCCGGCAGTTGCGAAAGGCAAGTACGTAAAGGGCGCTTATCTGAGTTCCACGATGGGACCCGGAATTCCACTGGACACCACTGCGATAGAGACGGCCGCAAAGGCTTAGATCAGAAGACAAGAAAAGCAGATTCCTCACCGCTAAAGCGGTATGGAATGACAAGGAAAAGGATTATGGCGGTTACGCGGGCAAAGAAGATTGAGCAAGTTGAGAAGCTGGGCAAAGATCTGCAGAGCGTCTCTACGGTCATTGTCACCACTTATACCAAGCTGACCGTCGCACAGGATTACGAGCTGCGCAAGGTGCTGCGCAGCTCAGGCGCGCAATATGCCGTCGTAAAAAACACGTTGGCGGAGCGCGCGGCGAAGGGCACCAAAGTAGAAGACGCACTAAAAGGTCTTTCCGGTGTGACGTCGATCGCCTATACGAAAGGCGACCCGGTGTCGCTGGCGAAGGCGCTTTCCAAGTACGCGAAGGACAATCCGGAATTCACCTTTAAGGCAGGTGTTGTCGAAGGACGTGTGGTCTCGATTAAGGAGATCGAGTCGCTTGCGACCATGCCTTCAAAGGAAGAGATTTATTCGAAGCTTCTGTTCCTGTTGAATGCACCGGCGCAGCGATTGGCGACGGCGGTGAACGCAGTCGGACGCAACCTGGCAGTGGTTATCAATCAGGGCGTCGAGAAACAGAAGTTTGCGAACGATGCTCCGGCAGGAGCGTAGAGATTTTCTCCGCGATCTCTGGAATACCTAGCGTTCTCTGCGGCTTAAGATTTTGAAAAGCTTTTAACCGCAGAGAGCGCAGAACTAGTGCCAAGTTCGCCGAGAAGAAAGTTTGGTTATCAGGTCAAGGGTTGCGACGGTCGGAATCGTTGGCGTTGTCTGGCGTAGCGAGAAGGCTGAGCGCACTGGAAACTTGGCGAGATGACAGAGGAGAGAGATGTTGTAAGCAACGTCTCTTGGTACGAATTCAAATTTGGAGAACTGAAATGGCGGACTTGCAAGCATTAGAAGATCAAATCGTTGGATTGTCGCTGCTCGATGCAGCGCAGCTCGTAAAAAGGCTGGAGGAGAAGCTCGGCGTCTCGGCGGCGGCAGCGGCCCCGGTCGTGGTTGCCGGCGGAGGCGCAGGCGCGGGTGCGGCGGCTGCACCTGCTGAGGAGAAAACCGAGTTTACGGTCGTCCTGAAGGAGGTCGGCGCGAACAAGATCAATGTTATTAAGGCGGTTCGCGAAGTCACCAGTCTGGGATTGAAGGAAGCGAAAGACCTCGTCGATGGTGCGCCCAAGAACGTGAAAGAGGGCGTCTCGAAAGAGGAGGCCGAAACGATCAAGAAGAAGTTCGCGGATGCTGGCGCGACAGTCGAAGTAAAGTAAGTTTTTCGGTACTGACGGCATTTAGCGTTTGGCGATTTGCCCATTTTGGGTTCGCTGAGTGCTAAATGCCAACAGTTAAGTCCTTTATTCTTCAGTAGATCGTGGTCTGTAGCAATTTTTCGACCACATGACTTGGCAAGCTGGGTTCGGAGTGCTACTATTGTAACTACCAGCACCGCTTCCCATTCATCCAGGTGAAAACGGCCTCCGTGAGTTATCCGGGGAGCGGACGAGGCCGCAACACAGATTTGGCAGACTGTCCTGCGGGCGGCAGGACGGGAACAGGCATACTGGCGCGAAAACGACAAAACTCAAACGGCCATGCGCCGCGATTGGCGCCTGAGGGAGAGATTGTCCCTGCGGGGCGCATTTTTGTGTCTTCAAAAAGTACTCAGCATTCTGCACTCAGCATTCACGCAGTGCAACTGGGACTTCGCTGTTAACTGCTTCTTCCGCTCGGTGTTTCGTTTTACGCAGTCTCTCGGCTGCACAGAAAAGTTTGGGAGTAACTCCGAATGTCTAAGAAGAACGGATTCCGTCATCGTTTCGACTTTTCGAAAATTCCAGCAACCATCCAGATTCCGAACCTGATCGAAGTGCAGAAGCGCTCGTATGAGCGGTTTCTGCAAATGGACCGTCTGCCAAGCGAGCGTGACGACGGCGGCTTGCAGTCGGTTTTTCAATCCGTGTTTCCGATCACGGACTTCCGCAATGTTTCGCAACTGGAGTTCGTCGATTACGCGATCGGCAATTGGGAGTGCAAGTGCGGCCACCTGAAGGGGCTGCACCACCTGCGCACCACCTGTAAGAATTGCGGATCGACCGTCATTACCGATCCTTTCCATCCGGGTGATGTGTTGTGCCACAAGTGCGGCACTTACAACGCGAATACGCCGGACTTCTGTAATAAGTGCGGCGATCCCGTGGGCTTGCAATTGAAGTATGACGTGGCTGAGTGCGAGGAGCGAGGCATGACGTATTCCGCTCCGCTCAAAGTCACCATGCGTCTCACGATCTTCGACAAGGACGCAGAGACCGGGAATCGCTCCATCCGCGACATCAAAGAGCAGGAAGTTTTCTTCGGCGACGTTCCCCTGATGACGCAGAACGGCACGTTCATCGTGAACGGCACCGAGCGCGTAATCGTCAGCCAGTTGCACCGTTCGCCGGGTGTTTTCTTCGAGACGGCAAATAACCGCACATACTTCCTCGGCAAGATCATTCCTTACCGTGGATCTTGGGTCGAATTCGAGTACGACCAGAAGAACGTGCTGTACGTGCGCATCGACCGCAAGCGGAAGTTCCTGGGCACGATCTTTCTGCGTGCGCTCGGCCTGCGCTCGAGCGAAGACATTCTGCGGACGTTCTACACCGTTGACCGGCTCGTGGTCCGTGACAAGAAGCTTTACTGGACACTCGATCCTTCTGGAGAGAAGGCGACGAACCTGATCGGCATGAAGCTGGCCCACAGCATCAAGTCCAAATCCGGCGATGAGATCGCGCACTCAGGGCGCAAAATCAATCCCGCGATCCTGAAAGAGATCCAAAAGGCAAAGATAACTGAAATCGAAGTGGATATCAGCGATCTAGAGGGCGCGTGGGCGGCGGGAGACATCGTCGATACGACTTCGGGTGAAGTAATGCTCGAAGCCAACACCGAGCTCACCGCTGACAAGCTGTCGAAGATTCTTGAGTCCGGCGTCGTGGAGATGAACCTGTTCTTCCCCGAGCGCGATGACGTGGGGACGGTCATCAGCCAAACGCTGCGGCGCGATTCGGTTAAAACCCCGCAAGAAGCTTTAATAGAAATCTATCGCAAGCTGCGTCCAGGCGACCCGCCGACACTCGATACCGCGACGGCACTTTTCCACGGAATGTTCTTTGATGCGAGGAAATACGACTTCTCGCGCGTGGGCCGGCTGAAGTTCAACATCAAGCTGTTCGAGAACAGCGACGCCACCATGCTCGACAAGCGAACGCTTGATCCGGATGATTTCTATGCAACCATCCGCTATCTGCTCAAGCTGCGCAAGAATATTGGCGTAGTCGATGACATCGATCATCTTGGCAATCGCCGCGTACGGGCGGTTGGCGAGCTGCTTGAAAACCAGTTCCGCATCGGTTTGGTCCGCATGGAACGGGCGATCAAAGAAAAGATGTCCGTATACCAGGAAATGTCCACGGCGATGCCGCATGACCTGGTGAATGCGAAACCAGTGATGGCGGCGATCCGCGAGTTCTTCGGTTCATCGCAGCTTTCGCAGTTCATGGATCAGACGAACCCGCTGTCAGAGATCACTCACAAGCGGCGTCTTTCGGCCCTTGGGCCGGGGGGCCTGTCGCGTGAGCGAGCGGGATTCGAAGTGCGCGACGTTCACCCGACGCACTACGGCCGTATCTGCCCGATTGAGACGCCAGAAGGCCCGAACATCGGATTGATTTCGTCGCTCAGTTGCTACGCGCGAATCAACGACTACGGATTCATTGAGTCGCCATACCGGCGAGTGAAAAATGCTCGCGTAGTTGACTACGTGAGCGTAGTAAATACGGGCGACAGCGACTACAAGGCTGGGGACCACATCGAAAAGGCCGAAGCCGAGAAAGTGAATGCCGATCTGAAGGATCGCCGCAAGCGTCCGGCAGAACTCGAACCGTTCTCGTTCTACCTTTCCGCGTGGGAAGAAGACCGGCACGTGATCGCGCAGGCGAACATCGAGCTGGACGATAAGGGCCGCATCGTCGGTGACCTGGTCAACGCGCGCAAGGCCGGCAATTTCGTGCTCGTGAGTAAAGACGAAGTTGATTACGTCGACGTCAGCCCGAAGCAGCTGGTTTCGGTTGCCGCATCGCTCGTGCCGTTCCTCGAGCACGACGACGCAAACCGTGCGCTGATGGGTGCCAACATGCAACGCCAGTCGGTGCCGCTGCTTCGCGCCGAGGCTCCGATCGTCGGAACCGGAATGGAGGGCG
This sequence comes from Terriglobales bacterium, assembly GCA_036557105.1. Classification (GTDB taxonomy): domain Bacteria; phylum Acidobacteriota; class Terriglobia; order Terriglobales; family Acidobacteriaceae; genus Gp1-AA145. Next base: position 7,035 of record DATBIE010000178.1, read on the forward strand.
TCACTGCTCGTGATTCTGGCGCAGTCGTGCTTGCGCGGCGCAACGGAGTCATCGATTCAGTCGATTCCGAGCGCATCATCGTTCGCGTCGAAGGCGAGCACCATCCGGGACAACTCTCTCGCGAAGTGGGCAGTGACATTTATCAGCTCACGAAGTTCAAGCGCTCGAACCAAAACACCTGTATCAACCAGAAGCCGATTGTGCAGAAAGGCCAGAAAGTAGCGAAGGGCCAGGTCATTGCCGACGGGCCCTGCACCGATCACGGTGAGCTGGCTCTAGGACGCAACGTGCTAGTGGCCTTCATGCCATGGCGTGGTTACAACTTCGAAGACGCGATTCTCGTTTCCGAAAAACTCGTGAAAGAGGATTACTACACCTCAGTTCACATCGAGGAATTCGAAATCGAGTCTCGTGACACGAAGCTGGGGCCGGAAGAAGTCACGCGTGATATTCCCAACGTCAGTGAATCGACCCTACGCAATCTGGATGAAGCCGGCGTAATCCGCATCGGCGCAAACGTAAAACAAGGCGACATCCTGGTGGGCAAGGTTACGCCGAAGGGCGAAACCCAGCTCACTCCGGAAGAGAAACTGCTTCGCGCAATCTTCGGTGAAAAAGCCGGAGACGTTCGCGACGCTTCGCTCTACTGCCCGCCTGGAATCGAAGGCGTGGTGGTCGATGTGAAGATCTTCTCCCGCAAGGGGCAGGAAAAAGACGAGCGGGCCAAGGCCATCGAAGCGGCGCAGATTTCGAAGCTCGAAAAAAACCTTTCCGACGAGATTCGAATTCTGACTGATGAGCGGTTGAAGCGTCTGGAGAACATTCTCGGCGGCAAGGAAGTGCAGGCTGATCTGCACGACGAGCGCACCAATAAGCGCTTGCTGACCAAGGGCAACGTGCTTGATCGTGACACCATCGAGCGCATTTCAACACGGAACCTGAAGCGTATTAAGTACGCTGACAAAGATCCGCGGGTGAATGAGCAGATCGACGAGATCGAGGAAATGACTTCGCGTCAGATCGACGTGCTCAAGAAGATCGTCAATGAGAAGAAAGACAAACTGACAAAAGGCGACGAGTTGCCACCCGGCGTGATCAAGCTCGTGAAATGCTATATCGCCATGAAACGTAAGCTGAGCGTAGGGGACAAGATGGCCGGCCGTCACGGCAACAAGGGCGTGATCGCACGCATTCTGCCGGATGAGGATATGCCGTACCTCGAAGACGGTACCCCGGTCGAAATCGTCCTCAATCCGCTCGGCGTTCCTTCTCGTATGAACGTCGGTCAGATTCTCGAGACACACCTTGGCTGGGCGGGTCATGAGTTGGGCGGAAAAATCGCGGAGCTTCTAAAAGAAAACTCGCGCGAGGAGATGGTTCGCCGTGAACTGAAATCGCTGTTCAAGGGCACCACGCTTGAGCAGGAGATCGCCGAAGTTCCGGACGATGAACTTGGCGCAGTAGCGGAAACGCTGACTCGCGGAGTGTTCACCGGGTCGCCGGTATTCGACGGGTCGCGCGAAGCGGAAATCAAGGCGCTGCTCAAGAGCTCCGGACTTCCGGAATCAGGCAAGACCTGGTTGTATGACGGCATGAGCGGAGATCGTTTCGAGCAGCCGGTCACGGTCGGGTACATCTACATGCTGAAACTTTCGCACCTCGTGGATGACAAGATTCACGCGCGTTCGATCGGGCCGTACTCTCTGATTACGCAACAGCCTTTGGGAGGAAAAGCCCAGTTCGGCGGCCAGCGCTTCGGAGAAATGGAAGTCTGGGCGCTCGAAGCCTATGGCGCGGCTTTCATTCTGCAAGAGTTGCTCACGGCGAAGTCCGACGACGTCTATGGCCGAACAAAGATTTACGAGGCCATCGTCAAGGGCGAAGCTGCGATGGAGCCGGGCGTGCCTGAATCTTTCAATGTGTTGATTCGAGAGCTGCAGTCGCTCTGTCTGGATGTTGAGCTGATCAAAGCGGGCGATAGGAAACCGCCGGTCAGCGCAGCCCCAGGCGGAGACGGATTCGCTGCGGCCTCGCGCCCACGCGGAGTAATGCTGGAAGCGGATTAACTCTGTGTGCGTCTCTGTGAAACTTAGTGTCCTGTGATGGAGTTCTTAAAACGCCCATCACAGAGCACACGTAGAACACGGAGCGAAGCCACGGAGGAAGCAGGTTTTGAAGGAAAAGGCTGATAGCTTTTTGCTCCCAAGATGTCAGCCCGAGATGAGATCACTGGCCACTAGCCACTGATCACTGAAATGCGGGGCCGCTGGCGGCAGCGACAAGGCCGCAGAGTTGGAGGAAATCTTGTTCCGTTCGAGCCCATTTGACCTGGCAAATCCGATTGCAGATTTTGATGCGATTCGCATCAGCCTGGCCTCTCCGGAAAAAATCCGGAGCTGGTCGCACGGCGAGGTGACGAAGCCCGAAACAATCAATTACCGTACCTTCAAGCCGGAGCGCGACGGCCTGTTTTGCGCGCGAATTTTCGGTCCTGTTACCGACTGGGAGTGCTTGTGCGGCAAGTACAAGCGCATGAAGCACCGCGGTGTAATTTGCGACAAGTGTGGCGTGGAAGTCACGCTATCGAAAGTCCGCCGCGAGCGGTTGGGCCATATCGAGCTGGCATCCCCCTGCTCGCATGTGTGGTTCTTTAAAGGACTGCCGAGCCGCATTGGCCACCTGCTCGATATTTCTTTGCGCGATCTCGAAGCAATCCTCTATTTCGAAGCCTATGTTGTAGTCGAACCCGGCGACGCTCCGGTAAAGGAGCGCGAAGTCATTAAAGATGAAGCCAAGTTCCGCGAACTGGACCAGCAGTATCGGCCGGCGGGATTCCGCGCTGCCATGGGTGCGGAGGCCATCAAGGACCTGCTGAAGCGGGTTGACGTGGATTCTCTCTCGACCGAACTGCGCGAGAAGATGAAGTACGAAAACTCGCTGCAGAAGAAACTCAAGTACGCCAAACGGCTGAAAGTTGTCGAGGCATTCCGCAAGAGCGGCAACAAGCCAAACTGGATGATTCTCGACGTCATTCCGGTGATACCGCCGGAGCTGCGGCCCCTGGTTCCACTCGATGGCGGGCGTTTCGCGACGTCTGACCTGAACGATCTCTATCGCCGCGTGATCAACCGCAACAACCGGTTGAAGAAGTTGATGGACCTGCATGCGCCGGAAGTGATCGTGCGCAACGAAAAGCGCATGTTGCAGGAAGCCGTCGATGCACTATTCGATAACGGTCGCCGTGGACGCGTACTGCGCGGCGCGAATAACCGTCCGCTGAAATCGCTCTCCGACACGCTAAAAGGCAAGCAGGGACGATTCCGCCAGAACTTACTCGGTAAGCGCGTCGATTACTCCGGACGTTCAGTCATTGTGGTTGGCCCTGAACTCAAGCTGCACCAGTGCGGCCTGCCGAAGAAGATGGCACTCGAACTGTTCAAGCCCTTCATCTACCATCGCCTGGAGCAGACTGGCCATTGCACGACGATTAAGCAGGCGAAAGAAATGGTCGAACAGCAGGAGTCGATCGTTTGGGACATCCTGGAGGAGGTCATTAAGGACCATCCGGTGCTCTTGAACCGGGCTCCAACACTTCACCGTTTGGGCATTCAGGCGTTCGAACCGGTGCTGGTGGAAGGCAAAGCGATCAAGATCCACCCGCTGGTTTGCACGGCTTTCAATGCCGACTTTGACGGGGACCAGATGGCGGTTCACATCCCGCTGTCTCCGGAAGCGCAGGTGGAAGCCAGCGTACTAATGCTGTCGTCGCACAACATCCTGTCGCCCGCATCAGGCCAGCCGATCACCGTTCCCACACAGGACATGGTTCTCGGCCTTTACTACCTGACGAAGGGCAAGCCGGGCGCGAAGGGCGAAGGACGCGCATTTGCGAATATCGATGAAGTTTTGCTCGCATTGCATGCGGGAGAAGTCGAGACGCTCACGCCGATTCGGTTGCGCCACACCGGCGAAGTGATCGACCTGACCACGGCATACGACGATCAGGACATCGTTCACACTGAGCCCACGAGCTACGACCGTGCGTTCCTGAACACGACTGTTGGGCGCGCCATCCTGAACGATCATCTTCCGACTGGCATGCCGTACATAAATGGCTTGCTCAAAAAGAAGGGAATCGGGCAACTGGTGAGTTTCTGCTATCTGAAATATGGGCTCGAACTCACGGTAAAGATGCTAGACGAAGTAAAGGAACTCGGTTTCCGTTACGCAACTCGCGCCGGATTGTCGATCGGAATTGACGACATGGTCATTCCGGACAACAAGAAGATACTGGTGCGCGATGCCGAAAAGCAGGTGGTCAGCGTTCAACAGCAGTACTTGGACGGCGCTATCACCAATGGCGAGCGTTACAACAAGGTCATTGAAATCTGGTCTGCGATTACGGAAAAAGTTGCCGACGAAATGTTCGGCGAGATGCAGAAGAAGGACAAAGAAGGCGATATCAATCCGATATACGTTATGGCCGACTCCGGCGCTCGCGGATCAAAACAGCAGATTCGCCAGCTTTCGGGCATGCGCGGACTCATGGCGAAACCGTCGGGCGAAATCATCGAGACGCCGATTACAGCAAACTTCCGCGAAGGATTGACGGTGTTGCAGTACTTCATTTCGACGCACGGCGCGCGTAAAGGCTTGGCCGATACCGCGCTGAAGACGGCTGACTCGGGTTATCTCACTCGACGTCTGGTTGACGTTGCCCAGGATGTAATCATCAGCGAATACGATTGCGGCACGGTAGATGGTATTTTCGTAGCCGGAATCGTTGAAGCCGGCGAAATCATTGAGCCGCTGCGCGACCGAATTGTGGGCCGCGTATCGCTCGAAAAAATCAAGGACTATGACGGCAACCTGATCGTCGATATCAACCAGGAAATTACAGAAGAGCTGGCCGGCGCGATCCAGGCTGCGGGCATCGAGCGGGTGAAGATTCGTTCTGTGCTGACTTGCGAATCGAAGCGCGGCGTGTGCGTCATGTGCTACGGACGTAACCTGGCTTCGGGCCGACTGGTGGAACTCGGCGAAGCGACGGGAGTTATCGCAGCTCAGTCGATCGGCGAACCCGGAACGCAGCTCACGATGCGTACCTTCCACATCGGCGGTACGGCATCGAGAGTGTCGGAGCAGTCTCGACTGGATGCTCGCACCAACGGTGCAGTCCGCTTTATCGGGCTGCAGACGGTCAAGTCGAAGGCCGGCGATCTGGTGGTCATGAACCGCCAGGGATCGATTGCCGTGGTTGATGACAAGAACCGCGAGCGTGAGCGCTACTCGGTCGTGTACGGCGCACGCGTAAAGGTGAACGATGGCGATGCGGTTACGCTGGGCCAGGTATTGGTCGAGTGGGATCCATACACGTTCGCGATCCTTACGGAAATCGGCGGAACCGTGCAGTTCAAAGACCTGCAAGAAGGGGTCACCCTGCACGAAGAAGTCGACGAGGTCACGGGCCTTTCACGCCACGTGGTCGGCGAATCTCCTGATGAGAAGCGCCAGCCGGCCATCGTGATCAAGGGTACGAAGAACAACAAGCGGTACCTGATGCCGTCGCGCGCCCACCTCATGGTGGCCGAAGGCGATACGGTTTATCCGGGCGATGTGCTGGCGAAGATTCCGCGCGAGACCACCAAGACCAAAGACATCACGGGTGGTTTGCCGCGTGTAGTCGAGCTGTTCGAGGCACGCAAGCCGCACGAGACTGCGGTCATCAGCGAAATTGATGGCACTGTCAAGTTCGGCGAGGTCTCGAAAGGCCAGCGGAAACTGTATGTCACTGCGGACAACGGAACCGAGAAAGAATACTCGGTACCGCGTGGCGTTCACATCAATGTGCAGGAAGGCGAGCGTGTCCGTGCTGGAGAACCGCTCATGGACGGCCCACTCAATCCGCACGACATCCTGGCAGTCCTCGGAGAGAAAGAACTCCAGGCTTACCTGGTGAACGAAATCCAGGAAGTGTACCGGCTGCAGGGCGTCAACATCTCCGACAAGCACATCGAAGTAATTGTTCGCCAGATGATGCGCTGGGTGAAGGTCGAAGACGTAGGGGACACAACGTTCCTGCTCGAGGAGCAAGTAGACAAGTTCCGCTTCCGCGAGGAGAACGAGCGCGTGATCCGCGAAGGCGGCAAGCCGGCAACCGGCAGGCCGTTGCTTCTCGGCATCACTAAAGCGTCGCTTGCGACCGACTCGTTCATCTCGGCGGCCTCGTTCCAGGAGACCACGCGCGTGCTCACCGAAGCCTCCATTCAGGGCAAGGTCGATCACCTGCGCGGACTGAAAGAGAACGTCATCGTCGGGCGTCTCATTCCTGCCGGCACCGGCATGGAGTACTACCGCAATGTGCGCCTCTCGCCAGAAATGGAAGAGGCAGCCGCGAAGGTGCAGGAGGAAGTCTCGCAGGCATACGAAGAGGCCGAGCGCGCGCTCGAACTCATGCGTACCGAAGGCGAGACGGAAGAACTGGCAGCGGAGTAATTGCGAAACGAACTAGGGCGGATGAAAAATTCCGCCCTTTTGTTTTGTACTCTGTGGTCTTTCTCTGTGAAACTCAGTGTCCTCTGTGGTAAGGATTTTCAAAACCCCGACCACAGAGGACGCTGAGTTTCACAGAGGGAAAGCCACAGAGGATTCCCTTAAGCGATGCACGCTAACCCCCAGCGATTGCCAGCCGAGGAACCCCGGCCGAGTCTGCGCTTGATTGCGAAGCGTTCGCAATCTACTCTGGCACCGTTGATACTTCGCTTCTTTCATCTCTGGGCTAAATCGATTTGGCGCGCTTTCAATCACGATGCGTTCGCCATCGCCAAAGCATCGGCCTATTCCTCCATCCTTACGTTCTTTCCCACGCTACTCGTGGTCGGTTCAGTGCTCGGCAATGGCAATAATGAAATGCGCTTATACTCCCGCGAAATTTCGTACGCCTTGCAACGAATCCTGCCTGCAGGCTTCAGTACCGTGCAATCTTATTTGCGGGGCAACAGCGGCAGTTCGATCTGGCTGCTCTTCAGTACATCTTTGCTGTCCGTCTGGCTTGCTTCAGGCGTCATGGTTTCCTGGATGGAAGGTTTTCGGCGTTGTTACGACTTGCCGAAAATATGGGGTCTGGTAAAGGAGCGGCTCATCGCCTTCTCCCTAGTGATTCTCGCGGGCATTCCGCTGGCATTCTCCACCGTTCTGGTTGCATTCGGCAGCGAAATCGAAAACACGCTGGTTCTGAGCACGAATCACGAAGTCGGACAATACGTACTATTAATGTGGCAGGTTGTGCGCTGGCTGATTGCGATTCTCACCAGCGTAGCGGTCATTGCGTTGATCTATCACAATGCAGTCCCACGCACTCAGCCATGGCATAGCGTGCTTCCCGGGGCCAGCCTAGCCACAGTAATGTGGTTCATCGTTACTATTATCTTCGGCTGGTATTTACAGCACTTCTCTGATTATGGCGTTATCTATGGCTCCGTCGGCGCGGCCATTGTCCTCCTCGTGTGGATGTATCTGATCTCGCTCGTCATTTTGATCGGCGCAGAGTTTAATGCCATGCTGTTTCCACGGTCGACGCTGGGGAGTGAGCTGACGGCAGTGGCGAACTCCAAATAGACTAACCGCCCGTTCCATGTTTTCCCTCTTATAACCCAGCCTTCCTCTGGTGGACATTGAAAAACCCCAGTTAGAGAACACTGACTACACTGAGGACGTCCACAGAGCGTTTACCCGTTACAATACTCGTACCTACTCACAATTGCATGCGCGCGAACCCGCCGGAATCAAAAACTTCCTGTCCCGCCGATCCTCAGCACACCCGCAGAGCGAAGATTATTTGCACAATTGGCCCTTCATGTAGCAGCCGTAATACCGCGCGCGAACTCATGATCGCAGGCATGGACGTGGCGCGGCTGAATTTTTCCCATGGCTCTCACGATGAACATGCGGAAACCATTGCCCGCCTGCGTCAAACGGCAAACGAAACGGGTCGGACGATTTGCATCATGCAGGACCTTCAGGGACCGAAAATACGCACCGGTACTTTAAGGGAGCATCGCGCGATTTCGCTGAAAGCGGGCGGGCAAGTCACCATCACAACTGATGATATTGATGGCACCGCGGATCGAATCTCAACTACATTCAAAGGTTTGGCAAAAGAGGTGAAGGCAGGCTCGCGAATCCTGCTTTCCGACGGCAAAATCGAACTGCGGGTCCGCGAAGTGCGCGGTGAGAATGTCAAGTGCGAGGTGCTCAACGGTGGCACGCTCGGGGAACACCAGGGGATCAACCTTCCCGGCGCGGCCCTTTCAATCCCCGCGCTCACGGAAAAAGATCGCAGTGACCTGGAATTCGGCCTTCAGCACGGTGTGGATGCTGTCGCCCTGTCGTTCGTGCGTTCTGCCGCCGACGTGATCGAGACCAAGAAAATTATCAAAGCGCAAAAGTGCGACGTTCCGGTGATTGCTAAGCTTGAGAAGCCGCAGGCGCTAGACCATCTGGAAGAAATACTCGAGGTTGCTGATGGTGTCATGGTCGCGCGTGGCGATCTCGGCGTCGAGATGCCGCCGGAAAAAGTTCCGGTAATCCAGAAACATGTGATTCGCCGTGCCTCCGAGTGGCGAAAGCCGGTAATCATTGCCACCCAGATGCTCGAATCGATGATCGAGAATCCGAGGCCTACGCGGGCAGAAGCCAGCGATGTGGCGAATGCTATCTTCGATGGCACCGACGCGGTTATGCTGTCGGGCGAGACAGCCAGCGGCAAGTATCCAAAAGAAGCCGTGTGCATGATGGCAAAGATTGTGGTCGAAGCAGAAACCAATATGGCGGAATTTACTCTGCCGCGCCGCCGGCGCAGCAAGCCGCGAAGGTTATCGATTTCAGAGACGATATGCGAATCCGTGGCGCATGCTGCTGAAGATTTGCATATGGCAGCCATTGCTGTGTTCACGGAAACCGGGAACACTGCACGTTTGATCTCGAAATACCGCCCGCAATCGAAGATCTACGCCTTCAGCCACGTCGCGGAGGTGTGTAACCGCATGAACCTGTTGTGGGGTGTGCAGCCCGTCAGGCGGGAGCATGCGCTGCACTTTGAGGAAATGCTCGCGACCGCCGAGCACGAACTCGTGCGTACAGGAAAGCTTAGTTCAGGAGACGTTCTGGGGATTGTCGCAGGGATTCGGATGTCGAGCGGGTCAACCAACTTCATGCGGCTTCACGTTGTGAAGGATGGTCCTGGTGCGAAGTAAGTACGGGGGTAGAACATTACTGAAACTGGGATCGTCTAGTTCCCGTGCGGATCAAATTGGAACTTCACTACAAACTTCTCCTTGGTGGGGGCGGGCGCATACTTCCATCGCTTGACGGCTTTCAAGGCTGATTGTCCGAGGATCGGATTTCCGCCGCGCACCTGCGCGTCTTCCACCGCCCCATTTGGCGCGACGACGACCTCAATCCGCACCACTCCGCCGATGAAGAGGCGCTTCAACGCTTCAGGATACTCAGGCTCGACACGCGAAACAACTTTGCGCTCTGACCGGCTCTCCTCTGGAGTCTGTGAGTTCGCGGGTGGCATGAGGGTGATAGTGCAAGTCAGGAGCGCTATGACAGCAAGCAGCTTTCGTCCGGAGAGATGAAACGTTCTGGTTTGATAGTTGAACATAGTGCAACTCGCTTACGAGATTAAGGAAGCTCCAGACTTAGTTGGTAGACTTCCTGCGTGCTGTGGTCTCGAACAAACATCCATGAGCCGTCTGGCATGCGGCCGCTCCACAGACCGAAAGGCCCAGGATATCGCTCGATGCCTTGCAGCTTGAAAACGCGTTGCGCGCGGTGTTGGTCTACCCTTACGCTGCGAATCGATTCCTCGTCTGTGACCAGATCGTCGAAATACAGAGATCTGCTGTCTGCGGACCAGACAGGATAGTTGACCGCGCCGGCGGGTTCGTTCAGCCAGTTTGACCATTTCCCGGTGCGGAAATCGAACAGCATAACTTTGGTGAAGTCAGGTGTGAGGGCCGCAATATATCGACCATTTGGCGACCAACGAGGGCTGAACAAGCCCTCCGAACCGGGGATTTCCTGCACCTTGTGCGTGATTAGGTCCGCGATTTTAATACTCAGATGTTCCGAAGTACGAACATAGCCGAACATGATGCGGTGGCCATCGCGCGACCAGTTCGGATCAATCTGGCTCTGTTTGTCAGAGATGACGTCACGAGAGGCGCCGCCAGAAATAGCCATCAAGGAAATCCTCCACGGCCTGCCCGGCTGCATGCTCACGTAAGCGATCTGCTTAGCGTCCCTCGACCAGCGCGGCAGAGCTGCGCGTTCGGGGGCGGAAGTTAGGCGCATCTGGTCACTTCCATCGGCGCGGCTGCGGTAAAGTTCACCATCCGGAATCGAAACATAAGTGACCCACTTCCCGTCCGCGGAATAGTCCAGGTCGGTTGCGGATACACCTGCGAGTAGCGGGGTGAATTTTTTGCGGGCTGGACTATACTTCACTGCCTCGCCGGCCGGCAGCACGCCGATTGCCCACAATTTGTTCCGCTCGCGCGAAGGTGATGCGTAAGCAAATGAGATGGGGCCCTCGGTCAACTGGAACGGCGTTGCATTCCGGCCCGAATCGGCCAGAGCCCAAAGGCTGGTAAAAGCGGTTGGATTGCTTTGTGTTACCTGGAAAATGTAATAGTGCCCATCCGCCGTCCAGCTTCCACAACAAGCATTGCTGACATCCTGCCATCTCTCGAGCACATCATGCGGCTTGGATCCGTCGATGTTAATTTCCCAAAGCGAGGTCTTGTTTTCTGCGGCACTTTCCAGCGTAAAGCGAATTCGTTTCCCGTCGTTCGAAATATGTGGGGCAAACACGGGGCCATCGGCTTCGAAAATTTTCTTGGCGGAGCTTCCATCCCCGCTGGCAAGGTAGAGGTTGGATCCCTTGCAGAAGACTAACTGCTTGCCGTCTTCAGACCAGGAGGCGTCTCGGCCGTTGAGCTCGCCCAATCTTTCGGCCCGTCCGCTGTTAATCGGGAGAGTCCAGAATTCGTTCTCGCCGGTTGCCGCGCCCGCATGGAGCGGTGTGACAAGAAGCCTGGTCTGGTCCGGAGAAATATCAAGCGCTTGAATATTTTTGAAGCTGCTGGAAATTACCGACCGATCGGATGTTTTTACCGAAACTCGCGCCACAATGTGGTGCGCCGCAGGCCACTCGCTCACATATATATTGGATCCGTCAGACAACAAATTTGTCTTGCTGATGCCGTCGTGCGTGATTTGAACAATCGCATCGAGCTTCGGCGTGTGACCGGCGGATTTTCCTAAGCGATTTGCGCACAAACCCGAGACAATGGGAAATAGCAGAGTCCCTGCGATCGTAATCAATGCCCAGGACGAGCTTTTCCCCACGGGACGAAACATGGGACGATGCTAGCAAGCAGCATTGAGGTCACAATACGAAAAGGGGTAAAGAGCCTTACGAAGGTAATATCTCCTGCGTAAGTCCCCGCAACCTTTCTGGACCGCGATCTTGCTGGGGCGCGGTGCTTCTGGGTATGAACAACGTTGAAACGATTTCCGATTCTTCCAGAGAACCCGGAGTTCAAGGATTTCTGCATCGGCCGGATTCATTTGCAGGCATGGGTCTCGTACTGACCCACGGCGCCGGTGGAAACGCACAATCGCCATTGCTGGTAGCTTTATCAGAAGCCTTTGCTGACAAGGGATTCGCGGTTTTGCGGTGCAATTTGCCATTTCGTCAGATGCGCCGCTTCGGACCACCACGGCCTGGAGATGCAGAACGTGACCGGAAAGGGCTTGAGAATGCCGCTGATTACATGAAACGCTTTTTTTCAGGGAATATATTTCTTGGCGGTCAAAGCTATGGCGGCCGCCAAGCGAGTATGTTGTGCGCTGAAAAAGATGTTGCCGATGGGTTGCTGCTGCTCTCATATCCGCTGCATCCACCGGGCCATCCAGACCGCCCCCGAACACAGCATTTGCCTAATATCAGAATTCCAGTGATGTTTGTGCATGGCACTCGCGATCCGTTCGGCACGATCGAGGAAATTGAATCGGCACGAAAACTGATCCCTGGGAAAACGGTTTTGGTTCCGGTCGAAGGCGCCGGTCACGACCTCGGATCGAAGGGCAAGGCGAAACGGCAAGAATTGCCGACTCGAGTACTGGACAGTTTCCAACAATTCTTCCTCTTAGATGCGAGTTGAGTTAACGAATGGGCCTTCTTCACGAATGGCCGTTCCCCAACATCCCGCCATCTTCGGTTTATAATTCAGCGTTTTAACTCTTCTATTTTCAGGAGCTGAAACATGGCCCAGCCCACAATGGCTGCTGTTCCAGGACTCAAAGATACTTACGCGCAACTAAAATCCCGCATGGACAAAGCGGTCGACGATTTTCGCAAGGCCCTTGTCTCCATTCGCACCGGTCGAGCTTCTGTGCACATGCTGGACGGGGTGCATGTTGAAGCGTACGGTTCACAGATGCCGCTCAACCAGCTTGCCACCGTTCACACTCCCGAGCCTCAATTGATCACCGTGCAACCATTTGACCCTACGCAGCTCTCGGGAATTGAGAAGGCAATCCGCAGTGCGGAACTGGGGTTGAATCCCATGAACGACGGCAAGATCATTCGTGTACCGATTCCGCCCTTGACCGAAGAGCGGAGACGCGAGATGGTGAAGCACCTGCACAAAGTGCTTGAAGACCATCGCACGGCGATACGAAACATCCGCCGTGATGGAAACGACGCGATCAAGAAGGCGCTGAAGGACAAAAAAATTACTGAGGACGACGAGAAGCGCTCGACTGCAGAAATTCAGAAGCTCACTGACGACGAGATAAAGAAAATGGAAGATATGTGCAAGGCGAAGGAAAAAGAAGTGATGGAAATCAAGTGAGCAGGCACTACTCGTTCTGTTGTTAGTCGTCGGCCGAAAGTCGGCGAGTCGAAGGAGCAAAACCATTCGTACGATAGAGATTCCCGCATTCACCATCATCGGAATTCAGGCACGAACTGATAACGCGAGAGAGGCGACTGCCGAGGGGATCATCGGCCGGCAATGGCACAAATTCATTGACGAAGGAATGGCGGGCAAAATACCCGATAAGACTAGTTCAAACCTCTACGCTGTTTATACCGAATACGCCAGCGACCACTACGGCGAATACACATTCGTAGTTGGAGCGCCGATAAAGACAGGCGCCTCTGCTCCAACGGGGATGGTTTTGAAGCAGATACCCGCCGGCAAGTACGCCCTGATCACAACCGAGAAGGGGCCGTTTCCGAAGGTGATTCCCGAGGCCTGGCTGCAGATTTTCAAGCTTGAGGACGAAAAAAAGCTGAAACGCACTTATCACACCGACTTCGAGCTTTACGACGAACGCGCTCTTGATCCGCAGAACGGGCAAGTCGATATCTATCTCGGTGTGGAATAATCTCTCTCCACCTCACCAGCGAATCGGTGTTTTTCACCTCTATAATTCATTAAATATGGCAACGTCGGTCGAGAGTTCTGTAGGCGCACGGGCCAAGTACGAGCCAGTCATCGGCCTTGAAGTTCACGTTCAGTTGCTGACTGAGAGCAAAATTTTTTGCTCCTGCTCGACGCGTTTCGGCGATCCACCGAACACGAATGTGTGCCCGGTCTGCCTCGGGCTTCCCGGAGCTTTGCCGGTAGTCAATCGCAAAGCCGTCGAGTTTGCGACGCTCGCGGCGATGGCGCTAAATTGCGAAATTCGCGAGACATCGATATTCGCCCGCAAGAATTATTTCTATCCCGATCTTCCAAAGGGATACCAGATTTCGCAGTACGACAAACCGCTGGCCGAACACGGATTCATAGAAGTTGAAACCACCTCAGGCGTGAAAAGGATCGGTATCACCCGAGTGCACCTCGAGGAAGATGCCGGCAAGAGCCTGCACGAAGGCTTCGCTGGTTCCGGAGAGACGACCGCAGTCGATCTGAACCGCAGCGGCGTGCCGTTGATTGAAATTGTGAGCGAGCCGGACATTGCCTCACCCGAAGAGGCTTACGAATATCTGACGCGACTGAAGGAGATCATTCTTTATACGGGCATAAGCGACGTAAACATGGAAGAAGGTTCGCTTCGCTGCGATGCGAACGTTAGCGTCCGTCTTCGTGGGGAGAAGAAATTCGGGACCAAAACAGAAGTAAAAAACGTCAATTCATTTCGCTTCATTCGCGAGGCGCTGGAGTATGAAATCGAGCGTCAGATCGAGGTGATCGAGTCCGGGGGAAAGATTACACAGGAAACCCGACTCTACAACTCGGTCGAAGGCAAGACTTACGGTATGAGGTCAAAGGAACAGGCCCACGATTACCGCTATTTTCCGGAGCCTGACCTTCTTCCGCTCGTCGTGGACGAGAAATGGCGTATAGAAATCCGCGGCATGTTGCCGGAATTGCCGGAGGCGCGCCGTAAGCGAATGATGTCGGACTACGGGATCACGGCGCAGGATGCGCATACGCTGACACTGACCAAGTCTCTTGCCGATCAGTTCGAGTCGGCTGCAAAGGCGGCAAAGAATCCCAAGCGCGTAGCGAACCTGGTGCAAAGTGAACTGATAGGCCGGCTCAAAGCCAAAGGGCTTGAAATTGCGCAGTCGCCAATCAGCATGAGAGGTGTGGCCGCGTCCGCTGATCTGCTTGAATCTCAGACGATCTCGAGCAAGATGCTGAAAGATCTTTACGATCTTTGCTTCGCACGCGAGAAAGATTTTCCGGCCGTTTACGAAGAAGAAGGACGCCCTGCCCAGTCCACCGACTCGTCGGCAATCGAGAAGATTATCGATGATGTACTCGCCGCAAACCCCAAGCAGGTCGAGCAGTACCGCGCGGGGAAGAAAACTGTGACCGGCTTTTTTGTAGGCCAGGTCATGAAGCTCTCCAAAGGTCAGGCGAACCCGCAGCTGGTAAATGAACTTATAGCCAAGAAATTAGACTGACCTTCTGTTCAGCGTCCTTTGTTACTCCCAATCCCGGTCGCTATCAGTCAACATTGAGTTCTCCCCGGCTTGTGCGAGGAAGAAACCATGAAGATCACTGGCAGGCGCATTTTCAGCGCAATCATGCTATTGAGTTGTGTCGTCACTATTTACCAGCTTCTCAGTAGACCGCAGCGGGTTGCTACGCCCCAAAGCACAGAGGCTGTGCGCTCCAATGCTGCGTCTTTCAGCGAGAAAGTCGCGCAGTTGGGAGCTCCTCAACCAGGACAAAATCCAACGCAAGTACGATTCACCTCCGATGAAGTGAATGCCGAGTTAGCGGCATCAACCGGTGCATTGCCCCCTGCTCCCGTAAACGGCGGTCAGCCAGTCGGTACAACACAGCTTTCGGCGGACTCAGTCGTTGCCCCGGGAGACGTTCAGGTGAAGGACTATCAGGTGAAGCTGGATGGCGATGTAGCCCGTGGCCAATTTGTGACTCAAGTCGCGGGGAAAGACATTTACGTGACTCTTGCAGGACATCTTGGATCGCAGGAAGGCTATGTCACATTCGATCCGACCGAGTTCAAAATAGGCGACCTGACCATTCCGGTTTCTCTTGTCAATTCCGCATTACAGAAAAAGCTCGCAGAACAGCGAGAGCAGTTGAAGCTGCCCGATGGTGTAGGAAGCTTGCGTGTGGAAAATGGAGAGTTGGTGGTTACGCCGAAGTGATCGAAGATGGTCGCACGCGAACCATGCGGAATCGGAGTAAAATCCAGCAAAATTATGAGTATTACCCTCCATCCCCCTATCGAAACCGAGCTTCGCGCCCGGGCAAAGGCTGAAGGGATTACGGTTGAAGCCTACCTTGAGCGACTCCTCTGTTCGGAACAAGAGGTTTTGAAAGATATTGAGTCAATAGCAATGGAAGGCATCAACTCAGGGACACCAGTCGAAGTTGGGCGAGCTTATTCGGAAAAGTTGCCCCAGAGGCTCGATGATCGCTTGAAGAGAAGTTCTTGAGCCGATACTTCTCCGACCAAAAGCCGACCAGGAACTCGAAGACCATGCGTTTTATCTTGCCAAGAGGGGCGGGCCAGATGTCGGTCATCGATTTCCAGTCGCGGCCCACGAAACCGCAGTGTTTGATTGAGTTTCTATCCCCGCCTTCTGTAATACACCGCGAACTCAAATCCCTGATTCGGCGGGAACACCTCAGAAATCTTACGCAGACGCTCAGCCAGTGATGCAGGGGCCAGCAGAGGATAGTCCCGCTCGCGCAGATCCTGGTAATCGACATCAAGGAACAGAGAAAGAAGGTAGATCGAAATCGCATCAGAGAATGTCGCGGCCAGATACTCGTTCTTGTGCTTCTCGGAGTCGGCGCTGTGGCCCGTGGCCATTTTGCGTGATTCCCAGGCATCAAGAGAAGTTTCGCCGCGCACACCCGACTGTGCCTGCTTCCACACCAGATCGCTGAATTCCCGGGAGACTCCGGCGTGTTCCACGAACGCGTGTCCCACGTTGATATAGAACTCGAAGGCGATGGAAAATTTATCGTCCATCAGGCGCGTGGAGATAAAAACACATTGCGAGTTCCCAAGCTCTAGATTTCGGTGGCAAACGGCGCTGTCGCTGAGAGTGACATCGTAGCGATCAGCAATCACCGTCTGGTCTCCCTGATTCACCGTGAGCGGGACGAAATAGTAGGCCTTGCGAGTGAGGGCGCCGGCAATGGTCGTTGGAACGGCTGAAACCATACGCTCCAACTCGGTGGCTGGAAGGTTCATCTCTCCGGCGACCGCATAACAGATCCCATTTGGCGCCTGCGAAACCGGTGTCGCACGAACTACCTCCGCCGGCTCGCGCGTGATGGCTTGTGCAGCTTGGGACATTCGGACTATTTTAGCGCACTGCTTCTCAGGTAGAGGGCGACAGTAGGACTGCGAGAATGAGCTAAACTGAAGAGTAGCTCGGACATGTCTTTCGCCGCTATTTCGCAAAACCCGCGCTGGTACTACATTCCCCTTCGAGTGCTGGTACTTACCTTTTTCGCGACGCTACTTTGTTTCGCGGTCGGATTGTTCGTAGGAATTTGCGTCGTGCTTCTAACGAGCGTGTTTCATGGCACGTCTCCAGACCTACGAATGGCATATCGCCACATTGCGCTGCCGGCCGGCGTGGCAGCATGTGCCATCATCCTCATTACTTCTACGATAGTGGAATTGCGGCGTTACCGCCGTGCGAAGACTCTGATCCACATCGAGCGCCAGATCGAGCGTGCAGGCTGATCGATGAAGCCGCGGATCGCCATTCCACTGCCGCATGGCACAGACCTCGAGTACGCACACCGAGCGATTTCACAATATGAACGTGCCATTACACTGTCTGGCGGAGAGCCAATGCGGATTCCCCTGGATCGCACACCTGCTGAAGTGATGAAGCTGATTGAGCGCTGCGATGCGATCCTGCTGCCTGGGAGCAAAGCCGACGTTGACCCCGCGAAGTTTAGTGCTGAGCGGCATCCTAAAACGGCGGACGCCGATCCAAAGAGAGACACAGTGGATGAATTGCTGCTGCAGGATGCCTATAACATGCGCAAGCCGGTGCTCGGCATTTGTTATGGGTTGCAAATTCTGAATGTGTATCGCTCGGGGACGTTGTTGCAGCACATCGAGTCCCTGGTCAATCATGAAGCGGGGAGAGAAATCCCGGTGGCGCATGAGGTTAAAATCGAGACGCGGTCGAAGCTAGCTGAAATTTTGTTTCCGGATGAGGATGCCAACCTGGCTCGAACGATCCCGGCAAATTCCAGCCATCATCAATCCGCCGACGTAATAGGCGATGGCCTGAGAGTTGTTGCGCGTTCTCCGGAAGACGGCATCATTGAAGCACTCGAGGGGATGGCGCCCGATCATTTTGTGCTGGCAGTGCAGTGGCACCCGGAGAGATCGTTCGATGAAGACGAATATTCGCGCAAAATATTCAAAGCGCTAGTACTTGCGGCTGAAGCCAAGGACAAACAATTGGCTGGAGAGTTCGAGAATACTCACCTGTAGCTAAAGAGAACCGACAACTTAACACCTGCCGTGGGGGCGAGGACCAGCAGCGACTCCGCAAGGGCGACAAACGACACGGAATGCGAATATGGGAATAAATGGTCCAGAAAAGCAGAGATCGGAACTCCGCCTGAAACGTATCATGGAAGATATTCGTCGTTTGCAAGCAGGTATATACTTTTTGGATTCAATTTCCCGCAACTGCGGGATTGAGGGCCATCTTCATATTCATATCGGCCCTGAATAGAGCGCCGGCGATTTAGAAGTTCGTTGTGCGACGGCGATCGGGACAACTGTTGCGGGCTGCAGTTGCCTCGGGGAGGACGTTTTGTGGACCTGATTCTCATCCGTTTTATCTTTATTTGTTTCGTTTCCTTCACTTGTTACCTGATTCACCCCTTCGGACTCAGTCCACGGCTCGACGCAGGCGTGGGCGCTTTGATTGGTGCTGCCATCGTGGTGTTCGAGTGGCGCCTGCTCCGGGTCAGTCTTAAACGCCTGATAGGCGCAGCGATCGGGAGCATTTTAGGGATTTTCGGGGCTTATCTTTTTGCGCTTGTGATTCGCAACAGCCTGGGGGAAAGCTCGTTGCGCAGCTTCCTGCAGATCATGGTCATGTTGCTGATGGCTTATGTCGGGTTGATTGTGGGCGCGAACAAAGGCGACCTGCTGAACCTGGCTGCTCTCGGCGGAGTTTTTGGCGGAGAGAAGGGGCTTAAGAAGAGTTATAAGATCCTCGATACCAGCGTCATTATTGACGGCCGGATTGCCGACATTGCTGAAACGGGATTTCTCGACGGCATCGTGGTTACTCCGCAGTTCGTTTTGCGCGAGTTACAGTTGGTTGCCGACTCAGGAGACTCACTGAAGCGCAATCGTGGCCGACGCGGGCTGGACATCCTGCAACGTCTGCAAAAGGTCGCGTCCCTGCAAATCCAGATCGTTGAGGATGATTTTCCCGGAGTGCGCGAGGTTGACTTAAAACTCATCGAACTCGCTAAACTCTACGAAGGCAAGATCATCACCAACGATTTCAATCTGAATAAAGTCGCACAATTGCAGGGTGTCGAAGTCCTGAAC
>DATBIE010000179.1:0-6239 GCA_036557105.1 Terriglobales bacterium
AAAATCGAAGGTTTCTGTTTTGGTAACTCAAAAGGTAATCGGTACAATCTCAGCGATTCGCGTGATTGAAGTTTGGGCTACACAAAAGGCCGACGCGTTATTATGTCGGTTGTGAAAAGCCGTTCGCCACTCGCCCCCAGCTCGCCCGCCAAGAAAAAAAGTACGAGATCGAAATCGGTCGAAGATTACCTCGCCAAAGTGCCCGAACCCGCACGCAGCACCCTGAACAAAGTTCGCGCGGCCATCCGCTCAGTCGTGCCCACTGAGACGACAGAGGTGATCAGCTACGGAATTCCTGCGTTTAAGCATAAGAAGGTGCTCGTCTGGTACGCCGCATTCTCCGACCATTGCAGCTTTTTCCCGACCGGCTCGATCATCGAAAGGTTCAAAGCAGAGCTTCAGAAGTATCGTTTGTCGAGAGGCACGATTCAGTTTCCGATTGACCAGCCGTTGCCCGCTGCTCTGGTGAAGAAGATGGTGAAAGCACGACTGGCAGAGACGAACGAAAGTTAACGACTTTGATTACCATTTTCTGCGCACTCCACTTTAACGCGGTATTCTTGCCCACAATAAGGACGTAGTAGTCTCATTTGCGAGAACCATCACACGCCTGCTCCACTTTTTACTAACTAGGTGCGCGAGACCATGTGATATTGTTTTCGGCTGAATTGAGGACAAATCTATGGCAGAAGCTTCCCTCTTCCTGCCTCATTGGACCGATTTCTACGTGATAGTCGGGTCGTCGGCTGGCGCGCTGACCGGGCTGCAATTCGTGACAATCGCACTTATAGCTGAGGCCGAAGCTGTGCGAAGCATGAACGAGATTCGCGCTTTTGGCACGCCGACAATTGTGCATTTTTGTGTCACGCTGCTCATCTCAGCGATCATAGCCGCGCCGTGGAATTCGCTCGTCGGAACCGCAGCCTGCCTGGCCATTTGCGGCGCTGGAGGAGTGGTGTATTCCCTCAGGGTCGTTCGACACGCGCGAGCGCAGACTGGCTATGCGCCCGACAATGAAGACTGGTTTTGGTATGCGATCCTGCCGCTATTTGCATACAGCCTTTTACTTGCGGCTTCGATTGCGTTGGTCTGGACTCCTGTGTTGTCTATGTTCCTAGTGGCTGCTACAGCGCTGACTCTGCTCTTCGATGGAATCCATAACGCATGGGACACGGTCACATATGTTGCCGTGCAACGCTGGCCCAGCACGCAGCAGAACACACAGGAAAACCAGAAGTAAAACTGAGCTATCCTCGGACGACTCTAGTTCCTGCTCTGCCGGCCCGGAGCTGCTGCTGCGGCGGCGGTAACAGGAAGCGCAGCATCAATCGCAACAACCGCCGGTCCTGATCCTGCGCCAGACGTGACAGGATTCCCCACCGGACTCGATTCCTGGTTCGCGTAATAAGCATTGGCCGCCAGGATCACCAGCGTGGTGAACAGTGCAATCCACAACGAGAGCGTTACCGGATCGCTGAGGTCTCCCATCGTCTGCGGGAGGAGCGCGACAACTTTGTTTATTTCATCGGCAATCTTGTTGATTAATTTGCGAAGTCCGGTTTCGCTCGTCCCAATGTTCCCGGTGGTGATGCCGCCAAGAAAAGCGGTGACGTGGGATTGAATTTTCGGAGCGAGGAATTGTCCCAGGACTTTTGCCACTATCCCGCCGCAGAAAACTCCAAGGACAATCAAAGGCGCATAGTGAAAGCGCGTTCTAACGGCAATTCCGCAAAGCATCAGTAATACCGCCATAATTGCCAGCCCGCTAACCAGCGCGCGATTATGCGGCGCAAGGCTACTCCACCTGGGGTGAGCACCGAACCTAGAACCGAATAGGTCAAATAGCGTGATGTACATAGATCACTCCTCTTCGTATAGTGTTGCGGAACCGGATTTCGTGTCATGAGCCCAGAAGCCATTGAAATTGCCCGTTTCCGCCAAGGGCAGTACACTAGGCTCCTGCGGTTGTGCAGGCCTCTCAAGAACTCCAATGAAACCGTACACTTCACCCCGTGAGCTGATTCGGCAGATCGAGCGTGCCCTCGCTGAAAACCGTCCGTTTATTCATGACTCGCCTCTTGAGAAGGCGGCCGAATTATTGGCGGATGGCCGTCACTATGGTTGGGTTGGAATCTATCTGACGCAGGAAGCAAAAGCCGCGCCGGCGCTGCTGGAGAACTTCGTGCACCCCGTCGAGTTCGCCGCCGCGGGAACACGCAAGAAGGTCATTGTCGAAATCAAAATTGCCGGTCGGGAGATTGGCTTTCTGAACGTGGAGAGCGATCGAGAAAATGCCTTCGGCGCGGAAGAGCGTGTCCTGCTGGAGCGTGTCGCATTTCTGCTAGCGAGGTTTCTGACAGGTCCCGGAAAATATCTGGTTCGCAAGGCGATTGAGCTTCAGCCCACCCCAAAGGCAGCCGCCGCATAGGCCCGGTCTTAACATCCAAGTTCTAAATGCCCTCAGCATCCTCCCGTCTCGCGTATATTGACTGGCTGCGGGGGTTGGCGTGTGTGCTGATGTTTCAAACCCACTGCTACGACGCCTGGCTGGGAGGAGATGCGCGAGATTCGAAATTCTACATGTGGTCACAGATGGGCGGTACCTTTCCTGCGCCGCTGTTCCTTTTCCTCGCAGGTATTTCTTTCGCAATCGTCATTAATAAACTGCGGCAGAAAAATCTGCTGCCTGGTCAGATCGCCAAAGTAACCATCAAGCGCGGGGCAGAGATCTTTGCTTTGGGATTGCTATTCCGACTCCAGGAGTATGCGATTGCGCTCGGCTGGGCGCCATGGACGGATTTGTTTCGCGTAGACATCCTCAACACGATCGGCGTGTCACTGATGATGATGGGAGTTCTCTGCTGGATGGTTCTTGCGATGAATAACGAATCCGATCGCAACTTGAAACTGCTAGCAAGCGCTCTTGGCGCAGCAGCAGGAATTTCTGCTTTGACCCCGCTGTTATGGACTTCGTGGCGTCCGCGTTTTCTTCCCTGGGAATTCGAAACCTACATCAATGGCGTCCACAACCTCGGACAACCGCAGTCGTGGCTATTCCCCGTATTCCCCTGGGCCGGATTTGCATTTGCAGGGCTGGCGTTGGGATTCGTTTTAATGAGTGACTTTGCGAACAAAATCGGAGGGCACGCGTTCTTATGGATCGCCACGTCTGGAGTTGCTTTGATCTGGATATCAAAATTCCTGGACTCTCGGCAGGTCCAAGTCTATCCGGTGTACGACTACTGGCGTACAAGCCCTGAGTTTTTTATGACGCGTGTAGGCATGCTGTTATTGCTGTTGCTTTTTGCTTACGCGTGGTGTAGTTGGGGACCAGGCACTTGGGGATTCAGCCCGCTCATTCAACTGGGGCAAACATCCTTGCTCGTGTATTGGGTGCACATCGAGCTGGTATACGGACGATTTACGATTCTGCCCCGTCGTGCCAATGATGTCCGCACAGCATCAGGAGGGCTGCTGACGATTTTTCTGGCAATGCTCGTGCTTTCCCTCTTGCGAACGAACTTGCGCGGGCATTTTGCCAGAGTGATGCGATCGCGTCGAGACACTCCATCGGGATCCACTTTCGCTGGAACGGCCGCTCAATAATCTCGGTTTGCTAGAGAGCGGATCAGGCGGGAACTACGACGGAGTGCTCGGCACAGATGGTCGCATAGGGCTCAGCCTTTGTTTTTCCGCGAAATGCTTTAGCGGGGTACGCACAACGCAGAGAAAAGAAGTGCGTCCTGGCGAGCTCATTCCAAAGCTCTTCCAGTCGGATTGCCGCATCGAACTTCTCCTGCGCCCACAACACCGCAACCATCTCGCCGAAGACCACCGCACGCTTGTCCTTGTCGACAGCAGCTGCTGCGGCCTTTCGAATAAAAGCGCCGAATTCACGAAGAAACCGTTGCCGATCCGGCCCGTGAGGAGTCATAAAAATCGCCAAAGCTTCGGAGGCGTCCAGAATGGTGAGCCGACCCTCTTTCGTCAGCTCCGCGGTATCAATCCCTCGCGCAGTAAACCGCTTCAGCAGATTTTTTGTGTGCGCCTTGGTCATAACCGCGACCACGGACTCTCCCGCTTGAAGGGCCGCTCCCAGGGAAACACTCAGCCCATCAAGCAGGACAGCATCGCGCGTGTAGAACTGAACAACGTGTGCCCCGTCAGGACGGTAGTGAGACGAAGTACTCTCGCAGACGAAGCGATTTAAGGCGGTTGCCACGCACACTCCGATGCATCAATATTGCAGTCCCGAGGAGTCTCTGTATATACAGGGAAAACTGTACGTACGAGCACGTTAAAGCTGGCGGAGAGTGAGGGATTCGAACCCCCGATACCCTTTCAGGTATGCCGGTTTTCAAGACCGGTGCCATCAACCACTCGGCCAACTCTCCGTCGGGTTGCCTGCGGCTAGTGTAACCGCTTTCCCGTTTGAGCCAAAGCACCTGCTAAATGCGTTGTTTTGCTTCAATTTTCACGAAAAACTGCCCGCAACTCTTTCGGATTCGGTGGGTTTACATTGTTGGCAGTAGGTGCCTACTCCGTCTCGTTCTGGCACGGAGCGCTCGGCAGCCAAGTCGCTTCCGGGGAGGGACTATGAGCAGTTTTCACCGTTTTCTAAGCGTTCTTACAATTCTCACAATTATGTCGGGCCCCGCGCTGATAGCTCATGCGCAAACGACCGCGCAGGATGATCAGCAATATGATTCTCAGCCCGATACCTCACCTTCCCCGGACAACGATCAGGCTGGGCCGGCTGACGAACCCGCACTGCCAGAAACGGATAGCGCGCCACAGGTAGAGGAAAACACGCCGCCTGCTCCTCAGTACGATGAGCAACAAAGTCAACAGACCGCGCCGCCGCCGCCGAGCGATGCTGCAAACCCTAACCTGCCGGAAACCGATCCCCCAGCACGGGCCGCCCGACTGCAGTACATGACGGGCTCAATTTCGGTCCAGCCACAAGGAACGGGCGATTGGGTGGCGGGGGAACTCAACCGACCGTTGACCAATTCCGATAATGTCTGGGCCGACAAAGATTCTCGCGCCGAGATCAGCGTGGGCAGCGGACTCATTCGCATAGGTTCTGAAACCAGCCTGACTCTCACAAACATTTCTGAAAACGCGGTGCAGTTGCAGCTTCACCAGGGAGCGCTGAACTTGCACATCCGCCGCCTCTACGATAACGAAAAGTACGAGGTGGACACACCGAACCAAGCATTTACCGTGGAGAAGCCTGGTGACTACCGCTTTGACGTAAACCCCGATGTTGATAAGACGGTCATCACAGTTTGGCGAGGTGAAGGCGAATCGACCGGCGATGGCCCAACCGTCCACCTTCGCGAAAACCAGCAGGCGCGTTTCAGTAATGGAACTTCCATGAACGTGGAGTTGCATGCGGCGCCTGCGCAGGATTCCTTCGACCAGTGGGCGCAGTCTCGCGATGAGCGGCTCGATAACTCGAAATCGGCGCGCTACGTTTCGCCTGACACTGTCGGCTACGAAGATCTCGACGAGTATGGCGTTTGGAAGGAAACGCCAGACTATGGATCAGTCTGGTATCCAACCGTTGACACAGGTTGGTCTCCTTACCACGATGGCCACTGGGTTTGGCAATACCCGTGGGGATGGACATGGGTCGATTACGAGCCTTGGGGGTTTGCTCCATTTCACTACGGCCGCTGGGTTTATGCGGGAGGCGGTTGGGGATGGGCGCCGGGGCCGATTTACGTGCGTCCTTACTATGCGCCGGCACTGGTCGCCTGGTTCGGTGGCGGCTGGGGCGTGGGCGTTGGACTCGGCGGCTTCGGCTGGTGCCCGCTGGGTTGGGGTGAGCCGTATATCCCGTGGTATGGAGTTAGCCGGGGATATTTTTATCACGTGAACTTCAGCAACGGCCGCTTCTATCGCCATGGCTGGGGAAATCTCAATGGCTTCTACGGCCACCATTTTGTGAACGGACGTTTTGCCGCGCGCAATGGCTTCCAGTTGCACTATGCGAATATGCGCCGGCCAGGTGGTTTCACCGCGGTCTCGCGAACCACGATCGTGAATTCGCGATCAGTAGCGCGAAACAGCATTCGTGTTTCACCGAAGCAGATGAGCCGGATGACTGCGGTGCATTCACTTGCTGTGCGACCAACCCGGACTTCCTTCGGATCGCGTGGAACCAGAGCTTCGGCGCCAGCTACGCGCTCCTTCTCGCGGCCCGTCGTGAGCCGAATGGGCGCACCGGCCCG
>DATBIE010000180.1:0-5856 GCA_036557105.1 Terriglobales bacterium
AGCAACACAACCTCCGGGCTGGCCGTTGTGAGTTGCGAGAACCAGCCGACCGCTCGGCGGGGCGTAGTCTCCGGGAAGGCTGGCGAGTTCCTGATCGAAGCTCTGAAAGCACAAGCTGAAGCCGAGCGACTCAGCATATTCGAGGAAGAGCTCGCGGATTTGCGCTACTTGGGTCGGCGATTCTGCCTGCTGAAAAACAAAATCTTCAACCGCAGTGAGCGCCGAGGAAGAAGAAACGGCTCTGGATACGTGTTCCATGGCTTTACTTTCTCGGTGGTTGATTCATGTTGCGTTGCTTGTTATACGAAGCAAAAGCTTTACCACAGAGGGCACTGAGAGAACAGAGAACAACCACAGAGAACCTCACCCCATCAGCATACCGCCGTTTACATTTAAGACGTGGCCAGTGATGTAGGCGGCCTCATCTGATGCGAGAAAGGCGACGCAATTTGCTACTTCATCCGGAGTGCCAACCCGGCCGAGCGGAATCATTTTGAGAGCATTCTGCTTGAGCTCGTCGGAAAGGGCCGATGTCATTGCGGTCTCGATGAATCCAGGTGCAATGGCGTTGCAGGTGATATTTCGTGAGCCGACCTCGCGAGCAATGGCCATGGTAAGCCCGATCAACCCCGCTTTCGACGCTGCGTAATTCGCCTGGCCCGCTTGACCCATTTGTCCAAAGATTGACGTGATGTTAATGATGCGTCCCCAGCGTTGCTTGAGCATCGAGCTGATGGCCTGCTGGGCGCAGAGATATGCGGAGGTGAGATTTGTGTTCAGGACGGCGTCCCAGTCCGCGCGCTTCATGCGCATGATGAGCTGATCGCGCGTGATGCCGGCGTTATTGACGAGAATGTCGATTTTGCCGAACTCGGAAACGATGGATTTGAAGCTCGCCTTGATCTGATCTTCATTTTCGATATCCGTAATGTAAGGACGTGAAATGATGCCCGTGCCGCCACTTTGCTGGTGGGCAGAATTGATCTGCTGCGCTAGTTCCTCGAGCTTTTGCTGATTTCGCGCAAGGACAGCCACGCTCGCGCCGCAATTCGCCAGCTTTACCGCGCAGGCGCGACCGATTCCTTGTGATGCTCCAGTTACGACTGCGACTTTCCCTGCAAAGTTCATCGATGAAGGCGGAATTATAACTGGACGGGAGCGGCAATGCTTTCTTCGTGGTGCTCTTGAATTTCGCGGTGGAACAATATCCGCAATAACGGCGGGGCCAGAATCGTGGTGACAGCTGTCATAAGCACGACAATGGCGTAAGTGCCCTGGGACACTATCCCTGACTGCAGTCCGACGAGGGCGACAATCAGGGCGACTTCGCCGCGGGGCATCATGCCGGTGCCGACTTGCAGAACTTGGCGCCAGCCCTGGCCGATCATGGGAAGGCCGCAGCCAATCAGCTTCGAAACCACCGCCAGCACGGAAATCACAACCGCGGAAACCAGAATGTCACGCGTGAAATAAGAGACGTTCAGGCGCGCGCCGATGGCAAAGAAAAAAAACGGCGCAAGGAATTCTGTGATGCCGGCAACGCGCGGGAAGAGG
Source organism: Terriglobales bacterium (assembly GCA_036557105.1). Lineage (GTDB taxonomy): Bacteria > Acidobacteriota > Terriglobia > Terriglobales > Acidobacteriaceae > Gp1-AA145. The sequence continues at coordinate 1,555 of DATBIE010000180.1, forward strand.
TTCCATTGCGGCGCATAATCCGCGAAAACCATGCCTGCAAAAAATGCGCCGATGATCGCCGCAATCCCAATCTTTACTGCAAGCCACGAAAGCAAGAGACATATCGCCAGCGCGACCACGAGCGACGCGTTCTGAATTGACAAATGCTCGACGCCGGGCTCCATGCGGCGGACAATTCGCGGCGCCACGAACATCATGAAGAGAGCGAAGCCCACGGCTTCACCGATGAGCACGCCCATGTGCAGCCACTGAACTCCGCCTCCGGCCACGCCGCCGACAACAGCCAACAGGAGCATTCCGAGAATGTCGTCAAACACGGCTGCACCCATGATGATTTTGGCAGTGTCGGTAGAGAGCAGGTGCAGGTCGGCAAAGACCCTCGCGGTGATTCCAACGCTCGTGGCGACCATGGCAGCGCCTACGAAGATCGATTCGCTGGTCACGCTGCCACTAAGCTTCATGTAGAAAAAGCCCAGAATGAATGGGACGACGATGCCCGCAAATGCAACGCTGAGCGACTTCGCGCCGACTCGGATCAGTTCACTCGGGCTGGTCTCTAACCCGGCGCTGAATAGCACGAATATGGCTCCAAGTTCCGCCACTGAATGGATGATGTCGGAAGTAGGAATCCAACCCAAGGCATATGGACCGAGGAGCGCGCCTGCCAGAATTTCGCCGAGGACTGAAGGAAGCGCAATACGCTCGAACAACTCTCCGACTGCCTTAGCCGAGACAAAGATTGCGAACAACTCGAGCAGCAGTTGTTCAGGCCCGGTTGCAATGGCGGCGGTCATGGTCTGATCGCAGCATATGTAAAGGCAGGGCTGCGCGCAACAAAACTCGTGAGCTGATTGTGCTGACGCAGCAAAGGATGAATATGAATTGTCAAGCCCTTTTCAGCGGCCAAATGAGCACGTCCAGCTGCTTGCAGAAGTGGAGCAGTGGCTGGATTCGGGGCAAATCGATGCCTACAGCGCTGGCCATCGTATTTTCTGAAATTTCCGCTTCGGCGTCCTGGAGAGGCCATTGCTCGTGGTGAATCTCTGCCCGATAAACGGAATCGCGTACGACGCTGTAGAGACAATAGCGTTCAGTAAGCCAGTGCTCGAGGGTTCCTGGATCCCGCAGCTGAACGGACGCTGCTGGTCTGTATCGTCCATGGAATTCGATGGCGCGCGAGCGAACGCAACTGTACTTGAACCAGCCCTCGTCGAGAACGATGTTCATGCGCGCGTGGAAGTACGGCAGATGATATGAGGCTCTCGCACCAAAAACCGCCAGCCAACTGCCCGCGTCGAGGCTGAAGAAGAATACGCCCGGTTTACCGTCATAGGTCACATAGGTGCGCACGTTCAGTTCTGGAAGAGCGGAGATTCCGGGAATTGGTGGTGTCCAACGGGCACGAATGCCGGTCATGTGGAATGGCGTGACTGCGATCCAGCACTGGCCGTTGACGGAGTCGAGTCGCAGAACGGACGGGACCAGCGGACGCAGTTTTTCCGTCGGAACAGGCCAGTGCGCGAAGAGAAGATCACGCCAGGTCTGGTGCATGATCCACGGCCCGGATGGAATCGGCCACGGACGGTGGCTTACGAATCGGAGAGCAGGATGCATTTTTAGATCATGTCATGCCGAACTCGCCCGTGCAGAGCAAAGGAGGACAGTACGTGAGCTTTCACTTTGAATGCCGTTATCAGGATGTCACAAGCAGTTTGGTCATCGCCAATGTTGCACTGTGGATGCACTTGAGTCGTCAGGTCCCTCTCTCGTTCGCCATGCGGCGAACGAGTTCGGGATGACATCGCGCTAGGTTCTTTGCTCCCGAGCATAAACTAGAGCAATCAGGTTTGCCGTACCTGGCCGTAGTTCAGTACGCTCACAATTCCGACGCCGCCGACAATGTTACCGAGAGTTGCGGCAAGCAGCCAGTGCAAGTACGAGACAGGGGAAACTGGTCCTCCGAGAGTGGCCGAGAGAATTTCGCAACTGGTCACGATACAGTGTGCGAAGTGGCCCGCCCCGACAATAAACGTCAGCAGCCAGATCATTGCAACTTGACCGATCGTCCAGTGGCTGGCCGTCACCATCCACGCGACAAGCGCAATCAGCCAGCCACCGACAACACCGCTCCAGAACAGACGACCAAAGCTGCCTTGTACCGCGCGCTCGCCGAGCTCGACTAACCTGGATTGAATTTCTGGCTTCAGCGCGGAGGTGTAACTGCACAATGCGGCAAACATCACCGCGCCCGCGACATTCGAGCTGAACACTACGCCCCAGAGCCGTAGGGTCGAGATCACATGTTTTCTCTCGTCCAGCACGAGAACCACCGGATAAAGAGTGTTTTCCGTGAAGAGCTGCTGGCGGCCAATGATGACCGCAATGAAGCCGACGGGATAGATCAGGTAGCTGACAAGCTCCTGCCAACCGCCACTCCCTAACACTGCCTGAACAGACGCAACTCCGATCCCGGTCAGGCCGAGGGTAATGCCTCCGGCGAGCCCGGAAAATACCAACCCTAGTAACGGGCGCCTGATTTCTGAGCGGGCATTCTCGACCGCAGCTTCGAAGATTTCATTCGCAGTGAGGCGCCGCGTTTCAGGAATGGCCTGCTGGATTTCTGGCACCGAGCTTGGATTCAGGTTCATCAATCCGGTTTGTACCCGTGGAGAGTACGCCAGAATCTTCTGTCTACAGCCCCAGCTAAGTGACTAGAGCCAACGCTGACGCCCGACGGACACCGGTAGAGGTCGAGATATTGAGGTTCGCGCGCAATGCGATCAGACTTCCAAGCCGATTGATCTCATGAGAGCGAGGCCGTTGCTCTTGGTCACAACGCCCTCTCGAAGCTTGTAGTCGAATGAAATGCGCCCGGTTTCAAAGTCCTCCTGAAAATGGACGTTCTTCATGTGCCCGTTCAGTCCGGGCCCGATTTCGGCCAATGCCAGATCATGGGTGGTGACCAAACCTATGGCTCCTCTATTCAGCAGAGCTCGAATCACCCCTTCCGCCCCGATTCGGCGGTCGCTTGAATTCGTGCCCTGTAGCAACTCATCCAGCAGGAATAGCAAAGGTGGAAGACCACCTGCGAGATCAAAGAGATTTCGCAACCGAGTGATCTCTGCGTAGAAACGCGAACTCCCCTCCTGCAGCGAGTCGTTGACTCGAATACTTGCGCCTACCTGCAAAGCGGTCAACCGAAGATCTTTAGCGCGTACCGGGCCGCCGGCCATCGCGAGCACCGTATTAATTCCAATGGTGCGCAGCAATGTGCTCTTGCCAGACATATTCGAACCGCTAACGAGCAAAACGCGAGCGCCAGCACCGAGACGCACATTGTTCGGAATACATTTTTCGGAAGGGATTAAGGGATGTTTCAGATCTGTCGCGTCAAAACAGGGCTCGCCTTCGGCAAATTCCGGGAACGGGTCACTCGGGTGCTCATAGCTGTATGTGGCTAGAGCTAGTAGAGCCTCGATTTCACCAACTGCCCTTAGCCATGAGCGGAGATCATCGCCGTGCGCACGCAACCAGCGTTCAGCGGCGAACGCTACTTGCACCGAATACATCAAGGGAACATCAAGGACGGCAACGATCAAGTTTTTCCGTGAGTCGCTGAAGTTGACAATCGTTTTCAGCCGCGCAATTGCCTCGGAACTCCTGAGCTTGTGAGACAAAAGTTCCTGTTGAAGCGATTTCAAGCGCGGTGCTGAGAAAACTTGACATTCGACTCGTGCCAGCAAGTCCGAGAGCAGGCCCAGATCACGGGATACGTGCTCTGAGCTAAGCAGGACTTCTTCGATCGCGTCCTTCAGGCGATATCTCGTAATGGATTCGATTACAAGGATCACGATCAGCGGGCTGGCAATGTCCCAATACGCCCAGACTACGGCTCCTGCAATTGCAAGGAGGGCAAGAACGGCACTGAATGGCGCCACCCACGCGGGTTTCATTCGGCTCGGGCCTTCTCCCCAGCGCAGCAAGGGCTCGGGTTGCACACCGACTCTTGAATCTGGACCGAGTACGGCTAGGTCTTCCCTGAAGTCGAGTTGCTCCCGCAATTCCCCAATTGCAGCATGCCTTTCCGCGATCTCGCTGGTGCTCGCAGGCCCTAGAAGCCATTTCGCCAAGGTGTCCTCGCCCATGCGAGTGCGCACTGTGGAAAGGAGTTCGAACAGGCTTCCTCGACCAAACAAATCCAGGTCGGATGCGTAGATGTGGTGAGGATCACTGAAGCGTTCTCCTGTCTGTCCCTGACCCACCCAGCGATCTTCGATTCTGGCGAAGCCCCGCTTGTAAAAG
>DATBIE010000181.1:0-4537 GCA_036557105.1 Terriglobales bacterium
GCGTAGCCGAGCCGTGAAGTTCCGTTTGCATCCTGAGCGCGATAAAGCATCACGAATTTGTGGTCACGAACAATGACCGCCGGATTGAAAGTTCCTGCTGATTCCCATCCGTTCCCGACAGGCGAAATGATCGGCTGCTCCGATACCCGCCGCCAATTCACGAACCGCGGAAAATTCGCAGCTGCGGCCAAGGGAACGATCGCCAGAACTAATATCCAGCTTCGCCGAAGCCTCATCAGTGGCGACTCACATCGCTGTTTAACTGCTGCAAGTTTTCGCGTGCCAATGCCAGGTTGGGATCGATCTTCAGCGCGCGTTCATATTCCGCTTTCGCATCAGCAAGTTTTCCCAATTCAGCCAACGCGCTCCCAAAATTCGCATGTGCATTAGCATCTTCTGGACGAAGCCGGACTGCAGCACCGAACTCCTCTTCCGCTCCTGCAAAATCTCCCGCCGAAGCCAGCGCGTTGCCAAGGTTGTAGTGCGCGTCAAAGTATGCGGGAGATGCCTGTGTCGCCATGCGCAGAAATACGACTGCCTGGTTCTGCTTTCCCTCCGCCAGCAATGCACCACCCATGGCGTTGTTCGCAGTGGCGTCCTTCGGCCGAATCTTCAATGCCATTTCATATTGCTTCACGGCTTCATCCACTCTGCCCTGGGACTGCAACACGGCGCCCAGATTGTAGTGCGACTCGAAATCCTCCGGATCGTTCTCTATATTGTGCCGCGCTAACGCTTCCTGCAGCTGGATTCTTGGATCGCCGGCATTCGCGTCAAAATTGACTGGCAGCACTTGCAGCCACAAATGCGCCATCTCGTCTCTCGCCCGATTCCCGCCGCGCACTCTTTCCGGCGGGTGATTCGGATTCAACGGATTGTTCGCGGAATTGTCGTACACATAGCGCATGTGGACCGTCGTTCCCTTCGGCAAGAACACAGGCTCTGCGTAACGGTAAACGGCCTGCCAGTTCAAATCCCACTGCGGAATATGAATCAAAGTTTTCGTCGTTCCGTCAGGCAGCGTGGCAATCGCCTGCAAGTCCTTTCCCAGATAATGCGCATGGGGATAAATTGCGAGCAGGTCGACATCTATTGGCAGCGTGAGCTGGTCGGTTACAACAAAATTCGAGTTGCCCGCCGGAATATCCAGCTTGCCGTCATTCTGCAGTTGCAGGAGCATCGGGAACTTTGTCGCAGGCTGATCGGTGAAATAGATCCCGATACTCGGTTGAATCTCTTCCGGCTTGCCTTGCGGCTGCATGTGAACGTTCAGCACGAGATCAGTTCCCTTGTCGAGACGAAGCGCCATTCCCTTCGGCTCCGAATAGGGGATGGTCCCAGGTTTCCAAAACAAGAAATGACTATCGGGATCGAAAGTCTCCGACTCGATCTTGATCTCCATGCCACCGAAGCCTGCTCCCGGTTCTTTCTCTCGCTGCCTTGAATTTTCCATCCGGTCCACCAGTACATTCGCGTGATGGATGAATTGCTTGTCTCCCGGCTTGATTTCAATCGCCTTCATCCACCGAGTACGGTCAAGCGGCAATGGAAAAATAAAATTCCAGTACATATCGGAACCACTCGCAGGCAACAGAAATGGCTTCGTCGCTTTCAACACCAGGTCCGGCGGTCCAAGCTGCCATCCTTCGGCAAACTTCGGTTGCGGCGGCAGGTCGGCGGGATTCCCTTCCAATGCTCCTTCATCTACCCACTTCTTGATCGTCGCAATCTGTTGCTCGGACAGTCGCATTACATCAGCAAACTTTAGTTTTTGCGGCGCGGGCAGCCACGGCGGCATGAACCGCGTCCGTGTCACCACTTCAATTTGCCGCGCGTGCTTCTTTACGTCTCGATAATTAAGTAGCGGGAACGGGCCGGATTCGCCCGGACGATGGCAAACCGCGCAATTCTGAAAAATAATCGGTGCGATGTCGCGATCAAATGTAGTTTGACCTGGAGTTGAGTGCGTTGAAGTTGCTGCTGAGAGGGGAAGAACAGTCATTACCAACATCAGAGGCAACCCAATTCCGACAGATAAACCAGCCCGTGTCATTCCAGGTCCGAGATGTAGCATCCCACGCCGGCGACGCCGTTCTTCGCCAGAGAACGGCCAGCAACCGCATCATTGATGGCGTCTTCAAGTTCATGCGTAGTCGGCGCAGAGCGTGCTTTCCCAAACGTTACGAAAAGATCGTCAATACGCCCGTAATAGACAAGATCGCCTTTCGCATTAAACACCGCCGACTCAGGAGTGATCTGCGCGCGTGCTTCTTTCACCAGAGCATGACTCTTATCGCGCAGCGCCGGCAGCGAATAATGAAAATCGTGCAAATATTTCTGAATATCTCCCGCCGATTCATCTTTATCAGGAAAGACGAGATAGAAACGCGCATCTTTCTCGTGCTCTGCGCTGATTCGCTGAATGGTTGGGGCGTATCGTCCTGAAATCGGGCAATCCCTGCGGACAAATATCAGGACCACAACCTTGCCGGAATTCGCCTTAACCGGATCCACGCTCCTGTCGCCAAGATCAACGGCACTTTGTCCGAGGCAAACAGGAAGCGACAAGCAAACGAGGATCCACGAGATTCCGAACCGGAATAAAGTTCGTAGAAGCATGAAACCAGTGTCCCGCGCGGTGTTCACATTGTAAGTCAAGCTGAGCCGCTCGACACAAGATCGCGGAGAACTTAGTGCCCGCAACCTGTCGTATTCAAAACGTTCAGCATTTCCTTCGCTTCACCCAAGTCCGGATTGAACTCCAGCACTCGACTCACCGTGGTCTTCGCATCCTCGGGCTTACCCACCAGGCAAAATACTTTCGCCAGGTCCATTCCGGTCTTGCTTCTTCCCGGAGCGCGCTCGAATGCGCCCTTTAACAGTGCAATTGCACGGTCATAACTTCCCGCTTCCGCATCGATCACACCCAGATTCGTGGCAGCATCGATCGCATTCGGATCATTAGCGAGGGCACGCCCATACAACTTCTTTGCGTCAGAAATTTCTCCGTGCATTTGCTCCTCGTAGCCCAATTCCGAGAGCGTCTCGGAATCATTCGGAAACTTAATCACGGATTGCCGCAACATTTTGACCGCATTAGGCCGCGCGCTTTCCGCCCCGCGATTGGCCAGCAGTTCCCAGGCAAGCGCAAAATCTCGAAGATCATCCTCCGCTCCCCGAGTGTCCGGAAACGGCTCCAGTTCGGTTTTCTGCACCGACGCGTTCACTTCCTGCAGCAATTGTGTGCTCGGAACTCGCGGAATGCGATGGTCCGTCACTTCTGTATGCGCCACGTCCTTGCTCGCCGACTCAGGCATGTGACATGAAGTGCAGTCCTTCTGCTCAGGATGGTGCTTCTCTCCAAAGTTCGTCCCGTGACACGCCAGACACTTGCCACGAAAATAAGCGACCTTCTGTTCAGCTGCGGGCGAAAAATGCGGATCATGACAACTGGTGCACGACATCGCATCGCCCGACTTCTTCTTACAAGTGCTCTGCGCGAGCGCTTCCACTTGGCTCACGGCTCCCAAATTCGCAGACGGTCCCGCTGAAACGTAATAACGAATGTAGTCACTAAGCGAATCGCCGGGGCGAAATTCATACAAGTGTCTGTTAGGACGCTCGACTGAGACCCGTCCTTCCATGTGGCATTGCATACAGATCGCGTCCCGCCGCTCTGGAGTCAGCTTCGCCGGATTGACAATGGCGCCACCCTTCAGGTGTGCCTCGCCCGGCCCATGGCAACGCTCGCAGCTCACGCCCGAGTGCGTGAGAAGTGGGTCTTGATATCGGTTATCCGTACCGTCCAGCGGCGGCCGCATTCCGCTGACGTGACAATGCAGGCAGCTGGTATGCGCTTCAAGGTTCAGAGGCGCTTCGCTGTCGTTCTGGTAGGCCGGAGTCATGTCCCATTCGCGCCGGTCACCATACCAATTGATCGGCGACTCGAACACGTAGCCATCCACCGAGAATAAGTACGTCAGCCCGCGCCTTCCCGAACCAATGTAATAGAGCAGTTGCCGTTTTCCATGCAGCGTATTCGGGCCGTCACGATCAAAACTCAGCCAGGCGCGCCCATTGTCCTTATATATGCGGTAGTGAACGCCCGATTTTGTATGCGTGAAATCGGCGGGAATGAAGTTTTCGAGCGCCGGGCCGCTGGAGTGGGCCATGGGAGTCTTTTCATAAGACCGGTAGATGGAGTCGTGGCATTTGGCGCACGCTTCGTTCCCGACGAACTCGTCGCGGCTTAGATGGCGCGAAGCCGGAGTTGATTCTGCTCCACGAGCACTGGTCAACGGGATCGCAGCAGGGAGTAGTGCAACAAGGCACAGCGCCAACAGAATTCCGCTATGTCTTCTTGTGCAGAATCCGGAGATGTGGCCGACCAACGCGCGAAGATCGCACTTCAAAGGAGATTCCGAGAACCCGACAGCAGGAACTAGCTCACATTCTAAGCCCAAAAAATTAGGAGGGAGCTGAGTAACTCCCTCCGGAGGCAGAACTACAAACTCGCTAAAACGTTAAGCGGAGGCCA
>DATBIE010000182.1:0-22502 GCA_036557105.1 Terriglobales bacterium
GCCAACATTGCTGAAATCCTGAAGTTCCTGATCGACCGCACGGGTTACATCAGGGTGCTCGAAGAAGAAGACACACCTGAAGCCTACTCACGGGTGGAGAACATTCGCGAGCTCGTCAACGCTGCCATGGATTCGAAAGACCGCGGCGAAACACTCGATCAATTTCTCGATCACGCAGCTCTCGTCAGTGACGCCGATGCTTACGATGAACGGGCGCAGATCACGTTAATGACCCTGCACGCTGCAAAGGGACTGGAGTTCCCGCTCGTGTTTTTGTGTGGGCTCGAAGAAGGCCTGTTTCCCCATTCTCGTACGTTCCTGAATCCTGATGACATCGAAGAAGAGCGGAGGCTCTGCTATGTAGGCATGACACGCGCGATGGACCAGCTGGTGATCACGCGGGCTGTGTATCGACGACGCTATGGGACGGACATGCCTGAAGCGAGCGTGCCTTCGCGGTTCCTGGAAGAAATTCCGGCGCAGTTGGTGGAAGAGTTGGGCCGTGTGGGGCGCGCGCCGAGGCACGGTAGTTTGGTGGCGCGCACCCAGTCGTGGAACTCGAATCGAGATCGGCGGCCAGGGACATCGTTCGACTCCGCTCAGAGAAGGTCCGCCCCACACTACGCCTACGAAGATGAAGACCAGTCAGCAGAATGGAGCGAAAAGGCTGCGATCGGCAAGCCGTCCGCTCCGAAGTACAATTCGATTGACAACATCGCCGAGTTTTTTGCTTCACGCGGCAAGAAATTCTCGGTTCCCAAGGTGCCGGTGGAAGAGCCGAAGGGCCGGCGAGGGTTCCGTCCGGGACAGCGAGTAAAACATCCGAAATACGGCGAGGGAACGGTGTATCAGCGCGAGGGAGAAGGCGAAGAGGCAAAGATTACGGTACAATTTCCTCGCTTCGGCTTGAAAAAGCTAGTGGAGAAATACGCGCAGCTGGAGAAAGCATAAAGAGATTTGGTAACTTGTTAATTGAGTAATTTACGGCGCGTTGTTTTTTAAGCGCAGCACGGCGATCTTCGAATTACCCAATTACTAAATCACTCAATCACAAACCAGGACTTCATGGCTAATACAACCGCACTAAGCAGAGACGAACGTAAAAAATCAAAACGGGCAGCGCGCAAGAAGCGCAAACTTGAACATCCATTAAAGCCGCGGGAGTATGCTCGCGGATCGCAGAAGCGCAAGGTGAAAAAGCTGGCGCGGGGACAGGCGAAGCGTTAAGTTGAGGTTTTGTGTCTTCCACCCTTCGCAAAGCGCGAAGGGTGGAGCACTCTAGCGAGTATCCTTGGGACCACCATCTACGACCCAACCCGCGTCGAAGGCCAGGGGAAGCCAGCTTCTCTGCTGTAAGTCCATTGACAAGCTGATCGCTGATGCGGAAGAGCCGGGCCACCGTCTTCGGAAGACGCTCGGTCCGTGGTCGTTGACGGCGCTGGGCATTGGCGCAATCATCGGCGCGGGAATTTTTGTCCTTACCGGCACTGCGGCAGCGGGAGAGCATTTCGAAGCGCCTTCGATCTTCCATGCACAAGTTCTCGATCTGGTTATCAATTTCCTGCGCACCGGCGGCACCGCATCTGTCCTGATGCACGGCCGGCCGCCAGCCGGTCCCTCGATCGCGATTTCGTTTCTGCTGGTGGCAATCGCCTGCAGCTTCGCCGGGCTCTGCTATGCGGAATTGGCATCGATGATCCCGATTGCCGGCAGCGCATATACCTATTCGTATGCAACGTTGGGAGAGATTTTTGCCTGGATCATTGGATGGGATTTGATTCTTGAATACGTGGTGAGCAACGTCGCCGTAGCGGTTGGATTCAGCGGCTATTCCACAGCACAACTGGCAGCGTTTGGAATTCATTTATCCGACAAGTGGTCGAGCCCGGTGCTTACGGGAGCCGGGTGGACGGGCGCGTACTTCAACTTGCCGGGATTCCTGATCGTCTTTGTGCTGACGTTGCTGCTCGTGCGCGGAGTGCGCGAATCCGCCGGAGCCAACAACGTGATGGTGGCGATCAAGATCGGCGCCATTCTTACATTTCTGGTCGTTGGTGGCATGTTCATCAATAAAGCCAACTGGGTCCCCTTCGCGCCTTCGGGATTTGCCGGCATCGTGACCGGCGGAGCAATCGTATTTTTTACCTACATTGGCTTCGATTCGGTTTCAACTGCGGCAGAGGAGTGCAAAAGACCACAACGGGACCTTCCTTTCGGGATCATTGGGTCATTAATCGTCTGCACGGTGTTGTACGTCGGCGTCGCAATCGTGCTGCTCGGAATGATGAAGTACACGACCTTCATTTCGGGCGAGGCGGCAATGGCCCCGGTCGCGTACGCGCTGAAAACTTTGGGCGCTCGACCGGCCTTCCAGGCGGTGATCGTGCTGGGCGCGCTGATGGGCATGATCTCCTCCATCCTGGTCTTTCAGTATGGCCAGGCACGAATCTGGTATGCCATGTCACGCGATGGATTGCTGCCGAAATTGTTTTCGGCAGTGCATCCCAAATACAAGACGCCGCACTGGTCCACATGGATTGCCTGCTTCGCGGTTGGAATCCCGGCAGGGTTGGTGGACATTGGTACCGCAGCCGATCTCGCAAATATCGGAACGCTTTTTGCGTTTGTATTGGTTTCGATTGGTGTAATCATCCTTCGTCGCCGGCAGCCCGAACGGCCGCGCGGCTTCCGGGTACCGCTCGTTCCCTGGTTCCCTCTGATCTCGGTGATTCTGTGCGGCGGACTGATGCTAGGTCTGACGGTCGAAACCTGGTTGCGCTTCTTCGGATGGCTGGTGATCGGGCTGGTGATCTATTTCTTTTACAGCAGGAAGCATAGTGAGTTCGCCAGGGAACGCTGAACGATGCGCCAGGCCGTACGACTTAACCACAAAGGACACGAAGTCACACAAAGGAACGCTTTGTGAACTTTCGTGACCGTCGTGGTGATTGATTGCCCCACACCAATCTACAATCTGAAATCATGCCGTCCGCCTTTGTCCGCTCGCTTCCGAAAGCCGAGTTGCATCTTCACCTTGAAGGTTCCGTTACGCCGCAGACCCTGCTCGATCTTCGGCAGCGGCACGGGAAAGAGAGCACGCTGGCTGAGGCGGAATCAATCTATCAGTACAAAGACTTCTTCGGGTTCCTTATGGCGTTCAAGAACCTGACCGAAGATCTCCGATCTCCCGAAGATTACGAGCTGATCACATATCGCCTGATGGAGCAGCTCAAAGCGGAAAACGTGCTTCATGCTGAGGTCTATGTTTCCGTCGGGGTGTGCCTGTGGCGGAAACTGGATTTCGATGCGATTTTTGAGGGGCTGGAGCGTGGGCGCGAACGCGGGCAGAAAGATTTCGGCGTCTCGCTGCTGTGGATTTTTGACGCGGTGCGGCACTTCGGGCCGGGAGCGGCGCAGGATGTGTTTGAACTGGCGGCGAAATGTCGCCATCGCAACGTTGTCGGCATCGGAATCGGCGGCGATGAAAAGAAGGCCCCACCGGAGTTATTTCGTGAGCAATACGCCTATGCCGCAAGCCACGGCCTCAGGCTGACTTGTCACGCGGGCGAGAGTGCGGGCCCCGAGTCGATTTGGGGAGCGCTGAATCTGGGCGCGGAGCGAATTGGGCATGGTTTAACAGCTTGCCAGGATCCGGAGCTGATCGAAGAACTGGCGCAGCGGCAAATCCCAGTCGAAATTTGCCTGACCAGCAATCTGCGGACCGCGTGCTGCGGTAAGATTCACGATCATCCCTTGCGGCGGTATTTCGACCAGGGCCTTATGCTCACGCTGAACACCGACGATCCCGCGATGTTTGGGACTTCTCTGACGCAGGAATACGAGCTCGCTCAAAGGGAGTTCAGTTTTACGGACGAGCACCTGCGTGAACTGGCGCGCAATTCTTTCGAAGCATCGTTCCTTCCCGCGGAAAAGAAAGTGGAATTTCTCAATCTGTTTGACTCCGCATCTCTGCGTGCCTGACGTGCTAGAGTGGCGGTCATGACTGAAAATCAGGGTACCAAAGCGCCATCGAAGGTCGATCTGTACTGCCCAAAGTGCGCCACGGAGGTCACTGATCCGCTGACCTGCGGCGATTGTGCGGCGGTGATCTGCCGTCGATGCGGAACACCGCTCGAAGCAGCCGATGAACTCGGCATGGGCTAGACAATTACCGCGTCCGGATGTTTGTCTCCAGCCAGATCTCCACGCCTGAGGAGTGCGATTGTCGGCTTGCCAAGCGCGCTCTTTCCGTCAGCATCCAGCCGTGCAGGCGTGGGAGCTCTGATTTGAAGTGCCGCAATAAAAGCTGGTACTCGGCCAATGTAACCGCAAATTCCGGATAACCGGAAGCGAAACACTCGATCAGCTTTCGCGTATGATCCACCTCGGCAAATGCGCGCGTGAGTTGACCGACATTGATCTCAGAAACACGCGCCGCGTACAGTTCGGAGCTTTTAGCGTTCGAACCGTTGGGGCTTGAATCATGAGACACATTCTCCTGCCCACTCAGAACACACCTTAAGGCGGCAGAAGCTCTCGAAAGTTGCTCCAGGACCTGTTTGCCGGATGGCGTTTCCAGAGAAGCTTGCGGCAGAAAATTCATGACTGGGTCAGGCTGGTCTCAGCCTCGACCTTGAGCCAGGCCTCACGCACCTCCACGAGTTGCTGTTGAAGTTCGGCCAATATTGAGCGCGATGACCGCACCTGAGCTTCCATCAACCGTTCGCGCAACATGGTGTAGAAGCGTCCCAGATTGCGGGCGACATCGCGGCCGTTATCATAGCGAAGGGTCGCCTGGAGGTACCCGACCACTGCGATGGCATGGCCTATTTCCTGCGCACACTGCTCAACGCGAGCGTCGATGAGCGCCTGCTCGGCGCGCGCGACATCCTGAATGAGCTGATCGTAAAGAAGGATGGTGAGGCGAACGGGGTTCGCGCCGCGTACCGCTGATTCCTGGTATGCACGTTTCGCATTCATGTCGATCAACTGCTCGTCCCAGTTGCGGGCACCGTGCTGCCTGCAGAGCTCGGCTGGATTCCCAGTTGCATGTCAATGGCTTCGAGCATGAAGGGATAGGCCTCAATCAGAGCATTGACCTGGCTGAATTCCGCGACCAGTTGTTGTTGCTGCGCGGTCATGTGGTCCTGAAATTGACTGATGTTGTTTGTGAGATTCAACTGTTCTTGCTGATTCTGAGCAAGGTCAAGATTGAGCAACCCAAGCGCGGGGTCCGTCAGGTTCCGCAAGTCGGCTGCGAAGTTGTTCGCAAAACCGGTCGAGGCGGCGTTCTGAAAGAAGTCCACCACGGAGGAAGGATCATTGGAGAGCACGCTGCTCAGTTGGCCGGAATCGATGCTTAGTGTTCCATCGTCGTTCATCGTGATACCCAGCGAGCGAAGACTGGCGAAGCCGCCGGTTACAGTCGCGTAAGTCGCATCTGCTAACAGGCTCGACTGCAGACTGCGAATCGAGCCAATGGAGGCAAGTGGCCCTTCGGAATTCGTGCCGGGATTCACAGTGAACTGCTGGTTGATGTCGCTTATTACGTTGTTGTAGGCCGAGACAAAATTGCTGATGGCTTGTGTCGCCTGCGTCAGGTCTGGTCCCACCGAAAGTTGCGCGTCAATTCCGGGAAAGGCGGCAAGCAGGTTAAGCGTAACGCCGGGGATTGCGCCGGTGACTGTATTTGTATCGCTGCTGAAAGGAATGCCATCCACTGTGAAGCCCGCGTTTGTACCGCCGACCGGGCCGTTAAAAGTCAGAACAGTGGTATTCCCCGCTACTGAAAGCGCGCCGCTGCTGCCCGTGGATTGACTGTAAATGGCAAGCCTTGCTCCGCTTGCATCATTCAGGACCGTGGCCGTAACTCCCCAGGCTTGCGTATTGATATAGCCCGCGAGTGTCGCGAGGGTGTCGTTGCTGCCTGCCGTAATCGTCACGTCGTGAGTCGCGCCGGTTGGGCCGCCGATTTGAATTTCGAGGTCACCCGAAGTTGATTCATCCGGAAGAATGGAAGTGTTCGCATCAGCCAGAGCATCCGTGTAGAGCGTTCCTTGCGTAGCCAGCGTGTTAACCACGATTTCGTGGGTACCCGGAGTGGCAGTCGATTGTGCTGAACCGGTAACAATACTCGGCTGGGAGGAATTGACCGTCTGCGCAGTCAGGGGTCCGATCACGTCCGTCAGCGAATTAACGGCGTCCGCGAGGCTGCTGAGATCGCTGTTCATCCTGTTCAGCAGGCTGGCTTGCGTTTGCAGGTCCGACTGTTGTTGCTGATAGAGCTGCAATTGTCCGTTTTCTGGCGCGAGGACCTGACTAACCAGCGAATTGACATCGATGCCATTGCCGGAAAGCAAAGTGGCGGCGTTCAGGCTGATCATGAGGTTTTCCTAATGCAGATCGTGGGCACTGCAAGTGATTGCAAGCGGCATGTCGCGCGAACGAATTCCAAATGACTTTTAATCGACGACGTCCTTTCGTGTGCGACGAGCGGGGTTCATGTGCAACGCCGGGAGAGGGTCATCCCCTCTCCCATGAGCCGCTGGACTAGTGAAGCAGGGAGAGAACAAGCTGCTGGGTTTGGTTAGCCTGGGCGAGAGCGGCAATTCCGGTCTGCTCCAGGATGGAATATTTTGTCAGGTTCGCTACGGTGGACGGGATATCCGCGGCACGGATCCCGTCTTCGGCGGTGGTCAGGTTCTGCACCTGGTTGTTGATGACATTGCTTGCACTTTGCAGACGGTTAATGCCGGCGCCAATCTGGCCACGTTGCGCAGCCACCAACTGTATAGCCGCATTGATCGCGGTAAGCGCCGTCTGGGCATTGGTCGCGG
This sequence comes from Terriglobales bacterium, assembly GCA_036557105.1. GTDB lineage: Bacteria > Acidobacteriota > Terriglobia > Terriglobales > Acidobacteriaceae > Gp1-AA145. Next base: position 6,837 of record DATBIE010000182.1, read on the forward strand.
TGGTCAGGGCGGTCGATGAACCTGCCGCGAACGATGTACCGATGAATGTTGCCGCTGTGCCGGTTTTTGCGGCCGCGATGCTGCCGCCACCGGCAATCAGAGCGTTCCCTGTCGGCGTGGCCTGAAACTGAACGGAAGTTCCATTCACGCTGGCGCTCGCGTCGGCATTCGCGACCGTGCCCGCACCATAAACCGTGCCTGCCCCTGGTCCGCCATTCACTGCGGCGACAAAGTTAGCAAGCGTGTTCCGTAATGCAGTCACCGCATTGGCGTTTCCATCAATCAGCACCTGATTTGCGGTTGTTCCGACGAAGTTGGGTGCGGTTTCAAAAGTATAAGTGGTGCCGCCGATCGTGACCGTATCGCCGGTGGCAGGCAGGGCGCTGAAGGCGAGGGTTGCGCTTGCCGATCCGCCCAAAAGGCCCGCGGATGACAGTGTGCCGGTCGTCACCTGAATCGTGCTGCTGATACCGGAGTCGCTCAAGAACAGGTTGTCCGGACTGGTGGTGAACACTTGTGTGCCGTTGTAAGTCGTGGTCGATCCGATGCGGTCAATTTCCGCCTTGATCGCTGTGAACTCGGTATCGAGCGCAGTGCGCTGTATGTCGGAAACCGTGCCGTTCGCCGACTCTGTGGCCAGGGTTACTGCGCGATCCAGAAGAGAGGTCACCTGGGCCAGGGCGCCATCGGCCACCTGCAACTGACCGACGCCGTCGTTCGCATTGCGGGAGGACTGGGTGAGCGCGGTGATGTTGGCCTGTAATCCATCGGCTATGGCCAGACCAGCAGCATCATCGGCGCCGCTATTGATGCGCGAGCCGGACGATAGTTGAAACAGCGTCTTCTGCAGATTGCTGCTGGTGATCCCCAGTTCGTTTTGCGCTACCAGGGACGCCGGGTTGTTCAAAATGCTAAGCGACATTGTGGTTTGCTCCTGTGGGCTGAGTTGGTCCCGTTTTTTCTGGAATCGCCTCGTCTTCGCCCTGCCGAGGCCCTCAAGTTTCTGCGGAACCTTGCTGTTTTCTCCACATCACATCGACGGATCGGGTACGGCCTTTAGGGAATTGCGGACACTGACTGCGAACTTCGGTAACGCGCGTACATGGCCGGACGTGAAAACGCGGCGTCTCTGCGCCGATATCACTACCGGCCCGTGATTTATCTCACCCGTCTGAACAACTCGCAGGTGACCGTCAACTCGGACCTGATCAAGTTTGTCGAGCAGAGTCCGGATACTGTCATCACGCTACTCAACGGCGAAAAGATTCTGGTCCAGGAGACTGTGAATGAAGTCGTGAAGCGGGTGATGGAGTTCCGACGGCAAATATTGCCGGGGATGGCCATGCGAGAGCGGATGCGCACCGGGGCACTCGCGCTATGCGACGGGGCCCCGCACGATACCAGCGAGGGGCAAGCATAGTGGACAACGCGAGCGTGATTGGTTTGCTGCTGGGCGTGGCTGGTGTGCTTGGCGGCCTGCTGCTCGAGGGCGGCAAGGTGTCACAGATTCTACAACCCACCGCGGCCATAATCGTCTTCGGTGGGACGGCAGGCGCAGTGCTGCTGCAATTTCCGCTTCCGGTTGTGCTGACGGCTTTGCACCGCATGGCTGGAATTTTCTCCCAACCTGCGGCACGAATAGAGCCCGAAATCGATCAACTGGTGAGCTATGCCAACATCGCGCGCCGTCACGGGATCGTGGCGCTCGATGATGAACTGCCGCACGTGCCGGATGCGTTCATGCGAAAGGTGCTGACCCTGGCGGTTGACGGAATTGAGCCGCAGGAACTGCGCAAAATTGCCGAGCAGGAACTCGACAATCAGCACGAACGCGAGGAGGGTTGCGCCCAGGTTTTCGAATCGGCTGGAGGCTTTTCGCCGACAGTTGGGATCATTGGCGCGGTGATGGGACTGATTCAGGTAATGCAGCATCTGGACAAAATCGATGAAGTGGGACGGGGGATCGCGGTGGCGTTTGTGGCTACCGTCTATGGCGTGGGCGCAGCCAATCTGTTGTTCCTGCCGATTGCCGGCAAGCTGCGTATCCGGCTGCGGGAAGAACAAACGCGGCGCGAAATGGTGCTCGAAGGAGTGATTTCAATCCTTGAAGGAATGAATCCACGAATCTTACGCACCGCGCTCGGCAGCTTCCTGGGCAGGTCAGAACCTGCGCCCGAAGAAAAAGTAAGCGCCAAGGCGGTCGGGGCATGAAACGGAGAAGGGATTTGCCCCGGTCTTCCGACCGCGATCGGTGGCTGGTTTCCTATGCCGACTTCATTACGCTGCTGTTCGCGTTTTTCGTGGTGATGTATTCGGCTGCGCAACTCGATAAACGGCGCGCGGGACAGCTTGCGACCGCAATCCAAGCCGCATTCTTGCAGAAAGGATCGTTGCCGCCATTGCCAGCGGACGTGGGGGGAGTCGCAGAATCTTCCGCCAATGAGCTGCAAGCTTCTCCCGCTGATGGGCAGGCCGATCTCAAGCATGAGATTGAGCTGACGCTCGCGACCAAAATTGCGAATGGCGATGTCGGCATACGAAAATCTTCTGAGGGACTGGTCATCAGCTTACGAGAGGTCGGGTTCTTCGACACCGGATCTGACAAGATCAAGGCGAGTTCGGTAGCCGCATTCTCGCAATTGGCGGAAATCCTACGTCGACACGGCAGCTACATTCGGATCGAAGGACACACTGACAATGTTCCCATTCACAACGCGCGCTTTTCGTCCAATTGGGACCTGTCGACTGCGCGGGCGACGGCGACAATTCGCTTGTTGATCCACTATCGGCTTGATCCAGAGCGCATGGCGGCGGCGGGTTATGCGGAATACCACCCGGTGGCCAGTAATAGCACGGTTGCGGGTCGATCAATGAACCGCAGGGTAGACATCGTGATACTCGCGAAAGCCCGAACCGGAATTGACCGAAGCTCGGTACAATAACGCGATGGCCAGGGGACCGAAAGGGGCAAATCCGAAAGATGGTCAATCCAAGTGGCTTGAGAACATCGGGCTGATCGTCATTGTTGTTCTCATTCTTGCCCTCACGATCACGCGCTACTGGCATAACATTCATTGGAGTCTGCGCTAAGTTGGCACGCGATCCGCTGCTGGTTGTAATCCTTGGGCCGACAGCCAGCGGAAAAACGCATCTTTCTCTTGAACTCGCAACGTGCTTTCACGGAGAAATTATCAATTGCGATTCGGTGGCGCTGTATCGCGAGTTTTCGATTGGCACGGCCAAGCCAACACCACAGCAACGGGCGATTGCACCCCATCACCTATTCGATGTAATCGAGCCAACTGTTTACACCACCGCCGGTGAATATTCGCGTATGGGGCGAGAAGTATTGCAGGAGATCCGCGGGCGCAAGGCGCTTCCGATCGTGGTGGGGGGAACCGGGCTCTACTTGCGCGCATTGCTTGAAGGTCTATTTGCCGGGCCGGAACGCTCCGAAGAATTGCGAGGCCGGCTTCGCGATCGTGCACATGAAAAAGGCTCGCATTACTTGCACCGCATACTCAGGCGACTGGATGCGACAGCCGCTGCTCGTATCCATGAGAACGACGTTCCGAAAACGATTCGCGCCATCGAGGTTTGCCTCACCGCCAGGCGGCCGATGAGTGAACAGTTGCAGTCTGGCCGTGAGCCTCTCGCCGGTTTCCATATTCTGCGCATTGGGCTCGATCCACCCCGAGCAGATCTCTACCGCCGTATTCACGAACGCGTGCTCGCCATGTTTGACATCGGACTGGTTGAGGAGTCGAAGGCTCTGCTTGAAAAATACGGGGACGCCGCACGGCCACTCAGCTCTATCGGATACAAACAGGTCGTGCAACTGCTGAAGGGAGAATTCGACCGGGGAGCCACCGTCGATGCTGTGCAACAGGCGCATCGCAATTACGCCAAGCGACAGATGACATGGTTCCGCCGCGAGCCAGAGGTCAACTGGGTTCGTGGTTTCGGAGATCAGCCTGAATCAATCGAGCGGGCAATTGCGATCGTCGAAAAGCAGCTTCAGCTCACATCGTGATATGTTCCAGTAGAGCATGATCTTGAGTGGCATGAACAGCCGCACACAGGAGCCCCAGTCCGAATGTTGAAGAGAACTTTACTGTCTCTACTCCTCCTTTTTCCCTTATTTGTTTTCGCCAAGCCCAAATATCAACCGCTTCCCATGAAGCTCGACCATGATGGCGAGAAGTGGGCGGAGAAGACTCTCCGCAAAATGTCGCCCGAGGAGAAGGTCGGCCAGCTGTTCATGATCTGGACACGAGCGGAATTCCTCAACGTGAACAATCCCGTTTATCTGCAACTGCGCGACACCATGAACAAGTACCACGTTGGCTCCTTCGCGATCACGGTGCGGTATGAGTCGCCCTTCCTATATAAGAACGAGCCCTACGAAGCCGCGGAACTTCTCAACCGACTGCAGAGCGACTCGAAACTGCCGCTGCTGGTAGCCGCAGATTTTGAACTCGGACTCAGCAACCGTTTGAATGGAACCACAGCGTTTCCGAATGCGATGGCAATCGGCGCGACGGGAAACCTGAAATATGCGGAGGCCTTCGGCAGGATTACCGCGGCGGAAGCTCGCGCGATCGGCGTTCACTGGAATTTTTTTCCAGTATCGGATGTGAACTCGAATCCCGACAATCCCATCATCAACACGCGTTCGTTCGGCGAAGATCCGCAGCAGGTGGGCGACTTTGTGACAGCATACATTAGGGGAGCACATTCCGCCGACATGCTGGTAACTGCAAAGCACTTCCCGGGCCACGGCGATACCGCGACCGACTCGCATTTGGGATTGGCGCAGGTCACCGGAGATCGAGCGCGGCTGGACTCCGTCGAACTGCCGCCGTTCAAGAAGGCGATTGACGCCGGCGTAGATGCCATTATGGTCGGACATCTTAAGGTGCCGGCGATAGATCCGAACCCGAACGCGGTGGCGACGGTTTCGCCTTTGATCGTGACTGGATTGCTCAAGCAGCAATTGCATTTCCAGGGTCTAGTCGTGACCGACGCTCTGGACATGGCGGGCCTGACCCAGCTCTACGCCTCCGATATCGGGCGCGAGGCGGTGGATGCTTTCAAAGCAGGTGATGACATGTTGTTGATTCCACCAGATCTGGATGCTGCGTATCGCGCGGTACTTGCAGCCGTGAAGAGTGGAGAAATTTCGGAGACACGGCTGGACGAGTCGGTGCTCAAGATCTTAAAGACCAAAGCTTCCCTCAAACTTAACAAAGCCCGGCCGGTAGATCTTGCCACGCTGGATCGGACGATTGGAACACCGGAGCACATAGCCGAAGGCCAGCATATGGCGGATGACGCCATCACGCTTGTCCGGCGAAATGGGACGGTCCTGCCACTCACGAAAGCTGGAACCGAAACGAAGCGGCTTCCGTATCAACCGGGCGTGGCGGTGAGCAATCGCCTGCTGGCCGTGATTTTCACGGACAACGTTCGGCTGGACGCGGGCCACACACTCGAACGGCAGGTTAAACTACGCGTGCCCGACGCAAACGTCATCTACACTGACGCGACCCTTGCGCCGATGATGGCGACAGATATTCTTTCTGCGGTCCAGCAGGCGCAAAAGATCGTGGTCGCAGTGTTTGCTTCACCGAGCGCGGGACGGGTTGTGAACACAGCAACAGGAGTGCGGGCGTCGGCCTCCATGGCGGATGCGAGCATGGCATTGCTACACCAAATTCTGAAAAGCGCCCCATCGAACACGATCGTGTTTGCTATGGGCAATCCGTATCTGGCAAGAGATTTTCCCGAGGTGCAGAATTATCTATGCGCCTTTTCGGCAGCGCCGGTGTCAGAAATGAGCGCGGCGAGAGCGCTCTTCGGTGAAATCGAGATTCATGGACACCTGCCGGTGACGATTCCGGGGATTGCTTCGCGGGGTGCGGGAATCGATGTACCAGCCCATCCGTAGGAGAACGATATGCGCAAAGTTCAACTGCTCAAGATCTTCATTCTCATCTCTGCCCTTACGGCATTCATGGCATGCAGCATTAACGTCAAGAAGAACAAAGATGGAGATGACAAGAAGGTCGACATCGATACACCATTTGGCGGAATCCACGTAAGCAAGGGAGCAGACGTGCGCGACACTGGTTTGGCTGTATATCCCGGCGCGCATCTCAAGCCAAAAGATGACTCAGACGACGAAAAGAGCGCGAACGTGAACATCTCGACCTCCGCTTTCGGGTTGCGAGTAGTCGCGCTTGACTATGAGACCGACGATTCCTCTGATAAGGTAATCAATTTTTATAAGAATGAACTAAGGAAGTACGGAAATGTACTCGAATGCCACACACAGGGACGAGGTAGCTACACCGCCACCAATCCCGACAAAGGCGACTCCGAAGAGCTGAAATGTGAGAGCGACAATAACGGTAAGACGATCGAGCTGAAGGCAGGAACAAAGAGCAATCAGCACATAGTTGCGATAGATCCGCACTCCAAAGGTTCCGACTTCGCGCTGGTCTATGTGCGTTTTCGTGGGAAGGAAGGCACGATCTAGGCGCGTGTGTGACTGTGATTCTGTGTTCCGCCTGGTGTGAACAGCCGAGAAAGTAGCCTCAAGAAGAACGCAAGATGGTTTGAGCAAACCACTGCCAGTTTGGGACATCGAACTTTTAGCCCGACTTGGGCGAGAGAGTTGATGATGGCCACAAATCCCAAGCTGCCTGACTATCCACCGGTACCCCCTCGCAAAACGGCTGACCAGCACGCAAAGGTTCAGGTCATCAAGAAGAGCAAGTTCCCGTGGCCTATTCTTATCCTGATTGTGGCAGCGGCCATTGTGATCGGCATCATCTACTTCTTGCCCAGAGCTCCTCGATCAACCAATGTTCCCGCCGGCGCTCAGGCCCCGCAGCAACCCACGCCACAACAGATTCAGCTCACGAATTTGAATATGGCGACGTCTCCAATTGGAGGAGCGGTGTACCTGACGGGAATGCTGCACAATGCCGGAACTACGGCCATTACAGGCGTTCAAGTACGTGCCGATTTTCTTGATGCCAATGGGAAAAATCTCGAAAGCAAGATGCGGCCGGTTGAGGGTATTGTCAGCGGAACGGCAACACAGGGTATGGCCTCGCAAGATCTGACACAGGCGCCGATTCAGCCGAACCAATCACGCCCGATACGAATTTCATTTGAACGCACTCCATCCGGCTGGAACCATCAGCTTCCCCAAGTGACGGTCACAACAGTAACCGGAACAACGCCACAATAGTGGATCAGCGAGCCGCTTGTGTCGGTTCGCCAACCCGGTGGCTGACCTCGAACTTCATTTTCCCGCTGCGCTTGTCCGCATCGACAACCACGTGATCGCCATGCAGCACTTCGCCGTCCAGAATCTTTAGCGCGAGGGGATCTTGAATTGTTTTTTGGATTGCTCGCTTTAGAGGGCGCGCGCCGAAGTTTGGATCGAAGCCCTCGGTGAACAGCAGCTCCTTCGCTGCATCGGTGAGCTCGATAGAAATCTTGCGGTCTGCCAATAAGCGCCGAAGATCCTCGAGCCGCAGATCGACGATCTTCACCAACTGCTCCTTTCCGAGGGGATGGAAAACAATGATGTCATCCACGCGGTTCAGGAACTCGGGCCGGAAATGCGCGTGCAGGGCCTGCATGACTTGCTTCGAGGCCTCTTCGAAATCCTTCTCCGATCTCATGGCTTCGGCTTGCAGGAAAGAAGATCCGATATTCGAGGTCATGATGATGATTGTATTTTTGAAGTCGACGACGCGACCCTGACCATCAGTGAGCCGGCCATCGTCCATGATCTGCAGCAGGATATTGAAAACGTCTTGATGGGCTTTTTCAATTTCGTCGAAAAGGATCACCGCATAGGGACGACGGCGTACCTGTTCGGTGAGCTGTCCGCCTTCTTCGTAGCCCACGTATCCTGGAGGCGCGCCGATCAGACGAGAGACCGCATGTCGCTCCATGTACTCGGACATGTCAATGCGAACCATCGCGTGCTCATCGTCGAAGAGAAATTCGGCGAGGGCCCGGGCCAGTTCGGTTTTTCCAACGCCGGTCGGGCCAAGAAAGATGAATGAGCCAATCGGCCGCCTGGGATCGCTGAGCCCTGCGCGCGAACGACGAATGGCGTTCGAGACGCGCCCAACAGCAACGTCCTGGCCGACCACTCGCTGCCGCAAGCGGTCTTCCATTGTAACGAGCTTCTTCACTTCGCCTTCGAGCATCTTCGAAACGGGAATGCCGGTCCACTTGGAAACGACTCTCGCAATGTCTTCTTCGTCTACTTCCTCCTTCAGCATGCGAGATGCCTTGGCGGGCGAGGACGCCCGCCCCACACCTGCCGAGCTACCATCCGTTTTCGCTGTAACTTTCGCCAATTCCTCCTCGGCCTGGCGAATCAGGCTGTAGCGAATTTCAGCCACGCGCTGCAGATTGCCCGTACGCTCCTCAGCCTGCTCTTCGATTTTCAACTGTTCGATCTTTTCCTTAAGCTGGCGCGAACGGGCAATCAGGTCTTTTTCCTGCTTCCACTTTGCTTTTAGCGCGTCGGACTGCTCGCGAATTCCAGCGAGTTCCTTGTTAATGCCCGCGAGGCGCTCTTTCGAGTTTGGATCGTCCTCTTTCTTGAGCGCCTGTTTTTCGATTTCGAGCTGTGTGGCGCGGCGCTCCAGTTGATCGATTTCCGTTGGCATCGAGTCAATCTGAATGCGCAAGGATGCCGCAGCTTCGTCGATCAGATCGATTGCTTTATCTGGCAGGAAGCGATCGGAGATATAGCGATGCGAGAGAGTCGCCGCCGCGACAATCGCCGAGTCTTTGATCCGCACTCCATGATGAACTTCGTAGCGCTCTTTCAGTCCGCGAAGGATCGCAATCGTATCTTCAACGTTCGGTTCGCCAACATAGACAATCTGGAAGCGGCGTTCGAGCGCAGCATCTTTTTCAATGTGCTTGCGGTATTCATTCAGTGTGGTGGCGCCGATGGCGCGCAACTCACCACGAGCGAGCGCTGGCTTGAGCATGTTGGAAGCGTCAATTGCGCCTTCGGCCGCGCCAGCACCCACCAGCGTATGCAATTCATCGATGAAAAGAATGATTTGGCCCTGGGAGTCTTCGATTTCCTTCAGCACGGCTTTGAGCCGATCCTCAAACTCCCCGCGATATTTTGCGCCGGCCAGCATCGCGCCAAGGTCGAGAGCAACTACACGCTTGTTTTTGAGAATTTCCGGCACATCGCCGGAGATGATCCGCTGGGCAAGACCCTCGACGATCGCCGTCTTGCCGACACCCGGCTCGCCGATCAGCACTGGATTGTTCTTCGTGCGTCGCGACAAGACCTGGACCACCCGGCGAATCTCCTCGTCACGTCCGATGACCGGGTCCAGCTTGCCGCGACGGGCCTGCTCAGTCAGGTCTCTAGCGTAGCGCTCCAACGCCTGATACTTGGCCTCCGGATTTTGATCCGTGATGCGCTGCGACCCGCGAACTGAGGTAAGCGCCCGCAGAATTGCATCGTGTGTCGCGCCGTGGCGGGCGAGGATTTCCTGTGCCGGATCGCGCTTGAGTTGTGTAGCTGCAAGGAGCAGGTGCTCAGTCGAAACGTATTCGTCTTTAAAGGTGTCGGCTTCTTTAAACGCCTGATCGAGCAGTTGATTTGCAGCTTGCGACAAAGATGCCTGAGCGGCCGAACCGGAAATCTTCGGCAGGCGTTCCATCGCCTGATATACGTCATTCAGAACTGATTGCGGACCGCTCCCGATTTTCTCGAGTACCAGGGAAACGATGCCTTCTTTGTCTTCCAGCAGGGCCGCCAGCAAATGCAGCGGCAAGAGTTCAGGATTGCCGTGCTCGGAAGCGAGCTCGTTCGCATGTTGCACGGCCTCCTGCGCTTTTAATGTGAATTTGTCCCAACGAATCGGCATAAGAAAACCTCAATCTTGTAATTGCGCAATATGTAATTGGGCAGTTGGAATTACTTCTTTCCGCAAGTCGGCTTCGGCCTTCCTGGCAAGCTGGATCCCAGCGAGTAAGAACGATCATGCCAAGAATCTCCCCCAAGAAGTGTCTGGAATGGAGATCAATAATTTTGGCAACCCTCTCGTAAGATAAACGCCGGAGAAATTCAGCACAACTATGCCCGGCTAATCTCGTTTCCGCCCCAGCGCGGTATCGGCGAGGTCGAGGTAATGATCCAGGCGTGAAGGTTCTCTGGAAGGCTCTTCGAGCGGAATCAAACGAGGACCTTCGTCGCGCGCGGCATCTGCAGTAGGTGGAAGGCGCTGGATCCTGACTTTGGTAGGTGCTTTCCGCAGCTTCTTCCGCTTCAAACCGTTCTCCCTCGGCCAGAGTACTACGGTTTACGTTCAGCGTCCTGATGGAAAGTGACCGAGGCGCTGGCTTTGGTCTCCCCGGCGGAGAACGCCAGTCCGCGATCATGCTCGACGGAAGGCACTCCTGCCAGTTCGCGCTTTCGATTTTCAATTTCCCGAAGCTGTCGAATGATTGCGGCCTCTTCCTGTGTGTATTCCTCCTCCGTGATTTCGCCAGATTCGAGCTTAAGTTGCAGCTCAAGCAGCCGCTCTTTCACTGGCGCATCGTCTGTGTACTGCTCCTCCGCAATACGCTGCAGAGTGCGCAACACGAAGCCGAAGCCTGAAAACGGGAGTCCGAGGATGTCGTCAATAACAAACATAGTACCGAAAGATTTGTAGCGAACGGTTTCGAAGGTTTCGAAGGTTTCAAAGTTTCAGGTTTCGAGTTTCAAAGTTTCCAGGTTGCACCCTGAAACGTCGGAACCCTGTTTAGCCCGCTCCCACCCGTTCAAGTTTCAGGCGAATGTTCACGAAGTTATATGGCGGCCAGGGACCGGTGTATTTGAATTTCAAGCGTTGGCCGTACTTCTTGGCGATTCTATTGACCGCTTCATCGAACTCCGGCTCGCGGTCACGCTCAACGAGAAAGGCCGCATTCATAATCATCTTGTCGCCGATTGGTTGGTTGTCGCGCGACGCGACGCATACCCCGCGCAGCGCTTCATAAATTTCACGCACATAGCCAATCGAACGCTCAGCCAGGGCTTTGTCGATCATGCGGCCCAGTTGCATACGGGCAAGATAGGTCGATTGCAGGTGCTTACGTACAATTTCCTGATGGAATTTGCGAATTTCCTCGTCTTCATGTTTCACATCTTCAATAATCTGGTCGCGGTCCCAATTTACTTTTAATCCGAATTCGAGTTTTCCCGCCATCTGGTGCAGAACGTCCTTCAGCGATGAATAAATGCTCTTGAGCACTTCGCGTATGTCGTTGTCAGTGCGGAAAACCGTGCCGAAGCTCATAGGGATGATGGTGTAATTCTTCATCACGGTTTCGATCACATGTTCGTGGGCCAGGGCATTTTCGCGTGTCGGGTCAAAAATATATACGGGCGTATTGCTGACCACGGCGGCAATGTCCTGATAATTCACGGTATAAACCATCTCCCCAAGTCCGCCAATCCCGATTTTTCCAAAATCAATGCGGTCGTGCGATTGCAGAATGCCGTAGACATATCGGCCACTCTCGCCGAACGGAGAAGATGCGGAGGCGTGGCCGGAGTTCTCGGTGAACTTTACGCGAACATCATCCTCGGATTTTGCGCCCTTACGGGACTTGACTACCGTTTTGGTTGCCATAAGTTTCCCTGCTCACTAAGCCCGGCGCGGCTGTAAGACAAGCCGGCGCTCAAATACGCGATACCGGGAAAATAATTTTGAAAATTGTACCCCTCCCAATGCTGCTGCGTACCAGGATGCGGCCGCCATGGCCCTCCACGATACCTTTCACAATCCAAAGTCCCAGACCGGTGCCCTTCTCGCCCTTGGTAGTCACAAACGGCTCGAACATAGTATTACGGATCTCAGCTGGAATCCCCGATCCGCTATCTGCCACCACAATGCTGACCTCCTCAATCTTTCTGCGCGGGGATTTATGGTGAGAGGTGGCAATGGTCAACTTTCCGCCGTTGGCGATGCTGTCATGGGCATTGACCACCAGGTTCGAGAGCAATTGCCGGAACTGATCGGCAGAGCCCTTCATCATCACCTGCTCTCCAAACCGTTTGTCAACTGTGATTCCGCTCTTTGCCAGCGGACGCGCAAATAGCGTCAAGGTATCTTCGACGATCGAATTCACGTCGAAATTCGCCAGGTTGCCGGTGTTGCGATATAGCCCGAGCATTTGCCGGACGATCCGGGTAACGCGGTCGGTTTCGCTCTTAAGCGCGTCATATACCGGTTGCGCGTTGGGCTCGATCTTTTCTCGTAACAAAAAGATCGCGTTCTTAATCGCCTCCATGGGATTGTTGATTTCATGGGCGATGGTACCGGCCAGCCTTCCAGTAGCCGCGAATTTCTCGATTTCCAACATGCGCCGCTCAAGCTGCAATTGCTCGAGCTTTTTCCAGGTTGAGAAATCACGCAGGACAGTGACCGTGTATGCTACCTGGCCACGGGAGCCATAGATTTTTCCTGAGCGGGCGGCATATTCGATATCGGCGCCGGTATTGGGATTGAACAATACGAGGTTCTTGTTCTGATGATCAAGGAAGGAGAATGTAAACCCGTTCAGATAGGCGTCCAGCTTCACGTCATTTTTTACGATTTGCGGATCAGATCCGGCGGCACCCTCCCCGAATAACTCTTTGGCCAAAGGATCGAGCAGTACGATCTTAGCGGCATTGTCGGCAACAACGATTGGATCGCCGACATTCTCGATGATGACATTCAGACGGTCGCGATCGAGCCGGACAACTTCTTCCGCCGCCCGAAGTTTTTCCAGGTTTGCCCGCAATTCCTGGTCGGAACGGCGCAGGTCGCTGACGTCACGCATTACCGTCACCATTCCTGTGCGGCCCTCTTTGATGTGGCTCGGGGCGCAGACCGCTTCGAAAAGAATTTCCTCGCCTTCGTTGACATCGACCAGCGTCAGATCGCGCGAACTGTCAGTGCCGCCCACAGTCATTGATGACAATGCCGCGGAGAAAAGAAGATTGTTGAACTCAACCGCGCGGCGTCCACCTTCGCTGACGCCTTCCGGCGCGCGAAAAAACCGCTCGGCAGCACGGTTTTGTACCAACACACGGTGTTGATTGTCGGTGAGGATAACCGGGTCAGCCATACTATCCATGACCGTGTTCATGCGCGAAATAGTGGTTTCCATGTCGCGCATCCGGTTGTAGTAGTGTTCGTCTTTGAATAGGCGCGAAAGCTGACGATTGGCACGCTCCACCAGATTGTGAAAATGGCGAAGTTGCGGCTGACCAGTCTTACGCCCCAGTTCTCCGACGATCAGGCTGACATAAGAACGCATGCCGCAAATGGAGCAGACCTGCTTCTGGATCTGCAGCTTGCCTGCGGAATTGGCATTGAGAACTGCCAGACAGTCACTGCGGCGTGCTCGTTCCGCCTCCCAACACGCGGTGCGGCTCCGGTAGATCATGGGATGGGCATAGAGCGCGCCGGAACGTATTTTCCCTTCAGGAACGAGCACCGGCTTGAGGTTCTGAAGCGCCGAAACGAGAGGGTTCTCGCTGGCAAACAATGACGTCTGAAATTGCTTGAGAAATTCCGGATTGCAGTTCAGGGATGCCGAAGGCTTGATTTGACCGGTGTCGAAATCCAAATCAAGAGCAAGCGCGGCGCGGAACCCGATGTGCAGGACCTCCTCGAGGAGGATGGGAAGGATTTCCTCCGGACGCTCCGCCGCGATGAAACGCATAGCGGCCGATTCAGTCGACGACCGCTGATCAGGCACCTGTTCGCGTTTTCTCCTCAGCACGGGACTGGCCATGTGAATACAAGCTTCTCAAACTGGCCGCACTTAACAAACCATGCAGCAAAAAACCAGCCGACAATCTTAGACCTAGCCCCTGCGTGCCGCACGCCGCGAAGGTACGCGCGCCACGCGTCGCGTGGTTTCCATTTCGATTTCCGGAACGGTCTCTGCCCCCAGTTGCGGCCGCGAGACTAAGCCAGTGAGTCCGACTGCATCCGCGTATTTCAAGTAAGTATCGATCGAAGCAACTACGACGCGCGCTTCAACTGTAATCAGGTCGATACCGACCAGTGAAATACGTACCCAGGCATCAATCACGATGCCTTTGTCAAGGACCCGGTCGAGCACATCGATGAGGCTCGATCCACCTGATACTCGTTCAACGGCCATTGAATTCCCTCCTCTGCCGTGTTGAAGCTAAATGGCGAACTTCAAACCCGGATAAACCTTCGCACGAAGAACTCCGCCGGTAAATTCTTGTCTTGTAGTCAATTTAACTACTTGTCGTACGCTGACTAACGCCTACGCGGCGTTCTCACCGTTGCGCGGCTCCGCTTGGTGGTCGTGGTCCGAGTTTCGGTTGCAGGCGGCAGCAGAGCGGATTGTGCAGTCAGATGTGGATCGTATTTCCACCAATTCAACCCAATCTGTTCAGCTTTATCCACTGAACACACCAGCAGCCTTATGCGAATCGTGAGCAACTCCACATTGGCCAACGAAATGCGCACATCGCCCGCGATCACTAATCCCTTATCGAGAACCCGATCTAAAATATCGACGAGGTTCGTGGTTCCCGCAGATGTCGGCACTCGATCCATGACTTCAGTTTTCTTTCTGCTGAAAACGTCTCAGATACCCGTTCCGCGCGCCTGATGCTAAATGCAGCAACGACCGCATGTCAACGTATTGAAACGTTAAAACCGCAAAGAAGGAACCCCAGACTTCGCCGAGTTTAAGATTCCAAGCTGCTGGTTGCCGTTGCCTGAGTTGCTCCACGATTGGCCATGCCAGGAAAGCGTTGTTTCGGCAACGTTACTCAGTTTGCCGTGGTTTGTCGTCTTCGCTCCCACGCGACTTCTCGACCAAGCTTCCCAACGGGCCAAGATCCAGGTTCAGGTCAGCCGGGCTAAGACCGAAGAGGTTGGCCAATTCCTGAATTTTCGACTCCAGCTTCATCAGTGCCGAGCCCATTTCTTCGATCTGATTGTCGGAAAGCGATCCGCCCTCCATGCGCCGAATTGCCTGCCGTTCCAGGAGTTGGCGCAAGAGTTCGATCAAGCTCAGAACCAGTTTCGCCAGTCCTTGCTCAATGTTCTCCGGCGTACAATCGATTCGCGATTGCGCCACTGATGATTTGCTGTTGCCTGCCGCCATTTCGACCCGCTTGATTGTGGCACATTAACCCTGCTCGATAAACTCGCCCACCGGCCATGGCCCGCTCACGCGCGCATTCAATCCCTCGGGGACGGCAATCGCGACCGCAGTTTTTTCGAATTGTTCAGTCTTGTTGCGGGGAATCAGCACGAACGCGCGAAGCTCATTGCGGGCCACGCGTTGACGCCATTCGTTTGATAATGGCTCGAGTTTCTGTCTCATATCTGCGGCAAGTCGTTCGGCTTCTTGGATTGAACGCTTTCGAACATTTAAATATTCCGTGCCCGATTGCGCGGGCCTCGAGGGTGCATCGCTGCTGATTCTGATTTCCATCTGGACACTGTCAGCGAACCGATCCAGCAACCCGACGTACTCGGACGAACGCTGCTGCATGTGCTCTTCGACCTGTTTCTCTGTTTCAAAGATAGTTGGAAAACGAAACGGGACAATCGCCGTTGTTTCGAA
>DATBIE010000183.1:0-51844 GCA_036557105.1 Terriglobales bacterium
TTGATCACGCAATCGCTTCGATTCGGTTCTGAGATAATTCTTTTGTTCCGCTGAACTCTCAGCCGACAGGAAGCAATTTTGAGCTTGTGGTCTTCATTCCTGCGTGTAGGTGCGTCCTGCGCGCTCTCGTTGGCCCTGGCGCTCACTCTGCCAGCACAAACCAACCCCGCGGCGGCAATCAACCTTGAACAGCAGGGAAGACTTGCTGAAGCAGCAGATGCGTGGCGCGAAGTCACGCGACAGAACCCAAAAGACGCAGCGGCCTTTGCCAGCCTCGGAGTGGTACTTTCCAAACAGGAGAAATACTCGGACGCCAGTCAGGCATACAGCAAGGCGCTCGCACTCAATCCCCGATTGCCTGGAATCCACTTGAACCTCGGGCTTTCCGAGTTCAAACAAGGACATTTTACCAATGCGATCTCGCCCCTGAGCTTCGCCCTCAAGTCGAACCCATCGAGCCTCAAGGCGCGCACGTTGCTAGGCATGAGTTACTACGGCGCGAAGCGCTTTGATCAGGCGGTTCGCATTCTTATGCCCGTTGTATCTTCAGATCCTTCGAACACGGAGCTTCGCCAGATTCTCGCGCAGAGTTGCCTTGACGCCAAGAACTACTCATGTGCGGAGGAGCAGTACAAGCAAATCCTCGAACAGAACCCCAACTCTACAGCTGCGCACATGTTAACGGGTGAAGCGCTCGATGGTTTAAGCCGCACGCCGGAAGCTATTGTTGAGTTTCAGGAGGCCGCAAAGCTCTCGCCGAGTGATCCCGAAGTACACTTCGGGCTCGGTTATCTCTACTGGAAGTCACACGATTATGACAAAGCCGCAGGCGAATTTCGCAATGTGCTCTCGATCAGTGCCGATCACGCTGAGGCGCTCGCGTATCTCGGTGATATTGAATTGAAACGCGGAAATCTAGAAAGCGCCGCATCGCTTCTTGAAAAAGCCACCCAGGGCAGAAGTGATCTCCGCATCGCGCACATGGACCTCGGCGAGGTGCGTACCCAACAGAAGAACTACAAGGCGGCGGCAGAGGCGTTCAAGAAGGCTGCTGTGCTGGATCCGACTCAGCCGGATGCGCACTATCGCTTAGGGCGCGTCTATAAAGCAATGGGAGATACCGCGAAAGCGAACGAAGAGTTCGCCAAGACCCGCGAACTGCACGAAAAGAACGATGCTGCGGCGGTTTTGCACGTGAAGACGCCCCGTCCTGCCCCTTAGTATTCGCTTCGCCGAGTTTGGATCGGGCGGGTTCTATGCAACACTAAATGTGATCCTATGCCGAAGACCAGCAGTCGCACCGGTAGATTTGCAGAATCGGTGATTCGCGGAATGACGCGCCTCGCCAATGAGTGTGGGGCCATTAACCTGTCGCAGGGATTTCCTGACTTTGATCCGCCGCAAGCTGTCGTGCGCGCTGCTGAGCGTACTGCGCGCGAAGGTCCCCATCAGTATGCGGTGACCTGGGGCGCGCCGAACTTTCGAGCGGCACTTGCCCGCAAGCAGTCTCGTTTTATGCAGCTTCCGCTTGGTCCTGACGAAAACATCGTTGTCACTTGCGGCAGCACTGAAGCGATGATGTGCGCCATGATGACTGCCTGCAATCCCGGCGACAAGGTAATCGTCTTTTCACCCTTTTACGAAAACTACGCCGCTGACGCGATTCTGTGCGGTGCAGACCCGATTCATGTCACTCTCCATCCTCCGGATTTTTGCTTCGATTCTCGCGAGTTGAAGGCTACCTTTGAGCAGAAACCGAAAGCCCTGGTCTTATGCAATCCGTCGAATCCGTCTGGAAAAGTATTCACTCGTGAGGAACTGCTATTCATCGCGAATCTGGCTAATAACTACGACATCTTTGTTCTGACAGATGAAGTCTATGAACACATCACTTATCAGCCATATCAGCACACGTATTTCGCGTCGCTGCCCGGGATGTTCGAGCGCACTCTTTCGTGCAGTTCGCTTTCGAAAACGTATTCGATGACGGGATGGCGGTTGGGTTATGTGATCGCGGCCGAAGGGATCATCAACGAAGCGCGCAAAGTCCATGACTTTTTGACGGTCGGGGCTGCCGCACCTTTGCAGGAAGCGGCTGTCACTGCGCTTGAATTGCCGGACAGTTACTACGCAGAGTTGCAGACCCTTTACACGAAGAAACGGTCAGCATTTCTCAAATATCTCGACCAGGCAGGTCTGAAATACACTGCACCGCAAGGCGCTTACTACGTAATGATTGATATTGCGGAATTCGGCTGGTCCAGTGATACAGCATTTTGTGAGTGGATGGCCCGCGAAGTCGGTGTTGCCGCTGTGCCGGGCTCCAGTTTCTTTCACGAACCGGTAAACCATCTTGTTCGTTTGCACTTTGCTAAGCGCGACGAAACCTTGGCAGCTGCGGGAGAACGATTGCTTCAACTCCGCAACCTTAGCGCCACTTCCAAAGCTGTCTCCAGACCTGCACCAATTCCTGAATTGAGCGGGCGCTAGGTACGTGATCGTTGACCATCCGGCAGCGCGCATGGGCAGTGTGATACGCCTGCCGGACCGCTTCGATGCTGAGTCGCGATAGGCTTGTGCGCATCTGCTTCAAGTCTTCAGGCCCCATCACCTCATAAGCATGGCCAGAAGCAGTCTGTGCTGCCTCAGGCGTGGACCGCGGTCTCTTGAGCGGATCAGGACGAAAAGCCATAAGGCGGCCATAGTAACATATTCGCTATTTCTTCGCCTCTGCAAACCTTCGAGCACGAGCGAATGATGTTGTCACGAAATCAGAACATAATGGCTGTCGAAAACTGGCAACCGTAAAAATGTGCTAACGTCGCCGTTTTACTGCACGATGCTTCAGAGCGGGGAAGCCATGCCGTGGATTTTCGAAATCACGACCGGCAAACTGTATGACCCGCAAGGGAAGTGCGTTGCTACGGGATACTCCGGCGGGAATATGGGGAAGAACCCGGAAGCCAAGGACAATCCTGCTGATGAACCGTTGAAGAATATTGGCCCGCTCCCCGAAGGCTTGTACACCCTGGAACTGCCGGTTCTTGACTCGCATCTGGGACCATTTGCAATCCCCCTTTTGCCTGATCCCGCGAACCAGATGTATGGACGTGACGGATTTTTTTGTCACGGAGATTCGCTCGAGAACCCGGGATGTGCGAGTGAAGGATGTGTGATTATCCCAAGGAATGTTCGTGAGGCGATGTGGCACTCTGCCGACCATGGATTGAAAGTAGTGGCGGAGATTGCCGCCGCTGCGGCCAACACAAAGAGCTTCTAAGCCGGATCGCAAACCATCAAGTGCTGGATGAAGCGTCAGCGTGAAGATGTTGAGATCGAGACACTTGAAAGTGTCATTCGATACCGCCTTTCGCCATGAAAGAAAAGGTGCCGAAAGCGGCACCCTCGTGAGAAAAAAGATTGTTTGCGCTCTAGGCCACCATATGCCGAGACAGTTGGTTGGCCTTCACGGCGGCGGATAGGATTCCGCGCATGTCAGATGACGGGCAACAATCATCCGCGCCTGCACCAAGAATGCGCGTCCACATTTCCTCGTCAGGAACGCGGTGGTTGCAGATGACACGGACCCCGTTGAATTCTTTGGTAAGCGCCTCTACATCGCTCAGGGTCGCAGACTCGAGGTCTAGAACCATCGCGGTCGGTCGATGTTTGGCTGCGGCATTTCGCAAATCTTCCAAAGATTGCGCCACATGGACGCGATGGAAAGAGTCTGAGAGCAATGCGGCGAGATTCTGAGCGACATTGGGATCGCTCTGGAGGAGAACGACTGTAATGGACTGCATGGGGGAACTCCTAAACTTCGCCATTTCTGGCTGTGCTGCGCTGCAGTCTGTGCTGCAACGTCTGAGGCCATGCCAGAACCATTAGCGTTAGTGGCTAACGTTCGAACGGTTCGGCCTGCATTTTGCCATTCTGCTTCAGCAGAATTTCTATTTTTCCTTCAGCTTCTTCTAGCTCTTTTCGGCAAGAGCCCGAAAGTTGCATTCCTTCTTCAAACAGAGTGAGTGACTTCTCAAGCGGCACATCACCCTGCTCCAGTTCCTGAACAATTTTCTCCAGGCGCTGGACACAATCTTCAAATTTCGGCAAGCGGAAAACTCCTGCCTTAGATTCTACAGAGATGCAGGGTATTTTCCATAGGGGAAATACTGTAGCAAGAACGATTATCTGGGTCTGGCAAAACGAAAGCTCTACATTTTGGACATTTTTCTTGCGATGCGGCAATATAGCTCCACCGCTTCATATAAATCCTTCTTGTTTATAAACTCCCCCTTTGTATGCGCCACATGAATTGATCCTGGTCCCACTAGTAACGGTTCGCCCCAGTTGCTAAGTGCGGGAATATCGGTCGTGAAGGCAGCAACCATCGTCGGCAAGTCTTCAAACGTGCGCAGTCGAACGAACGGAATTTCGAGCGTGAATTCAACTTTGGCGAGATCGCCGACAGCTTCGACAATTTCGCGGCGAAGAGCTTCGCTTTGACCGACTAGACGATAGAGCAGCAGCGCCTGCGCCTTATCTGAGATCACGTTGGGGGCGCGGCCGCCTTCAATCAAACCGATATTCAAAGTACACGGCCCGACTTCGGGATCAACGGGCAGTTTCATTGCGCGCAGCCGATGCAGCGCCTCGATCAGTTTGTCGATAGCGGATTCGCCAAGCTCCGGATAGGCCGAGTGCGCCATGCGGCCACTGGACGTGAGTTCCACACGCAGAGCGCCTTTCGAAGCAATCGCGACCTTGTTCTCGGTAGGTTCGCCATTGATGAGGAATCTGCACTTATTTTCCTGCTGATTCGCGATCTTAGCGCCAAGGCTGTCGCGCTCTTCGCCGACAAGAAAAAGTAGGCCGACATAAATTCCTTCCTTGCGCAGGTGTTCGGCGGCGGCGATCTGCGCGGCGATGATGCCCTTTGCATCGCATGAGCCACGGCCATAAATACTGCTATCGTCTTCGGATGAGCGAATAAACGGAGGCACGGTGTCCATGTGCGTGGAAAAGACAATCGCCGGTTTGGGCTGCTCGGGTTTTGTAGCCAAGACGTTGGCCCGCTCTCCTTCAGCAACAATTCGTTCGACGTTGTATCCAAGGCCTTGGAGTTCCTTCGCAAGGAAGTGCCCAACTGGGCCTTCGTTGCCGGTAATCGACTCAATATCGACGAGCTGGCGGGTGAGGCGGACGGCGTCCATAGATGGTCACAGAAGGATAAACCACGAGGGCCACAGACGTGGGTCAAAAGCTCTAGCGCAGAGAACACAGAAATCGCAACGAGTGCGCAGAGAAAGTCTCGCCGGATGCCTGTCAAGCGAACCGAACTCACGCTTGCTATAACCTAGTGCTGTGAACGTAGCGAGTTCGTCCATTCGATCTCTCTTCATCGATGGCTCAGCGGGACAGTTGGAGGCCGTGCTGAACTCGGGTGCGGAGAATGCCACGCACGCGGCTCTTGTTTGTCACCCCCATCCAATGTTTGGCGGAACCATGCACAATAAAGTTGTGTTTCACGCCATGAAAGCGCTAAACAATCTTGGTTTTCCGGTGCTGCGATTTAATTTTCGAGGAACGGGACTGAGTCATGGTGAGCATGATTATGGGCGAGGGGAGATAGATGACGTTCGAGCGGCGCTCGAGTGGCTTGGTGGGGAGTTTCATTTGCCGCTGATTTTTGCTGGATTTTCCTTTGGAGCCGCTGTCGGTTTGCGAGCTGCAGCGGATCATGATCGCGTGACGACGCTAATTGGTTTGGGCCTGCCCGTCTCGCCTGTAGATGAACGCAACTACGACTTCGGATTTTTGCGGTCGTGTTCGAAGCCGAAGCTTTTCGTCAGTGGTGGCCGCGATCAATTTGGCCCACGTGCAAAGCTCGAGCAAGTATTCGATTCCTTTGCTGAACCCAAGAAGCTGGTCTTAGTGGACAGCGCCGATCATTTTTTCGAAGGCCGGCTGAAAGAAATGCGGGATGCAATTGATTCGTGGGTGCGTGAGATCATCCCACAGGCGCGTGCAGGATGAAAGAAATTGCGCGGCATATCTTCGACCATGCTGTCGCTGAAGCTGGTATCAGTCGAGCATTCTCGCGGCACGTGCATTGTGAGCGAGGTGTCCTGAGAATTTGCGAGGACCTGTACGACCTGAATTCGTATAGTCACGTTCTCGTAGTCGCGATTGGCAAGGCTGCTCATTCCATGCTCGCGGCGCTGCACGATCAGACCGGAGAGCGGTTTGAGGGAATCGTGGCGAGCTCTGTCGCTCCTGAGTTTCATGTCCGCGGCTTTCGCTATTTTCATGGCGGACATCCACTACCGAATGCCGAATCGATGCAGGCCGCAGATGCCATGCTGAAGACTCTGCGCACGCAGAACGAAGCGTCCCTGATTATTTACCTGGTGAGTGGCGGCGGATCAGCAACCGTGGAGAGGCCGATTGATGATGAGATTTCACTTGACGATCTCATTCAGACTTATCGTGCGCTGGTCCACTCCGGTGGTTCGATTAGCGAGATCAATACCATTCGCAAACATCTCTCTGCGGTTAAGGGCGGACGACTGGCGCAGGCGGCGTATCCCGCACAACAGGTTTCGATTTTCGTTTCAGATGTCCCAGGCAACACACCTGATGCGCTCGCCTCCGGGCCCACGATGCCGGATTCGACTTCAGCCGAAGACTCTTACGCGATCGCAAAGCAACATGGCTTGCTTGAAAAGTTTCCAGGATCAGTTCGCGAGCTTTTCGAGCGGCGCGTTCTCGAGGAAACTGCGAAGTCTGATGATCCCGCATTTATTCGCGCGCGTTGGTGGACGATTCTGTCGAACGCAGAACTGATTGAAGCGGCAAAAAAGGAAGCCGAGCGCCAGGGCTTTATTGTCGAGATCGATAATACTTGTGATGATTGGGATTACGCCAAAGCGGCCGACTATTTACTTAAAGAGTTGCGAGAGTTGCGCGTCAAGAACGAGCGCGTCTGTCTCCTTTCCGGTGGCGAAGTGACGGTTCACATGGAGAATGGCGGGGTGGGGGGACGCAATCAGCAATTTGCCCTATATTGCGCAAGCAAAACTGCCGGAGAGAATATGGTCGTGCTCAGCGCTGGCTCGGACGGAATCGACGGTAACAGTGCCGCTGCCGGCGCAATCGCCGACGGCACAACGCTAGAAAGAGCAAAAGCCCGTGGACTCGATGCGGCAGCTCACCTTCGCAGCTTCAATGCGTATCCATTGTTTCAAGCGCTAAGTGATGCGATCGTCACCGGACCCACGGGCACTAATTTGCGCGATCTCAGAATTCTGCTGGCGTACTAGGCACTTTTCCTCTCTGCTACGGGTGGCGGCATTTTTGCCATTGCTTCGTTCATCGCGCGGTACATTTCCTCCGGAGACATATCCTTCACGTGCGCAGCCAGGGACCACTTGTGGCCAAACGGATCGGTGACAATGCCATAGCGATCGCCCCAGAACTGGTCCATGAGCGGCATCGTGACCTTTGCGCCGGCATCAGTTGCGCGCTCAAAAGCCGCATCGACGTTTTCGGTATAGATGTGAATGGTGACGGAAGAACTTCCGCCGGAAAGTGGCGAGAGCGCGCCGTAGTTCGGCATTTCATCGTTCAGCATCAGGTTCGAATCGCCGATGCGCATTAGCGCGTGCATGATCTTTCCATCTGGCATTCGCGCGGCTTCCCCGAGTAATTGAGCGCCGAAGGCCTTCTTGTAAAACTCAATTGCCTGGTCCGCATCACGAACAATCAAATGCGGGGTAAGGGTGTGAAATCCTTGAGGGACTGCTTGGACTTGCTCTGGCATAAAACCTCCTCGGCGGAAGATTCTAGACCTTCAAAGATTAAATCGTGTCAAAAAATTTTGGTGATTCCTTCCGGGAGGACGAGAACCTTGTCCTTGATGCCTGCGCGACGCGCTTCCTGCTCAAGCAGTTGTAGGGGTTCGTCCATCGGTTCGTGGGAAAGCCTGAATGTACCGTAGTGCATGGGGACCATCCATCGCGAGTTCAGGTCAAGAAAGGCACGGGTCGCATCGCCGGGGCTGGCATGAACGTTGCGGAATTGTGGCGGGTTGTATGCCCCGATGGGCAAGAGTGCGAGTTGAGGACACAATCGCATTCCGATCTCACGGAAGCCGGGAAAGTACGCTGTATCGCCGGCGTGATATACGGAATGCTTCCCATCGCGCAGAACATATCCGCCATATCCGCGATGTGCATCTTTCAAAATCCGCGCTCCCCAGTGCCGGGACGGCGTGTGAGTGATTGTGACATTGCGGTGCCGATAGCTGTTCCACCAGTTCAACTCGACTACATCGCGGAAGCCAAGATCCGAAACAAGGTCAAATACATGTTCCGGCACGACAATAGTCGGCGCCGAGCCACGAAACTGCTTCGTATGCTGCACCAGGGCGCGCAGAGAAGGCCGGTGCAGGTGGTCGAAATGCGCGTGAGTAATCAGCACCAGATCAATGGAAGGCAGGTCACGCAGCTTGACTCCCGGCTGTCGTAGCCTCTTCAGCACAAACAGCCAGCGTGCGAAATTGGGATCAATGATGACGTTCTCGCCACCGATCTGCAGCAGAAAACTGGCGTGACCAATAAATGTCACCCCCATTTGCCCGTTCGAGACCAGAACGGGCTGGTGAGACTCTCCAACCCGGGGAGTGACAGCTGATCGCCGCACCAGACGCCCAAAATTTCGGGCGCGCTTACGCATTGCCGGGCTCTTGATGGCCTGTCGCAGCATGAGAGTGGCTAGTGGCTTGTGATTAGTGATCGTGAGCGGTCAGACTGACCACTAATCACCAGCCACTCATTTCAAGAATAAATCTTGTCAAAAATCAGCGGTTCACTCGTACATTCTATCAATCTATCGGATTTCCTTGACCGCATTTCGCGCGTCATATCTAATTCTCGTATTCTTTCGAGTCAGGAGCCTTCATGCGAGTTGCATTCTTAGGATTGGGAATTATGGGCCACGCGATGGCTGCAAATCTTGTAAAAGCGGGAAATGAAGTCGCGGTCTGGAACCGCACGCCGGGCAAGCAGGTCGAAGGAGCGCGTTTGGCGGCATCTCCGGCTGAAGCAGCGCAGGGGGCCGAGGTGGTGTGGCTCTGTGTTTCCGACACTGCGGCAGTTGAGAGCGTGTTATTCGGAGCGAGCGGGGTGGAGCAATCGCTTGAACCAGGAGCCGTCGTGGTCGATTCAAGCACTATTTCCCCGGCGGCGACCCGCAAATTCGCCGAACGCGTCCGAAAAAAAGGTGCAGACTATGTGGATTCCCCAGTCACCGGTTCAAAAACCGGCGCAGAGAACGGAACGTTGATTTTCATCGTGGGTGGCGAAGAGCAAACGATCGAGAAGCTCAAACCCCTGTTTGCTGCCATGGGCAAGAAAGTCTGCCGCATGGGCGAGACCGGCAAAGGCCAATCGGCCAAGCTGACGATGAACCTGCAAATTGCCCTGATTTACGAAGGTTTCGCTGAAGGGCTCACTCTTGCCGCGAAACTCGGTGTCGATACCGAGGTCCTGATGCCGCTCGTAAACGCCTCTATGGTGAGATCGGGTGTGGTTGAGTACAAAGCGCCCTTTGTACTGCGCCGCGATTTCACTCCCAATTTTCCGCTGCGCCTGATGCGAAAGGACATTCTCTTGGCGCTTGAAGCCGCCAAAGAAGCCAGAGTCAAGCTTCCCGGACTTGAAACGGTAGAAGAAATCTATGACATGGCTGTCGAAGATGGACATTCCGAGCTCGATTACGCCGCAACCCTGCTACTTCTCGAGAAGTGGGCAGGAGTGGAAGTAAAGGGCGAGGCCGCGTAAATGTCTTAAGGCAGCAAACCGAATACGGCAACGCCAGTGCCTGTGCCAACATAAATTTTTCCATTCACTACCATCGGGGTGATGAACTTATTTCCCGGGCCGAAGTTGTCGCGCGTTCCCGATTGACCGCTGTTGTATAGCTCGTGTGACAAGTTGCCGGCATCGTAGGCGTGAAGTACAGCCGGATTGCTGTTCTCAACGGCCCACACAATTCCCTGATTCGTCCCATTCGAAGAAATACTGGGCGTAGTTCCCGGATATCCAAACGTGTTCGAGGTGTGGGCAGTGGCCCTGGTTGCCAGTTTTGCGTTTGAAATAGCAAAACCTTTGATGGAATCGCCGACCGCACCGTAGTACACCATGTTGTTGAAATACGCCGGCATTGAGAAAAGGCCGCTCGACAAGGCCCCGGTAATGTCCTGATAGATGTTGTTCGCGCTGGAATTGAACTTTCCCATCGAATCGCGATCTACCACGTAAATATGAGCGTCCTTGCCGGCTCCGACCGCTAGGTGGTGCGCTTGTCCGCCGTTGTCGGTAAGGTCCGGCAACAGCATGGCCGCGCCGGATCCCAGGTCTTCGTCCACGTCTGATTCCTGAACCGTGTTGAACATCGTGAAATAGTCAGACAATTTGAGTCCGCCCGCGGTCGAGAGTTTCACGAAGCAATTGCCGCAATCTCCCTGATTTGGAAATCCATTCGCGTTAAGAGCGGTATCGAAAGTGCCATTGCCGTTCAACAGAAAGATGTTTCCGGAGCTGTCGGCGGCCGGGGCTCCGCCGGCCATCCACATGCCTCCATCGTTCCCATTCGGGGTGAGATTGATCACCGAAGTTTGTGCCAATGTGTTTGCATCGAACCCCATGACCCACGAGGTATACGGACGAAAATCGCAGTGCGAGCCCCACGCCGTGTAAATCGTCCCATTCACCATCGTCAGTCCGGCGCGATCGTTGTACTGCTTTGGATCAAAAATGACCGTTCCGTTTGTGCTGCCGTCTCCAGTACCTGGGAAAGTAGCTTGGATCGTCTTTGGGCCGCCGAATAGCTCAGCGCCGGTTGTGACGTCGAGAGCGTGAATGCGCTGAAAATACTGGGGGGCCGAATTCTTAGACATTGCGACAATGTAGATCGCGCCGTGCGGGCCTCGTGAGCGGTCGATCACCGGAGTGGCTGTAATGCCGATCTCCGGCGTTACCTGGCCGCAGCCAAAATCATCACTGGTGGATTCACCGCTTCCCAGGAGCGAGACCTGCCACAGAATCGAGCCGTTGTCTGCGTCAAAGGCATAGACACTATCATGTTCTGAGACTACGTAGAGGACGTTGTGCTTTCCCTGATTTGGGATATCGACCTGGGAAAGATAAAGAGGCTCGGCGTTCACCTGTCCATCGGTCGAATAAGCGCCTAACTTGCCGAATCCGGCGCCGTTCACGTTTGAGGTCGTGAGAATAGTTTCGCTCGGATTGAGACCGCTCCGAGAATTGTCGTTGTGATAGGTGAGCACTTCCGCCGCGCCAGTAACGTGGAGAGTTGCCGGTGAGCTAGCAACGGCTCCGGCGCTGTTGCTGACGGAGACGGAGAACTGAGTTCCGTCATCTCCGGATGCCGCAGCCGGGGTGGCGTAGCTGGAGGAGGTTGCGCCCGAGATATCTGATCCGCCTTTTTTCCATTGATAACTTAATGGCGCGCTGCCGGATGCTACGACAGTAAAGGTGGCGCTCTGCCCAATAGCAACAGTTTCATCCGCCGGCTGAGTTCGGATCATCGGTTTGCCGGAGGAACTGCCGCAACCGTCGAGCGCAACTACTAACAGGAGTGAGAGTGCAGCTGCTATTCCTGGCAGCGTGTATCGATGGGGCAGACCCCGCGCTGGTATAGGCGACGGGAGACGGTTAGGACCTCTGTTGATACTCGGATTCATAACGGCCACTCCGAGGTCATCATTTTAGACCTATATGAGATGATTCCTACGACAATCCAGAGGACGAGGAGCAAATGGCGAAGTACATCGGCGCCATCGATCAGGGGACGACCAGCACGCGGTTCATTGTCTTTGATCGTGCTGGAAAAATTGTCAAATCCGCGCAAGAAGAGCACAAGCAAATTTATCCACAGCCCGGTTGGGTGGAACACGATCCCGAAGAAATCTGGGAGCGTACACAGACTGTCATAGGTAAAGCAATGCAGTCTGCCGGATTGCAGCCGTGTGATCTGGCCGCGATTGGAATAACAAACCAACGCGAGACCACTGTCGTATGGAACAAGGAAACCGGGAAGCCTGTCTACAACGCAATCGTCTGGCAGGATACGCGCGTTGCTCCGGCAGTTGCGGAATTTTCAGCGCAGGGCGGACAGGATCGGTACCGTGCAAAAACCGGCTTGCCGCTTGCAACTTATTTTAGCGGCCTGAAAATACGCTGGATTCTTGACAATGTACCTCAAGCTCGAAGGCAGGCTGAGTCAGGCGAGCTGCTCTGCGGCACAATCGATGCATTTTTGATCTGGAAGCTGACTGGCGGCGATCACGGCGGCGTCCACGTGACAGATGTAACCAACGCCAGCAGAACCCAATTAATGGACCTCTCGACACTTCAATGGGATGAAGGGATGCTACGCGAATTTGGAATCCCCCCTCGAATCTTGCCAAAGATTGCATCGAGCAGCGAAGTGTACGGGAACGCCATAGTGCCCGCTATTCGCGACGTTCCAATTGCCGGAGTTCTTGGCGACCAGCAGGCTGCACTAGTAGGGCAAGTCTGCTTCAAACCTGGCGAGGCCAAGAACACATACGGCACAGGCTGTTTCATGCTGCTAAACACTGGCGTCAAGATTGTTCCGTCGAACTTCGGATTGATCACAACAGTCGCTTACAAATTGGGATTACAGCCTGCGCACTACGCCCTCGAAGGGAGCATTGCGATCACGGGAGCGCTGGTGCAATGGCTGCGCGACAATCTCGGGCTCATCAGTTCGAGCGATCAGATCGAAGCCCTGGCCCAGAGCGTGAAGGACAACGGCGGCGCGTATTTTGTTCCGGCGTTTTCGGGCCTCTACGCTCCGTACTGGAAAGACTCGGCCCGCGGCGTAATTACCGGGCTCACACGATACGTGAGCAAGGGGCACATTGCGCGGGCGGTTCTCGAAGCGACAGCTTTTCAGGTCCGCGAAGTAGTTGAGGCGATGTCGAAGGATTCAGCGATGGACCTCGACTATCTTCGCGTTGACGGTGGCATGGTAAAAAATGACCTCCTCATGCAGTTTCAGGCGGACATTCTGAACATTCCTGTCGTTCGGCCGAGCGTTAGCGAAACGACGGCTCTAGGTGCTTGCTACGCTGCCGGCCTCGCGGTCGGATTTTTCAAAGACACCGACGATCTCTGCGCCAACTGGGCAATCGAAAAGCGTTGGGAGCCGAAGATGAACGCCGACTCGCGCGAGCGTTTCTATCATTTCTGGAAAAAGGCAGTGACTCGGTCATTTGATTGGGTGGAGTGAACATTGCGTTCAATTCGGGTGGGGAGATCTGGCATGCATGGACCGTTCGTCGGTGAGTTCATGGGGACGCTGGTATTAATCTTGCTGGGTGATGGTGTAGTAGCGAACGTTCTGCTGAAGAAGTCCAAGGGAGAAAACTCCGGTTGGATTGTCATCGCAACTGCGTGGGGGATGGCTGTTGTCGCTGGGATTTGCACTGCGGTGGCGTGTGGAAGTCCAGCAGCGCACATTAATCCGGCAGTTACTCTGGCTGCCGCCGTTCTTTCAAAAAATTGGTCAAACGTTCTGCCATTCATTGCAGCGCAACTCCTGGGCGCATTCGCTGGCGCAATTCTGGTCTGGCTAGTGTACCTGCCGCACTGGCGTGAAACACCTGACCCGCGCACCAAGCTCATCGTGTTTTCTACATTCCCTGCCATTCGGAATTACCCAGCGAACCTGTTGTGCGAAATTATTGCTACGATTTGCCTGCTCGTAGTTGGCTTCAGTTTCGGCAGCAAATCATGGACGCCGGTCCTTGCCCCTGGGTTCAGCCCTTGGTTCTGGGGCGTGCTGGTGTGGGTCATCGGCTTGAGCCTTGGCGGCCCGACGGGATATGCAATTAATCCAGCGCGTGATCTCGGTCCGCGGATAGCGCATGCAGTGTTGCCAATCAAAGAAAAGGGCGGCTCAGATTGGCGTTATGCTCCCGTGCCTATTGTCGGTCCATTAATTGGCGCAGTCCTCGCTGCGTTGATCATTAAAGTTGTGGGAATCATGTGATCAAGACTGCTCCCGTCCTTCCAATATGAATCGTGCTGAAATGTTGGCCCGCGCCCGCGCGCATAGAAAGCCCTGGGACATCATCGTCATCGGTGGCGGTGCGACCGGTGTCGGTGTAGCAATCGATGCCGCTAGCCGTGGCTACGACATTCTGCTGCTGGAGCAGAGCGATTTCGGGAAGGGAACTTCCAGCCGCAGCACGAAGTTGGCGCACGGCGGCGTGCGTTATTTGGAGCAGGGAAATGTCGGACTGGTTATGGAGGCGCTCAAGGAGCGTGGGCTGCTACTTCAAAACGCGCCACACCTTGTTCACGATCTCGCTTTCGTTGTCCCCAACTATGACTGGTGGGAAGCGCCTTTTTACGGACTAGGGTTGAAGCTGTATCAGTTGCTCGCCGGAAAGTATGGTTTCGGCAAGTCTCGATTGCTTTCACGCGAAGAAACACTCGAGCGCCTTCCGACTTTGAAGACCGAAGGTCTTCGCGGCGGCGCAATTTATTACGACGGCCAATTTGATGATGCGCGCCTGCTGATTCATATGGTGTTCACCGCTTTTGAGCAGGGTGCGACGCTGCTGAACTACGTCGAGGTTACCGGCTTCACAAAAGACACACAAGGTTTCGTCAACGGAGTTCTGGCACGCGACGTCGAGACCGGCGAAGAGATTCATGAGCCGGCGAAGGTCGTCGTTAACGCCACGGGAGCGTTCAGTGATCGGCTTCGTCACCAAGCTTTACCATCAGCGACGCCAATGATCGAACCCAGCCAGGGAATTCACCTCGTATTTGGTCCGGAGTTCCTGCAGGGCGAAAGCGCAATCCTGGTTCCGCGTACCACTGACGGCCGTGTGCTGTTTGCAATCCCGTGGCACGGCCATACGCTGGTCGGAACTACAGACACTCCTGTTCCGAGTGCCCAACTGGAGCCGGTGGCGATGGAGAAAGAAATTGAGTTCGTGCTAGCGACTGCTGGGCAATATTTAGAGAAGGCGCCGAAACGCGAGGATATATTGAGTATCTTTGCAGGAATTCGTCCCTTGGTGCGGGGGCCGGGATCCGTGAGCACCGCCGCCTTGTCTCGCGATCACGTCATTCACATCGATAAATCAGGCTTGATGACCATCACCGGAGGGAAGTGGACGACCTATAGACATATGGCGGAGGACTGCGTGGATCAGGCGGCTACTCTCGGTCAATTACCGGAAGTTCCATGCATCACTCAGCACCTCAAGATACATGGCTGGCAACAAAATGCAAGGGAGCTTGGCCATTTGTCTGTCTATGGGAGCGATGCGGCGGAAATTCAAAAGCTGATGTGCGCTGATTCAAAGCTTGGTGAGCAATTGCATCCCGCTCTTCCGTATATAAAGGCCGAGGTCATTTGGGCCGTACGCGGGGAAATGGCACGCACAATTGAAGATGTTCTCGCACGGCGCACTCGGGCGCTGTTTCTAAACGCACGGGCGGCGATGGAAATGAGTTGTGTAGTTGCAGATTTAATGGCCTCGGAATCAAATTGGGACGTATTATCGAAGGCAAAGCAGCTCGAGGTTTTCGATCGTGTTGCCAGCAACTATGTGCCGCACGACTGAGTTCAATATTTGTATCCTTTGTGGTACATGCTTGTCGCTCCAGGAAGGCCGTCCTTTCGTTGACACTCTTCCACGACGAAAGCTAAAATCAGTGGTTCACAATTCCTTTCGGCGGCAACTACAGCAGAAAACATGGATGAGACGCTTCGACAACTAGGGGAATTACTGCTCGGCTCAATCCCCACGATCATTTTTTTCCTCATCTTGTTTGGTTTGTATGTGGTACTCGTCCAGAAGCCGCTAGCCAGGGTCCTTTCTGAGCGCCATGCGCGAACCCAAGGCGCAATCGAAAAAGCAAGAGCAGATATCGCCACTGCCGAAACCCAAACCGCTGAATACGAGCAGCGCCTGAGGGACGCCCGGCTGACCCTGTTTAAAGCTCAGGAGGCAAGACGCGCGCGCGCTGCGCAGGCACGGGCTGAAGCCGTTGCTGCGGCGCGAAGCAAAGCGCAGGCTCAGATCGAAGAAGCTCGTGCCGGAATCGAAGGCGAGAAGAAAGCAGCGATGGCTTCCCTTGAGGGCGAAGCCGGCAAACTTGCATCAGAGATTATTCGAACTGTTCTCGAGCCGGCCCTGACGCCGGCGCAGGCAGGTGGTCGATGAAGATGGCATCCTGTTTCAGTAAAAAATTAACGCTGTTGCTGATGGCAGTGTGTCTACTATCGCCGCTGACAATCGCGCAGAATTCGCAGGAAGCGCCTGCCAATCGTTCAGCTGATGCGACCGCGGCCAACGCAGCGCCGCAGCAGGAATCTTCCAACAAAGATGAGACCGAGCAGTTCAAACATTCGGGCTCAGTCCAGATGTTGGCGCGTATAACCGGGTTGAGCACGGACGACGCCTACTGGCTCGCGGTCGTTCTTAATTTCGTAATCATCGCCGCATTGATTGCCTGGGCGATGAAGAAGAACTTGCCGGCAATGTTCCGCAATCGCACGGCATCGATTCAGAAGGCGATGGAAGAAGCCCGCAAGGCAAGTGAAGATGCGAACCGCAGATTGAAGGAGATTGAAACACGTCTCGGCCGCCTCGGTGATGAGATCAACCAGATGCGGGCAACTTCGGAAAAGGAAGCCGCCGCTGAAGAAGGGCGGATGAAAGCCGCTGCCGCCGAAGACGCCCGCCGCATAGTCGAATGCGCAGAGCAGGAAATAGCCGCAGCAGGCAAAGCTGCCAGGCGCGAACTCACCTCATACGCGGCGGACCTTGCGGTTACTCTGGCTGCAAAGCAGATCCATGTTGATGCACCAACCGACCGCGCGCTGGTAAGGCGTTTTGCTCAACAAGTTTCGAATGGTTCGGCAGGGAAGAAGACCTAATGGCGGCAGTCGTCAACACGTATGCGCGCGCCTTCGCCGACGTTGTGACGGCGAACCGGCTGGACTCGGCGAAGACATTGGCCGAAACGCAGCAAATCGCTACGTTGGTCCGCGAGAACAAAGACCTGCGAGAAGTATGGGAGACGCCCTCGATTCCGGCGGAGCAGAAGCGCGCGGTGCTTGATGGAATTGTGAAGAAAACAGGGATTTCACATCCGGTGCGGAACTTTGTCGCGGTGATCATGGACAAGGGACGAATGAAGTTGCTTTCAGAGATCGTCGACCAGTTCGGGCAGGAGTTGAACCATCGCTTGGGATTCGCCGATGCGCAAATCACGACAGCACGCGACCTCACGGTGGAAGAAAGAGCGGAACTCGAGCGCGACCTGGCACGAGTCACAGGCAAGAAGATCAAGGCGCACTACGCGCAAAACCAAAGTATTCTCGGTGGCGCTATCGCCCGTGTCGGCAGTACGGTCTTCGATGGATCGGTGAAGGGACAGTTGGAAAGAATAAGAAGGCAGTTGGTAAGTTAACCGTCAGCGATAAGCTGTGGGTGCACTCGCGGATTACCTGATGGCTGAAGGCTGAGAGCTACATTTTTATGGCCCAAATCAAAGCAGACGAAATTACACAATTAATCCGGCAGCAGATTGAGAACTACGAAACCAAGGTCGCTGTCGATGAAGTTGGCACTGTTATCACGCTCGGCGATGGTATTGCGCGCGTGCATGGTCTGGAGAAGGTCATGGCGGGCGAGTTGCTCTCGTTCCCACATGACGTTTCCGGGATCGCCATGAACCTGGAGGAAGATCAGGTCGGCGTTGTGCTGCTCGGAGACTACACGGAAATCAAAGAGGGTGATGAAGTCAAGCGGACTGGCCGAATCATAAGCGTACCGGTCGGCGATGCCATGATCGGCCGCGTCGTGAATTCGCTCGGTCAGCCAATCGACGACAAAGGCCCAATTCCCACCTCCGAGTTCATTCCACTCGAGCGACTGGCCCCTGGTGTAATTGATCGCCAACCAGTGCGCGAACCAATGGCTACCGGCCTGAAGGCGATTGATAGCATGATCCCCGTAGGGCGGGGTCAACGCGAGTTGATCATTGGCGATCGCCAGACAGGAAAAACTGCTATCGCGATCGATGCGATCATTAACAATAAAGGCGGAGACCTGATTTGTATTTATTGCGCGATCGGCCAGAAGCGGTCCTCAATTGCTCAGGTCGTAAAGATTCTCACCGACTATGGCGCAATGGATTACACGATCGTTGTTGCTGCGTCAGCTTCGGAGCCTGCTCCGATGCAGTACATCGCTCCGTATGCGGCTTGTGCCATGGGGGAATATTTCCGCGATACCAAGCGGCACGCCCTCGTGATCTATGACGATCTGTCAAAGCACGCTGCCTCTTATCGCGAGATTTCACTTTTGTTGCGCCGTCCCCCAGGCCGCGAAGCTTATCCGGGCGACGTCTTTTATCTTCATTCGCGTTTGCTCGAGCGCGCTGCGAAATTAAGCAATGAAAAGGGCGGGGGATCACTGACTGCGTTGCCGGTCATCGAGACGCAAGCGGGCGACGTTTCCGCCTACATTCCAACCAACGTGATTTCGATCACCGACGGTCAGATTTATCTTGAGACAGATTTGTTCAACCAGGGCGTCCGTCCGGCTGTGAACGTAGGACTGTCGGTCAGCCGCGTCGGTGGATCGGCGCAGATCAAAGCTATGCGCCAGGTCGCAGGCAGCCTGAAGCTTGAACTTGCGCAATATCGCGAGCTGGCGGCTTTCGCCCAGTTCGGCAGCGATCTCGACAAAGCCACTCAAGCCCAGCTTAGTCGTGGGCAGCGATTGGTGGAAGTCCTAAAGCAGCGCCAGTATTCGCCGTTGCCATTCTCCAAGCAGATTCTGATCATCTTCGCCGGAACCAGTGGCGTGCTCGATGACATGGCAGTCGAGGATGTGCGCGACTTTGAATCGGAGTTGTACCGCTACGTGGAAGCAACAAATCCCGGCCTCTTGCGCACGATCATGGAAAAGAAAGTTCTTGACGATGGCATCAAGGCCGAGATGACGAAACTGATCAAAGAATGCAAAGAGGCGTTCGTACAGGAACGTCAGGCGGTAGGAACAGGAAAGTAAGTCAAAATCCTCGCCCTTGTCTAGCCAAATCGGGTGAGACAAGGACGGGGCACCCCGAGCCTCTCTTGAATGGCTAATATTCTCGACATCCGGCGGCGCATTCGCAGCGTGACTAACACGCGACAGATCACGCGCGCTATGAAAATGGTATCGGCTGCCCGCCTTCGCCGCGCGCAGGACCGCGCTTTGGCAGCACGTCCGTACGCGCAGATGCTGACCAATGTCTTGAAATCACTCGTTTCGCGAGCCGACATCTACGATCCCGAAACCGGCGAATTACTGCATCCTCTTCTGGTAAGGCGGCCGGAGCAAAGCATTCTGCTGATCGTGGTCACCGGTGATAAAGGTCTCGCCGGCGCTTTCAATGCGAACATTTTGAAAGCCGCCATGCGGTTTGTGGATTCGAAATCTGGCAAGCACATAGAGTTGTTAACAATCGGTCGCAAAGGCCGTGACTTCATGCGGCGAAGATTCCAGGCCGCCGGGCCGGGGCAAACGGTGTCACGCAGCGCGGGGACAACTCTGGTCGGCGAGCATGTTGGTGTCTTGAATAAGCTGGATTACTCGCTTGCCTCGGAAATTTCCGAGCGAGTCATAGAACGCTACACTCATGCCGAAATCGATTCTGTATACCTGGTTTACAACGAGTTCAAATCCGTAATTGCGCAGCGGCTTGTAGTAGAACAGCTTCTGCCGATCGAGCACATTGGCGCGCCGGAAGTGGCCCAGGCAAGAGAGATGGAGTTGGAGGAAAAACAGCGTGCGATTGAAGCGGCCAAGGGCACAGGTGTTTCACTGAAGCCGGCCGATACTTCCGAAACCGACAAAGCGGCCGCGCAGTTTGCCACTGCTCCGGTCGACTACATTTATGAGCAGCCGCCAGGCCAATTATTTCGATCGCTGCTTCCGAAGTATGTTGGAGTTCAGATTTTTCATGCGTTGCTCGAATCCGTGGCTGCCGAGCACGCGGCACGAATGACCGCAATGGAGTCGGCCACCAATAACGCCGGCGAGATGATCGATTCGCTCACGCTTTCGATGAATCGCGTGCGTCAGGCCAAGATCACGCGAGAGATCATTGAAATTGTGAGTGGGGCAGCAGCATTGTAGGAGAAAGCACTCAGCATTCAGGAATAGCTTAGGGCAAGAAGGCTAGCACTAATCGTCCTTACTATTGGCTGAATACACAAAGGGATTTATGGCGCAAAACATCGGACACGTAATTCAAATCACCGGTCCCGCAGTGGACGTGCAATTCACGGAATCGGCAATGCCGCCGATCTATCAGGCGCTTCAGGTCGTCAGCGACGGTTTCGATGTGCCTGTGCAAATCAACGTCATTCTCGAGGTGCAGCAGCACTTGGGCGAAGGTCGCGTTCGGGCAATCGCGATGGAGGCGACCGACGGCATGGTGCGTGGCATGAAAGCCATTGACATGGGCGGCCCGATTTCCGTGCCGGTGGGGCACGGAACGCTTGGCCGGGTAATGAACGTGATCGGCCGGCCAGTCGACAATCTCGGCCCAATTCAGGCTAAAGAAACCCATCCTATCCACCGCGCGGCCCCTTCGTTTGAAGATCAGGCGACAACTGCGGAGATGTTTGAAACGGGCGTCAAGGTCATCGATCTTATCCAGCCATTTTTGAAGGGCGGCAAGATCGGATTGTTCGGCGGCGCAGGCGTGGGCAAAACCGTCGTGATTATGGAACTGATCAACAACGTTGCCAAGCAGCACGGCGGATATTCAGTGTTTGCGGGTGTAGGCGAGCGCACGCGTGAAGGCAACGACCTTTGGCTGGAAATGAGCGAATCCGGAGTCATCAAGCCGGGCGACCCCGAGCACTCGAAGGCCGCTCTCATCTACGGTCAGATGACCGAGCCCCCCGGTGCGCGTCTCCGTGTCGCCTTGACCGGACTTACGGTCGCCGAGTATTTCCGCGACGTTGAAGGTGCCGACACGCTGCTCTTCGTTGATAACATCTTCCGTTTTACGCAGGCAGGATCGGAAGTTTCAGCGCTGCTGGGCCGAATGCCAAGCGCTGTCGGTTATCAGCCCAACTTGGCAACGGAAATGGGCGAACTGCAGGAACGAATCACTTCCACCAAGAAGGGATCGGTCACCTCAGTGCAGGCAATTTATGTGCCTGCGGACGATCTCACGGACCCTGCGCCAGCCACGACGTTTGCTCACCTCGATGCTACGACCGTGCTTTCACGCGCTCTAACTGAAATCGGAATATATCCAGCGGTTGATCCTTTGGCCTCGACATCGCGAATTCTCGACCCACGAATTGTCGGCCAAGGACACTATGATGTTGCGCAGTCAGTGAAAAAGACGTTGCAGACTTACAAGGACCTGCAGGACATCATCGCCATTCTCGGTATTGATGAGCTGAGTGAAGACCAGAAGCTGACTGTGGCGCGCGCTCGCAAGATACAACGGTTCTTGTCGCAGCCGTTCCATGTCGCCGAGCAGTTCACGGGCGCGCCCGGCCGCTACGTGAAGATCGCCGATACGGTGAAGGGTTTCAAAGAAATTGTTGAAGGCAAGCACGATGACATCCCGGAGCAGGCCTTCTACATGAAAGGCACAATCGACGAAGTTGTCGAAGCCGCAGAAAAATTGAAAGTAGCAGCGTAAGACCTAACGCCACGACAAATGCCCGATTCTTTCCATCTCGAAATTGTCACGCCGGAAAAGCTGGTGGTCCGGGACACGGCGGAAGAAGTGCAAATCCCCGGTTTAAACGGATACATGGGCATTCTGCCGGGTCATGCGCCGCTCATCACTGAAGTCGGCGCGGGCGAGATCAGCTATCGTTCCGGGTCCCAGGTGCGACGGTTTTCCACCGCATGGGGATTTGCAGAAATCCTTCCTGATCGCGTTATCGTACTCGCTGAAACCGTCGAACCCGCCGAACAGATCGATCTGGCGAGAGCGCAGCAGGATCTCGCGCAAGCAGAACAGTCCTTGAAATCGGCCCACACGCAAGATGAAGTCTCAAGGGATCTCGGCAAAGTGCGCCGTGCTCAGGCGCGAATCGAAGTTGCCGAGCATAAACATTCCTGATCGTCTCCAAAAAAATTTCTTAATTCACAGAACAAGTTTCAGCGCGTAGGATTCCGGCATCGATCTCTGGATTTTGCTGAGATTCGTGCACATTGAGTACGGAGGCTGCGCGTTGAAGCTGACTTCACTGCTTTGCTCAAGAATGTTTTTGCTGTTCTTCGTGCTTTCCGCGAATTTATGGGGCGTCGTGGTTCCTGCGGCTGCCTCTTCCAACGAACCTGATGCGCAGTCGCAAGCCATCACCCAACTGCAACAGCAAACCGCAGACGCCAAGAGTTCTGCCGACAATGCGTGGATGCTCACCAGTTCCGCGCTGGTCCTCATGATGACGGGGCCGGGACTGGCGCTTTTCTACGGCGGTTTGGTGCGCAAGAAGAATGTCCTTTCCACCATGCTCCAAAGCTTCGCCATGATGGCGGTCATCTCGGTTCTGTGGGCCATTTGCGGCTATACCTTGGCATTCGGTTCAGGCAACGGTTTTGTCGGCGGATTTCACAATCTGTTCCTGCGCGCGGTGGGCCTGCAGCCGGACACTGACTACTCGGCCACCATTCCGCTGCAAACCTACATGATTTACCAGTTGATGTTTGCCATCATTACCCCGGCGCTGATCACCGGCGCCTTTGCCGAGCGCATGAAATTCAGCGCCATGCTGTTGTTTATGATCTTATGGTCCATCATTGTTTACGATCCGATGGCACATATGGTCTGGGGCAAGGGCGGTTTGCTGAATGCTGCACTGGGCGGGCGTTTCCCGACTCTCGATTTCGCCGGCGGCACTGTCGTCCACGTTACCTCCGGCGTTTCCGCCCTGGTATGCGCGCTCTATCTGGGACGCCGTCTTGGATATCCAAAAGAGCCAATGCCGCCCCATAGTGTTGTGTTGAGCTTCGTGGGTGCGTGTCTGTTGTGGGTGGGTTGGTTTGGCTTCAACGCCGGCAGCGCTTTGGGATCAGGTGGGCTCGCAACCAGCGCATTTGTGGCCACTCATTTCGGCGCGGCTGCCGCGGTGATTGGATGGTGCCTGGCCGAGCGCTGGCGCAATGGAAAATTCAGCGCGCTTGGTGCCATTTCCGGCGCAGTAGCTGGGTTGGTTGCAATTACTCCGGCAGCGGGATTCGTCAGCCCAATGTCAGCCCTGATTATCGGCGTGGTCGCCGGCGCTTTCTGCTTCTTCATGGTTGCAGCCGTTAAAGCGCGCTTTGGATATGACGATTCGCTCGATGCATTCGGCGTTCACGGGGCAGGCGGAACGCTTGGGGCATTGCTCACCGGGGTCTTTGCTGTCAGCGCGATCAATCCGATCTTCAAAGATGCGCAGGGAAACGCGCTTCCTTCGGGAATGATAGAAGGCAATTATCATCAGATTCTGAATCAGCTGGTTGGCGTGGCCATTGCCTGGGGCCTCGCTATCGTCGGTACTTTAGTCATTCTAAAAATCGTGGATGTCACTGTTGGATTGCGGGTCACTCAGGAGCATGAGGTCATGGGGCTGGATCTATCGCAACATGGCGAGGAAGGCTACTACTGGGAAGTTTCGGCCTAGTTGATGTTGTGCGGATTGCCGGATGAAGCAGACAAAAATTTCCTTGGGGATCACGACAATATGACGAAGATAGAAGCCATTATTCAGCCTTCGAAACTGGATGCAGTCAAAGACGCGTTACACGAAATCGGTATTGAAGGAATGACGGTGATCGAAGTGCGTGGTCACGGCCGTCAGAAGGGCCACACTGAGGTATATCGCGGGCGTGAGTACACGGTTGATTTGATTCCCAAGATCAAGATTGAAATCGTCGTGTCCGACAATCTTGTGGACAAAGTCAAACAGGCCATCACCTCGTCCGCGCAGACTGGCAAAATCGGCGATGGGAAGATTTTCCTCTCGCGAATCGACGACGCTATCCGCATCCGCAACGAAGAGCGCGGCGAGAATGCATTGTGAGAAATTCGAGCAATGAGTCGCCCGCCGCCCGGGCAAGAGGGAATATGGCTCTGGATCGGCTTGTTTGCTCACTGCTCGAAGCTCGTTCCTGCCCGATAACCATTCCTGATTCCTCCCATAAATAGTTTCAATTTCCACCGTTATGGGGCGACATTTAAATTAATCTGCACCGCCTCGTGCGGCCCCAACCGCTACCAGATGAGCACAGCAGCCACCCTTCGCACCGAACTCCGCGATCTTTATTGGAGCGAATCTGCGCGTATTCAGGAGGCGTTCGCAAAAACCGGGAACGGCCCGGATGCCCTCGCCGCGCGCACAAGCCTGGTCGAATATGTCCTGCAGCGACTCTGGGGAGAGCTGATTTCAGGCGGAGCTCAGAAAGGCTTTGCCCTGGTTGCGCTCGGCGGGTTTGGCCGGAGGTCCTTGTTTCCCCACTCCGATGTTGACATTCTGTTCCTGCACGCTGACCGGTCGACTGAAGACACATTCCGTGACTCTGTGCGCAATTTTTGCCAGGAATTATGGGATCTGCGCATGAAGCTGGGCCCCACTACGCGGACCATCGCGGAATGCGATCAGTTCGATCCCCAAAATGTCGAGTTCACGATTTCGCTCCTCGATTGCCGCTATGTGGCAGGTGATCGCGAGCTGTTTGAACGCCTGCGAGAAAAGACGTTGCCGAAGTTTTTTGTTCGCGAAGGAAATTACATCATCCAGCAGCTTGCGGAAGTGACTCGTTCCCGCCACGCGAAATACGGCAACACAGTTTTTCACCTCGAGCCGAACGTGAAGGAAGCGCCTGGGGGATTGCGCGACCACAACGTTGCCTGCTGGATGGCAACTCTGGCCGCATTCGACCGAGAGCGCCGCTGGCCAGCGCCGGAATCGCTGCTGCCCGACTCAACTCACAGGCTGCAGCCTGCCCTTGAGTTCCTGGCCTCAGTCCGCACCTTCCTCCATTACCGGCAAGGCCGTGATGACAATATGCTGGCATGGGAGTCGCAGGACGAAGGTGCCGCGAGACATATTGGTATGACACCTGTAGGGCGGCTTGACGCCGCCGCATGGATGCGCGTTTATTTTCGTCATGCCCGCGCCCTCCACCACGAGTCGTTACGCCTGCTCGAGGCCGTGCCGGCCGCTCGATCGTCTTTGTACCGGCAATTCCAGAATTGGCGATCCCGTCTGTCAAACGTGGATTTCTCCGTGGTCGATGGCCTGATCTTCTTGCAGCAGCCCTCCGCTGTTCGCGATCAGGATTTGCTATTTCGAATTTTTATTTTCGCCGCTCACCATGGTTTAAAGCCGGCCCCTGCAACAGAAAACAGGATCCGACAGGTATTGCCCTCATTGATCGACGCTCCGCCGTCTGGTCCGGAAAGTTGGCGTTATCTTCAGTCAGTCTTGGTCGAGCCGCATGCAGCCGACGCCCTGCGGGCCATGCATTCGCTCGGGCTGCTTACGTTGTTATTGCCCGAATTCAAGCTCATCGACTCCCTTGTAGTACGAGACTTTTATCACCGCTTCACCGTGGATGAGCACTCTTTTCTCGCGATTGAGTGTCTGCATCGTGCAGGCAAAGCAACGTCGGAATGGGACCAACGTTATGGCCGTCTGCTCGAAGAGCTGGAACGCCCGGAGCTGCTCTATTTGGCGCTCCTGCTTCATGATGTCGGCAAAGGGATGCCCGGTGATAACCACCTGATTACCAGCCTCGACGCTGCGCAAAAATGCATGCACCGGCTTGGCCTTGAGCAAAGCGATCGTGAGACGGTTTCGTTTCTCATCGCCAGCCATCTGGAAGTTTCTGCCACGCTGCGCCGCGATATCTACGATCCCGCAACCGTGCAGACGTTTTGCGATAAGGTGGGCACGCCGGAACGGCTGAAGATGCTTTCTCTGCTGACTTACGCGGATATCAAAGCAGTAAATCCGGAGGCCCTGACGCCTTGGAAGGCGGAAAATGTTTGGCAGCTCTACATTTTGGCTTCGAATTGCCTGAGCCGCACAGCCGACCAGCGCGTGCACCCGCAAACCGAGCCCGATGAGAGCACGATGCTTGTGCAGAACTTGAATCCGCAATCATCCACCAAGCTAAAGGCGTTTCTTGATGGATTGCCGCGACGTTACCTCCGAACGTTTCACCCCGAGGAGATTCTGCAGCATTGTGAACTTGCTTCGCGCTTGGATGACGAACCTGTTCAGCTTCATCTCGCGCATGGGCGCCACTGGTATGAGCTGGCTGTCATTGCCAGGGATCGTCCGTTTGTGTTCACCAAGATTGCAGGGACACTTGCCGCTTGGGGAATGAATATTGTGAAGGCGGATGCGTTTTCGAATTCAACCAGCGTTGTCGTCGATACCTTTTATTTCACCGACCCTTTTCGCACCCTGGAGCTAAACCAGCCGGAATGGACCCGTTTCGAGAGCAGCATTGCTGATGTGCTCGCAGATAAGGTCGATCTTGACCGCATGTTGCGGGATCGTATGCATTCCGAATCAAAAAATGGTACCAAGATAAAAGTTGAAACGCGCGTTGAGTTCGACGACGAGTGCTCCGGTACCAGCACCCTCGTCCAGATCATTGCTCAGGACCGTCTCGGCCTCCTCCACCGCATTTCTTCGCGTTTTGCATATCTCGGCTGCAACATTGAAATTGCCCTCATCGATACGGAAGGCCAGATGGCTATCGATGTTTTCTATCTCACCTCAGCAGGCAAGAAGTTAGGCGCTCCGAAGCAGGAGGAACTTAAAGCTGACCTGCTGGAAGAATTGCGCGCAGCCTGAGCCTCAGTCGATCCTTCGCCGGCGCTGACGATCATCCATTCATCACGGTTTGGCATCCAAAGAAATCTTAGGAGGTCCAATGCAGAAGAACCGAGAAGAGAAAGATCGTCCGCGCGGCAACGAAGCTGCTCCCGATGAATTGGGTACCGATCCGCGCGAAGTTGGTGCCGAGAG
This sequence comes from Terriglobales bacterium, assembly GCA_036557105.1. Taxonomy (GTDB): domain Bacteria; phylum Acidobacteriota; class Terriglobia; order Terriglobales; family Acidobacteriaceae; genus Gp1-AA145. The sequence continues at coordinate 27,130 of DATBIE010000183.1, forward strand.
TGCCGGTCAATCCGGAGATCCGCAGCGCCTTTCGACTATCGAGGAAACCGACAACGAAAGTGTGGACGAATTAGCCGACACTGATCAGGCGCTCGAATCGGCTCGTGTCGAAGGCGTGGAAGATGCAGGCGATCATCCTGAACGACCGGTGCACACCCATAACGAATATGGAAGACCAGATGATTTGCCGCCAGCGCGGAGCGTGGACCGCAAGAAGGCTTCATAAACTCGGGATGCTATTCGTCGTGTAGCATCCGCCCCAGTGTGGGTTTGTGCTTTTCTTTTAACCATGCTTTCTTCTTGCGATCTGGTACGACTTGCTCCGGCGGAGGCGTGCCGATCCGCTCTCGCGCTAAAGCCTTCACTGCGGAAACAGCGCGGAATCGTTTCTTCTTTTTAGGTTTCGCCATTTCTGCTCAAATCTAGCCGGTCCCTGTTGAGAGTTTAGCTTAGCTGCCGCTGAATTTCGCCGCCTCTGCCCAATATGGAATAATCAAAGCAGTCTCGGGAGAACGTATGGAAGAACGCGACTTTTTTGATGAACGGCCGGAGAGAAAGCCGGCCACGTTGAATTGTCCCCATTGCCACCAGTCGGCGGAATACGACGTCACTTGGCTGGTTCGCACCAAAAAACGCCAGCTCCCACGACAGGCTGACGAACGAGACCGGGCGCGTTTTGCGAAAGCCAAGTCCTACATGCTTCGCAAAGATGACGTCATCGGTTGTAAAAACGTGCGATGCCGCAAGCGCTTTGAGATTTCCGGCTTGCAGTCGGTGGTATTTACCGAATAGCCGTGCCTTCGGGCAACGCGTGTGCCCTACCATGCTTCTGAAAATTCAGCCGATATCAGGAGCGGACATGCAACTCACCAGCGCGACATTCCAGCAGGGAAGCGAACTCCCAAGTTATTACACGACGGACGGCAAGAATGTTTCTCCAGAACTTTCTTGGAAGGATGCCCCACCCGAGGCGAAATCCTTCGTTCTTATCATGCATGATCCCGATGCGCCCCGACACGGCGGATTCATCCATTGGCTCGTGTACAACATCACGCCGGAAACCGGGCACATCGAAGAGAACGTCCCCAGAGAAGAGCAGGTTGCAGGTCTCGGAGTGCAGGGCAAAAATGATGGCGGCAAGCTTGGATATATGGGCCCAGCGCCGCCTTCAGGAACGCACCGCTATTTCTTCCGGCTATTTGCCCTCAACAGTATGCTTGATCTTGCGCCGGGAGCGACACAGAATCAGCTTTCGGCAGGAATGAAGGGGCATGTAATCGCGCAGGCTGAATTGATGGGGACCTACGAAAAAAAATCTGACAAGGCGGCATAAACTCTGCCGCCATTGTCAGAATCGCTACAAAACATCCTTCCCGATTGCCTCAGAAGAAGTCACTCATCATCTCCGCGCCGCTTGCCGCGCCTGGATAAGTCTGTACTCCTATCATTCGCATCAGCGTTTTGAGCGTGTTCTGGTGCTGATAGAGCTTGCTGGACTTGTAGCCGTGCTTTACCCCCGGTCCAACCACAACAGCCGCGATATGCCCGCCACCATGAGCCGTATCCGAATCCTTGCTCTCGTCGAAGACGATGATTAGAACACAATCCTTCTGGAAGGTCGAACTGGCGATCAGTGGAGCAATGTTGGTCTTGAGCCACGCATCAGCCTGCTGAAGAGTGCCGTCGTGTCCGTCGTGCTGCAAATTTGGAACGATAAACGAGAATTGTGGTAGGTCGTCGTTTGCCAGATCTTTCGAGAATTGGGTAAAAGGCACTAGGTTGCTCTTGTCGCTACTATTTGCCACATCCGAGAAATACGCAAACGGATTGTGCCTCTTAACGTAGTTGCCGCTGCTGCAGCCGGTGTAACCCGTGTACGGTAAGCTGTCCGCATAGGATTTCCACGTTTTCCCGGCATTGAGCAGATGTCGGACAATGTTGTCTGCGCTAATCGTCGAGCACGTACCATCGTGGTTCGTAATAGTTTGTCCGGTGGTCAGCATAAAGTAATTACCGATTGAAGGATGGGTGTTGGCATAGTATTGCGTCGCAACAGCGTATTTCGAGGCCAAACTGTTGAGATAGGGCGCTGAGGAACTTCCAATGACGCTGGAGTAGCTGTGGTTCTCTTCCATTACAACAAAGACGTGACTGCTGAGGGGAATTGTGCTAGCTGTGCTGCTCTTGACAGTAATGGTAATCGGGGTCTTTGATGACCGACCGCATCTGTCCCACTCCTGGACCATGGTGTGGTAAGTGCCTGCTTTTAGAGGCAGGTACGTATTCATGCTTGATCCTTTTACTTTGTAGGAAAGAACATAGGGTGCGGTATAGATTCCCATCGAGTAAACACCCTTCGAGCAACTCGTGGTTGCCTTTGCTACGAAGTGAACTGGCGAGGAACTCGTACTAGTTTTCGCAGGGGTGGAGACAGAAACTCCGGCAGACGCGCACACTGACAGTACTAGCAAGCAAACGAATGTTTTCATGGACACTCCAGTATTGGTGTTGTTACTTGGGCTGCTTGGCGCCGAAGAATTCAGAGTGGTGGCATCACTCTTTGTCGCGCAGCCTTAGCAAAGAATTGAGCGTAACTTTACAAAATGAAGAACTAACCTTCAATGGATCGAGGAAATGACTAGGGCAGAAGAGAAATAGTTAGGGCACTCGCGACGCAACGTTCGAAATCAAGCTGCGAGCATGTTGGCGGGCTTTTCATCGAGCAGGAGTTCTGTCGCCAACACGCGTGGATGGGAATGAAACCAAGCTTGCACAATGCCATCAGCGAGGAAATTTGCCATTGCCAGCAGGCTCATTCCCTGATGGTGTGCCATCCAGCAGCGAATGAGTTCATAGTCATGGCTCCACATTCGATCTTGTGAAGCGCTAAAGTCCACTGCCTCATAGAATCCATACTCGCCAAACCAGCCATCATGCGCCATGCGCCGCAGGTTCTTGAGGGCTGCTTTGGGAGAGGTGTTCAGCGCGAGAAGAGTGGAATATGGTGAGATCACCAATGCTTTGACTTCGCCGTGGAAGATCGCTAACTGCGGCACCCCAAATGCGTGATAGCCATAATTGCCGGCCGCATCGCGCGTTGCATAAGAGGATTCGGAGATTCCCCATGGAATGCGCTTTGCAGCGACGTACTCCTGCTGGGTCAGAACTGCGCCGGTTTGCGAGCGGTCGAGCAATGTGCCTGGATATGTCTTCATCCATACCGCTGGCATCAGGTATTCAAACATAGTGCCAGTCCACGAAAGCAGGATGGCGCGCCCGCGATCAACCGTGTGAGTCCGGGACAGCAGAAACCATGTTTCCTGCGGAATCTCGTCTTTTGCGATCGCAATAAAAGAGGCTGTGCGCGATTCCGAAGCTAACAAGTCATAGCACGCATCGTGCAGGATCTTGGTTCCTCCATCAAAACCAATTGAAAGCAACTTGCGGCGTGCACTCCACAGAAATCCAAATTCCATCTCATCAGCAAGCTTACCCGCGGTGTCTGCAACAATTCGGATCTCCTGAATCAGCCGGGTGGCGTCCATCCTTGCCCCTGCAACCATAGACAGCAATCGCTGCAATGACACACGCCGCGCCTCGCAAGCCGCGTCGGAAAGTGGCAGACCATCGATCGCACGCTGCAGCCTAGTTTCACACTTTGTCAAAACCTCCGGCACTTCTTTCAAAGGAACGTCTTCTTTAGGTGTCCCGAGCGTCGCATCTTTTCTGAGTTCCTCAAAATCGAGAAGCATCCATGGCACAAATCGCACTATAAATTGTCGGAACTGTACCAACCGATTCAGCGCCTGCGAACCAAACCAATTTAGATCGCTCGGCCGTCTCACTCCATCTTCCTGATCTGACATCCGCTCCAGCGGACGATGCGGAAAGCGCAGAAGGGACTTTGCCCATTTTTCGCTTTCGGCCTTTTGCTCGATTCGCCGAAACAGAGATCGCGGAATAGCTTTCAGGTCCACCAAAATCCGCAGATGGTCGAGAAAGCCCTCGCCCAATTGTGGACGCAGCGCCGGCTGTTCCAGAATCCTGAGGCATCCCTGTTGCAAAGTCCACAATGATGCAACCAGGTTTCCGCTGTCCACGGTGGAAATAAAGAGCGGCGGCAAAGGCTCAAGAGTTTGCGTGTCGTACCAGTTGTAAAGGTGCCCACGGTAACGCGGCATGTTGCGAAGCACGTTCAATGTTTTCGCGGTGAGGTCAACGAACTCCGGGACAGTAAGATATCCGAATTCACATGCCACCTGCCGTGCATTCAACAACAGGCCAACATTTGTCGGGGAAACTCGTGGCGCCACAACAAACGGTTCCTGCTGCACGTTGTCGGGGATCAGCCAGTTGTGCTCAACCGTACTAAACTCCGAGAAGTATCTCCAGGTTCGAACTGCTGCTCGTCGCAGGAACAGGCGGTCCTTTTCTGAAGCTTCAGTCCGGGAAAGTTGTGGCGGACGGTTCAGCCACATTGATACCAGCTTGCTGCTGCCCCAGAGTACCAGGATGGGAAGTGCGGAGAAGAACGCAGGCCGCCGTCCCAGATATATGAGTCCTGCCAGGCCCACGGCGATGACCGGCATCCAGTTAAGATACATGTCCACTGGAGTACGCTTTTCGCCCCCTATTTCAGCTTCCGCTGCCGTCTCCCACTCGAGGAGCCGCTGACGCGTGAACACGCGCCGGACAATCGTTCGCACCACCGCGTCCATTGCAACCAACATCTGATGAGCAAGAAAGATCAAGCTCAACAGAATGGTGAAGTTCGCCGTGAACAACGTGTGCAGAGCGTCCCGTGCAACGGAGAGCTTCTTTTCGGCGAAGGACCGCACTAAATTGAATAGAAACTCGAACCAAAGCGGAACGAACAAAATGCAGATTGCGGCAATGGTCCAGTTCCGTGCCGAACCCGGCAACACCAGCCAGCTCAAAACGAACAAAAGAAACGTCGCCGGTTCCACGAGGCTGCGGCGTAGATTGTCGAGGATCTTCCACTGGGAAACCAGCGAAATGGGGTTCGGAACCATTCGCCACGTTTCGTCTGGTACGCGTGAAAAAAGCCAGCTCGTGATTTGCCAATCGCCGCGAAGCCAGCGGTGCTTCCGGCGGTTATATGCACTGTAGTGTGAAGGATAGTCTTCGACAACTTCGATATCGGTCACGAGGCCAGCGCGTGCGTAAGCGCCTTCGATCAAATCATGGCTCAGGAGTGCGTTCTGCGGGAAGCGGTGCTCGAGCACGTTCTGAAGGACAGAAACTTCGTAAATTCCTTTTCCGGCAAAAATTCCTTCACCGTACAGGTCCTGATAAACGTCGGAGACGGCGTGGGTGTAAATATCCATTCCGGTCTGACCGGAATAGATATTGGCCAGACGCGAACGCGACGCGCTTTGCACACTGACGCGTACGCGCGGCTGCAAGATTCCATATCCCGCCACGACGATGTTCTTTTCGGGATCGATGATCGCCTGGTTCAGCGGATGGGCGAGAGTTCCTATCATCCTCTGCGCAGCGCCGCGAGGGACATCAGTGTCCGCATCCAGCGTGATCACAAAACGCACTTGTTGCAAGACCGAGAGATCGCCTGCTTTGACGGGAAAACTGTCGTAATGGCTGGTAAGCAAGCGGTTCAGGTCCATCAATTTACCGCGCTTTCTTTCCCATCCCATCCAGACCTTTTCGCGCGGGTTGTAAACCCGATGGCGATGGAGTAGCAGGAACGCACCCATTCCGCGGCTGGAATATTTTTCGTTCAGTTCTTTGATCAACTTCGCGCACAAATCCACTAGCGGATCGTCTTCGTTCGAGGGTACGGCCGAGTCGGGTAAATCGGTGAGCAGCGCAAAATGCAGATTCGGATCGTGGTTTCCAAGATAACGGACTTCGATGTCTCGGACGAGCTTGTCTACTTGCTTCTCGCTTAATAGCAGAGCCGGTACCGCGACCAAAGTTGTGCAGTCGTCGGGTATGGCTTTGGAGAAATCGAGCTTGGGAAGAATTTCAGGACGCAGCAACGCCGTCGTCAGATAGTTCATTACCTGCACCGCGCTTTGCGAAGAGGGCAGGAGCAACAACAGCATGGAAAATAGAATCAATCCCGGCGAAGTATTCGTGCTCGTTAACAGAAGCACGATAGCCGACATAATCCCAAACGTGAGGATTTCAATGCCCGGCAGGTAAAACTCATCCGGATGAACACGCAGAAAGTGTCTGATTTTCCAGCCGAGCGGCGGCCGAAAGCCAACCCGTCGGTGCAATTCTTTCGCACCTGGCCCGATCAGGTAGTGGCCAACATGGGATTGCCGGGTACCTTCGCGTGGATTTTCGAAGCTCCTTTGTACATTCTGTGCCAACATCAGCGCGGCTTGCGCAACTTCCATCTCTGTAGAGTCCGAGCGCTCGGCAATCTTCACTACCCGTTCGCGATACAAATCACGGCTGTCGAAGTCCATTTTCGGATAAAAACCCGAAGGGTCCTCGCGCAACACCTTGTCAAATACAATCTGTGAATCCAGCGCGTCTTTCCAGTGCAACTGGCTCATCTCGCGCAGGCTCCGAACACAGACACCCACCATATGCGTCTGTTCGGGAGTTTCGAGGCATTTGCGGCCCCTAACGGCAATCTGCTCGAGAAGTACTAACTCGAGAGATGGAATTAGCGCCCACAGCTCTCCAAATTTCAGCGGAATCAATTCTTGATACGCGCCCAGGTAAGCCAGAAACCCAGCTTCGCTGAATTCAAAGTCCACTTCGTGTAGAAATGCTTCGGCGATCCCTGCAGCTCGCGGAATTGTTGTTCCACGGGGCGTCTTGACGTGGGGCATGCGATTCAGCAGTTTGAACGCATTTCTGGTGTTCCCCAGATGCGACCCAAGCAAGGGGGTATTCTCGCGAATCCAGCGATGATCGTCGGATTCCGAATCTGTACGGCCCTCTTTCGTTATTTGCTCCAGGACGGGCTTGAGCACTACTGCCATTGCATTCCAGCGGACGGTGTAGAACGAAGACGTTTGCACGCCCGGGTTCCACGCCAGCAAACGGGACAACTCGGCGGCACTACTCCGCAGATGCTCAAAATCCGGAGCTGCTTCCTTAGCGCCTTGCGGTACGCGCTCAGCTTCGCTTTCGATCAGTTCAATGTGCGTGTTCTGGGGCATGCAATCAGCGGTAACTGGCGGCTTGCAACTCGAACATCTCGGCGTAGCGGCCACCCATACGCGTAAGTTTCTCGTGAGTTCCTTCTTCTACGATTCGGCCGCTCTCAAGTACTACGATGCGGTCTGCCATGCGCACGGTCGAGAACCTGTGGGAAATGAACAGCGCCATTTTGCCGGTAGTCAATTCAGCGAACCTTTGAAAAACCTGGTACTCACTTCGGGCATCGAGGGCTGCGGTCGGTTCGTCCAAAATTAACAATTGTGAGTCGCGCAGGTAGGCACGGGCGAGTGCGAGCTTCTGCCATTCGCCCCCGGAAAGGTCCACTCCTCCTTCGAATCGGCGTCCTAGCATTTGTTCAAAGTGTGCTGGAAGTCTGGCGATGACCTCATCTGCCAGGCTCTTTTCGGACGCTTCCTTCAAAGTGGGAAGATTTTCAACTTGATCGATTTTGCCAACCGCGATATTCTCGCGCGCGGTCATCTCGTAACGCATGAAATCCTGAAATATGACACCAATCTCACGATACAAATCTTCGAGGTCATACTCGCGAAGATCAACTCCGTCGAGCAGAATTTCTCCGTCTGTGGGATCGTAAAGACGCGTGATCAGCTTTACCAAAGTCGTTTTGCCCTGGCCATTCTCACCGATCAGCGCTACCCGCTCTCCAGGATGTAAATGGAAATTCAGGTGATCGATGACTCTCCGCTCATTCCCCGGGTACTGGAAGGTGACGTTGCGAAATTCAAATCCTAGGCGAATCGGCCGAGGCGCCGCCAATGCGTTCGGCTTCGACTGGATGGTGGGTTTCATCTCGAAGAAGGCAAGCAGGTCGGTCAGGAACAATGCCTGATCAGCGATTCCCGAAAGCGTGGAGAAGACCTGCTGAATGGTGCTGCTGGCCTGCATGATGGCAGTGATAAGGAAGTAAAAGGTGCCGATACTCAGTCTGCCCGCTACCGTGCGCCAGATCACATACGCATAAGCGCCGTAGTACCCGCCGGTGCTGATAATCGATAAAACCGACCCGATTCCGAGCCGCTTTTTGGCCAGGTCGACGTCCTGCTCATAAATTATGTCAGAGAGCTTGGCGAAGCGTTGGGTGAAAAAGTTGGCAAGATTGAACAGCTTAAGTTCTTTCGCGGCTTCTTTCGTGGCTCCGGCTTGGCGAAGGTAATCGAGCTGGCGTTTGATAGGGGTCTGGCGAAAATTCTTTGCGTATCCAAGAAATGCGAAGTGAGTTTCCCCAAGAAATGCGGGCAGCACTGCCGCGATCAGCAGGAGCATCAGCCATGGCGAATAAAACATTACCGCAACCGACCACCCCACCGCGGTGATCAGCTGTAGTTCCAGTCGTCCAATGGACTGGATCATTACCAGGCGATCCGTGGCTTGCACGCGAGCGCGCTCCAGCCGGTCATAAAAAACAGGATCTTCGTAAGCGATCACGTCTAACTGGGACGCGTGCTTCATGACTTGGATGCTTACGTGACGCGTATATTTGTTGGCCAGCAAAGCGTCGGCGTAATCCATCATCCGCCCCACGACACCGATCAGAATGGCGAGAGTGAATTCCGCGGCCACAAGCCACCAAAGCCGGTCTGGGACCGACTGGTGACTCTTGATGGAGTTGTTGACAATATCGATGATTAATTTGGCTACGTAGGTCAACCCAATCGGAAGGAGTGCCGCTACAATCCGGGCGACGATCCCGAACGTGACCACGCCCGGCCCGGACTGCCAGACAATTTTAAGGACAGGAGGGACGTTGCGGAGGGCTGAGAGGCGCTCCTGCCAACTGCTCCAAAAAGTCTCCTTTTGTGACATTTGGCTGAGTCCTGAGCCCGGCTACCCACTTCCAATGATGGCATCACCAGAGATGCCGAAATCTGCCTTGTGGTTTGACCTAAACGCGACCTTCAACTTGCTGACAAGCTAAAGGGCAACCGTGGCCACCCCCACGCAGACTTGATTGCTATGCCGTCCGCATTTCGCCCGCTTCCTTCATTATAGATTCCGCCTACGTTCCAGCTAAGCTTTTCCCCTTATTACATCCGTGACACATCCATTCAGAGTTCCCTCGCTTCCAGCCGCGAGCTGTGCAAACTTAGGTAATCGTTTCAAGTTGAGCGCTTTTTTCGTGAATTTTTTTCCGGATATGAGGAAGAAGTTTCATTTTTAGAGGTTTTAGAGCTTGCGATTCAGGAACTCTGCTTCATAATCATGGGACTGCATCTACGATGTTTTCGAGCCGCCGTCAATTCCTTCGCGTGGCGCTGACCGGGGCCGCAACTCTTCCGTTTGCTGGGAAGATTGTCGCTACCGATCTGCTGACTGGGCCGCCTGACCTCCCGGTCAACGATGCCACTCTGCTGAACGAGATCCAGCAAACTGCCTTTGAATACTTCTGGAATGAAGCGGATTCGGGGAGCGGTTTGATTCTTGACCGGGCCAGGGCTGACGGCGCCAAGGGTTGTGACATTTCAAGCATTGCAGCGATCGGATTCGGTTTGACCGCGCTGTGCATCGGGGATCAACGCCAATACCGGTCCCATACTGAGATCGAAAAACGGGTCGCACGAACTCTGGATGTACTTGCAAATCACGTCCAAACCGAACACGGCTTCTTCTATCACTATCTAAACCCGAAAAGCGGGAAGCGGGCGGTGAACTCCGAAATATCTCCAATCGACACCGCCATTCTGCTGTGCGGTGTTCTTACATGCCGCCAACATTTTTTGAACGACCAGATCGCGCGTGACGCCACAAGCATTTACAACCGGATTGACTGGCCCTGGGCTTTGAACGGAGGAAAGACTTTCGCATTGGATTGGACTCCAGAGGACGGATTTAATCCCCACCGCTGGGACTCCTACTGCGAATCCATGATGCTGTACCTGTTGGCAATTGGATCGCCCACACATCCTATCCCGCCGGAGTCCTGGCACGCGATCAAACGGCCGAAGATGGTCTACCGCGGGCATCAATACATTTCGGGTCATGCGCCATTGTTTGTTCACCAGTTCTCTCATGCCTGGTTCGATTTCCGCTTCAAGCACGATGAGTACGCGAATTATTTCGAGAACTCCGTGATTGCTTCGTTGGCTCACCGCGAGTTCTGCGAAGAGCTCAGTCAGCGTTTCCCTTGCTATTCCAAAGATGTATGGGGCATCAGCGCCTCCGAATCGAGCGCAGGCTACGTGGCCTGGGGTGGCCCACCCATTTTAGGTCCCATCGACGGTAGTATCGTTCCAGCCGCTTCCGCCGGTTCGCTGCCGTTCCTGTTCCGCGAATCAATGACCGTTCTGCAGAATCTGCGCGGGTACTACGGCAAGCAGATTTGGAAGGAATACGGTTTTGTGGACGCCTTTAACCCGCTTACGGGATGGGTAAGCCGCGATGTAATCGGGATCGACGTGGGAATCACCATGCTGATGGCTGAAAATGCCCGCACAGAATTCGTTTGGAACACCTTTATGCGCAACTCGGAGGCCGCCAAAGCCATGGAACTCGCCGGGTTCTTGCCTGATGGCTTCGAAGTGCCTATGATGGCCTAGTCACGGCTGGTCCAGCCGCCTGCCGAAACTTCAGTTCAGTGCTCGACCAATCCAATTTCCGGTGCGCTTGAGCCCGCCGGCCAGTGGTTACTTCGCCTGAGGTAAATGGCCTGCGGTGTTCGTAGTCGTAGCCGATTTGGACTTACAATTCTGCCTGACGAGTGAACCCTATGAATGCTGCAGTTGCCCAGGAACGCTGGCAAGGCCAGGTCGTCAACGGAAAATTTCCTCTGCTTGAATGGCTCGGAGGTTCGGCAAGCACCGCCGTCTTTCGCACGGAACTGGCGGGTCATTCGCCACAATCGGCAGCCATAAAGATCGTTCGCGCAGAAAGCGTGAACGCGGCCCAGCAAATCTCGCGCTGGAAAGAATCCGCGACCCTGGCGCATTCCAACCTGTTGCGGATCTTCGAGGCCGGTCACTGTCAGATTACGGGATCACAGTGGGTATATTGCGTGACAGAATACGGTGAAGAAAATCTCGATCAGATACTTCCCGTTCGACCGCTCTCATCTGTCGAAGTTATGGAACTTCTACCGCCTGTCCTTGAGGCGCTTTCTTATCTTCACGCAAAACGCTTGGTACATGGACGAATCAAGCCGTCAAACATCTTTGCGATCAAGAACCAACTGAAGCTTTCAGTAGACAGCATTAGGTCATTTGATCAGGCGGTGAAGGCAAATCAATTGACCGCCTATGATCCGCCGGAGATCGAGTCCGCAGTGCTCTCCCCTGCTTCCGACGTATGGTCGCTAGGAATGACACTGGTTGCCATTCTTGAACAACGACCGCTTACGTGGAGCAAGTCGGCCCAAGTCGATCCCGCAGTGCCGAAATCAATTCCAGCGCCGTACTCGCTGATTGCGCGCGAATGCCTGCGAATCAACCCCCCTTCCAGGTGCTCAGTGCAGAGGGTGAGGGAACTCACGAGCCAAGTACCGCCTGCGCCCCAGGTTGCGCTGGCGCCTGCGCCGAAAAAGAAAATTGCCGCGCCCACGTTAGCCGTAATCGCTGCCGCGATCCTGATATTAGCGGTAGTAGCAAGGCGTTCAACTCAAAAGCAACTTGTTCCCGCTGTCCCTACTCAGGAGGAAACGGCTGCACATACGCGTCATACCCCGGCCACCGACGCTGTGCCTCCACACACGACGGCAGTAACTAAGCAACCGGTTGTTGCGGCTCCGAAGCCTACGCCGATGATCATGCCGTCAACCAGCACACGTTCGGCGCCTTCGAATGCGGCTCTCAATGACGCCCGCGCAGGGGCTGTTGTCGAGCGGGTTCTACCCAACGTGCCAACTAGTGCGCGTCTCACCATTCAGGGACACGTGCATGTAAAAGTGCGCGTTGCGGTCGCGCCGACAGGCGACGTTTCTTCCGCATCTCTCGCCTCGCCTGGCCCGAGCCGGTATTTTGCCCGGCTGGCGCTTGAGTCTTCGCAGAAGTGGAAATTCAAGCCCACGGGAGCAAGCCAGGAATGGCTGATCGAATATTTATTCGGGCGGACTGCAACCGAGACGACTCCCGTCGAAGTACGTTAACCGGCCTCATATACTTGTCCACTCTGCGCACTCCCGTGGTGTAGTCCCCCGTATCATGGGTAAGTGACTACCATCGCACGTCCTGCTTCATGGAAAATTCTGCTGGCGTTCGCCATCATCTACTTCGTATGGGGATCGACCTACCTGGCGATCCGCATAGGCGTGCGGGAATTCCCACCCTTCTTAATGGCTGGGCTGCGTTTTACGGCGGCCGGCGTGTTGATGTGGGGATGGATGCGGCTCACGGGAGTTGCGTCTCCCACATGGCTTGAGTGGCGAGGCGCAACGTTTCTCGGCTTCCTGATGTTCTTGATCGACTACGCTTGCTTGTTCTGGGCCGAGCAACGTGTCCCATCCGGGATTGCCGCCGTCATTCTCGCTTTGATCCCGGTGTTCATCACTCTATTTGAAATTGTTTTCTTCCGCCGATATCGCCTCACGATTCGCCTTGCTTTTGGTCTGGCTATCGGAATTGTTGGTGTTGCGGTCCTCATGAACCCTCGCGGCTCACTGGGCGAGGCTCCGGTCGACCATCGCGGCGCTATCGCCTTGCTGGTCGCCTGTTGCGGATGGTCGATTGGCACGATCATCACGCGCCAGGTGAAGTTACCCGCGTCCAAGGCGATGAGCGCGGCCGCTCAAATGTTCTCCGGCGGTGTTCAATTGTTGTTGCTCGCGATCATTGCTGGTGAACTGGCGCATTTTCATTTACGCAGCATTTCCCCCGCCGCATGGTTCTCGCTGTTCTATTTAGTCGTTGCTGGATCCATCATTGCGTTCACCGCTTATGTTTGGCTTCTGCACTACGAATCTCCAACTAAGGTGGGAACGTACGCTTACGTCAATCCGGTGGTGGCGGTAATTCTGGGAGCGGCCCTGGGAGGGGAGGCGGTAGGTCATCGCACGGTGCTGGGGACAGCGCTCATCCTGATCAGCGTGGTCGCAATCACCACAATAAAGGGTAAGCAATCGCGGCCGATTTCGGAAAAGCAAGCACCAGTCCGGATTGCTGCAGAGTAGCTAACCCCGTTGCATCGATTTTGACGCTACCGTGAAGCTGAGCACTGTCACACTGAAGATAAGGACAAGGGACGTCAGGCAGAGAACGCACCATGTGGACAACAGGAATTTTTCCACGTAAGTCAAATAGAGCGAGAACACAAGTCCGGCAGCTGATGCGATTGCCAGAAACACCGGTGTTTCCGCCTTGCTGCGATAGACAGTGGCCAGAGCAAGGATGATCAAATAGCCGAGCACTCCAATCAGTGCCACAGGTACGCCAAGCAGGGTCGAATATTTGCTGCGGTTCACTATGTCACAGTTGAACGACTGTCCGAAGTCGCAGAAAGAGGTCGCTGACGTGCCGAAATGATGGTGCAGGGAAAAGGAGGAGACAACTACTCCCGCAACCGCAACCAGCGCAATTGCGGTCATCAGCCCCGCTGGTATTTTCTTCTGGATCATTCCGATCTCGCGCGAACTTTCGCTCATGGGAGCGGACATCCTGTCTTTTTGCTCAACGCGGCTAATGGTTGCGTTCCCTCCATGCGTGAGTCGTCGGCAAATTGCCACGTGGGATAGTTTTTAATCGCGGCTGCCTTGCAGATATTGTTTTGTGTCCGTTCGCCTGAAGGACTGCACTCGACGTAGTTCACGTACTCAAAAGAGTTGCCGAAGAATTTCTTTTCGTCCGCGCAATGCGGGCACCACCACGCCCCATACATCTTGGCGCCTTTCGCATTCAGGCATTTTGCGAATTCATCCAGGGTGCTGACGGGTTGCTGATAAAAAACGAAATAGTAGGTTCCCCAAGCGAGCACAACCGTCGCGACCGCTGCGCCAAGCCAAATCCAACGAGGTCCTCGTGCCGGTGCGCCCGTCTGCTGGTCTCTTTCTTCTGAGAGCTTCGACATTGCAATCTTTATCTATGCCACTACATTTAATGCGCCAGGCAGAACATCCAGGCTTCGGCACTCTAGTGTGATTACTTCACCATCGACCATGACATCCACTGGCCCATCAACTTGAAAATCGACGCGGTGAACTTTACGCACCTCCGCCAACGGATGCTGCGTATGCGTGCCATCGTATAGCGTCGGCAGGTTGCGGATCAGTCCCACGCGGCCGATGGGCCCCCAGCGAACATATTCGATTAATCCATCATTCGTCGAAGCATCAGGAGCGATCATCATTGTGCCGCCGGTGAATTTGCTGTTGTTAAAAGTCAAGAACAAGCAAGGCCGTCGATCAATTCTCCCTTCTCCATCCACACTGAGAGGGAATGGTCGCCTGCGGAACCGCGCCAGGCAGATGAAAATCGAGGCTTGATAACCAAGCTCGCCCCAGCGTGCAAATTTTCGAGCGCGCATCGTGGCTACGTCCGCCGTGAATCCAACGCTGAGAAGATTGATATAGTGCAGCACCCCATCCTGATGTCGCAAGCGCAATACGTCACATTTTCGAGAGCGACCGACCATAAGCGATTCCATGGCGTATTCCACGCCCTTTTCGCTAAAATCCCGCAAAAAGGAATTGCCGGTGCCCAACGGAAGAAAGCCCAGGGTCGGAGTCTCAGTGGCCTGTTCGATAGGAAACAGCCCATTCACAACTTCAAAGGAAGTCCCATCTCCGCCGACCGAAATAAACTTTCGATAGCCTTCACCCCAGGCTTTCCGCGCAATTTGGGAAGCGTGTCCGGAGGCATTCGTCTCACGCACTTCGACCTGGATGCCGCGGTCGCGCAAACGCGTCAAAGCAGAAGAAAGGAGCTCACGCGAGCGGCCGCCGCCGGCTGCCGGATTGACGATCGCCAAATATTTTCCGCTTGCGCTCAAAGCTGGCTTACCGCCGAGCGTTCCAGTGAGCTGCCAATTTCATCCGCCAATTCGTTGCGCTTGATCTTTAGTGATGCTGTACGGGGAAAATCCTTCTCCCAAAGAATGTATCCAGCGACACGTTTGAAATCTGGAAGGAGATGGTTAAGAGTTGACAGCTCTTCCTTCAATGAATCTGTAAACTCTTGTTTCTGCTCCAGATGCAAGATCAGCACCAGCCCCTCTTTGCCGAGTTCATTCTTCGGCCAAATGTAATTCGCGGCACAAATGCAGTACTCCTTTACCGGAAGCCCGTCGAAGGCGGACTCAATGTCCTCGGGATAGATGTTCTTCCCGCCTTCCGTCACGATCATGTTCTTCTTGCGCCCAAGTAACTGTAGGTGACCAGAAGAATCCAGACGCCCCAGGTCCCCGGTAAGCAGCCATCCATCTACGATGGTTTCCGCGGTGAGGGCTGGGTCGTCCAGATAGTGCGACATGATTGTCTTGCTATGCGCTGCAACTTCTCCCACGCCTGCGCCGTCTGGATTAAAAATGCGAAGTTGAACTCCGGGCAGCGGTTTGCCAACCGTGTCCGGGCGAAATGGTTTTAAATCATTCACGGTGAGCACAGTGCAGGCTTCGGTTAAGCCGTAGCCGTTCGCCACGGGGATGCCGAGATCATAGAAAAACTGTAAGGTCGCAGGATCCATGAAGGCCCCACCGGTGAACATGGTCAGCAATTCGCCGCCGAACGCCTTATGAACTTGCGGCAAGAGTTTGCGGCTGAGTTCTACGTTCGGCCGCTTGCGAGTCAACGCTTTGTTAATCGCAATCAGCACGGGAAACAAAACTCGCTTCGGCGCGGGCAAGGATTCGAAGTTGGCCCGGATGCCACGCTCTAGGTTCTTGAGTACCATGGGAACCAGGCTGACGTAGGTGATCTTGTAGCGCACGAAGGCGTCCCGCACAAATTCAGGGCGCAAAGTTCGTAGATGCACGACGCACGCGCCACAGACGAAGGGCCCAATAAATCCGACCATGAAATCGATGGCGTGGTTCGTCGGGAGAATGCTCAGATAGCGAACGCCTGGCCAGAATGGATACCACGCTGTAAGCGATTTGCACTGTTCTAAATAGTTGTCGTTCGTGAGCACGCATCCTTTCGGTGTGCCGCCCGTGCCGGAGGAATAGACGATGCACGCCGGATCTTCTCGTTTGCGTGAGACAAGGGTGGGATCGCCCTTGCGGCGAAACTCTTCCCAGCGATATCCGCCGCGCAGATCCGCGCTCGGTGGGGCCTCCGTAACCAACACAATTTTTAGCTTGTGGTCCTTAAAATCCGCTTCCTGGAGGATCGCTCGCCACAAGTGATACTCAATGACCAAAAATCTGGCTCTCGAATGCGCGAGAAGTTGCAGGTGTTCACGCGCCGTAAGTTTGTAATCCAATGGAACCAGAACGCCACCGCTTTGCAAAATCGCGTAGGCGCTGATCAACCACTTCGATTGATTGGTCATGATGATGGCGGCGTGATTGCCTGGGAGCAGCTCTGCATCCTGCAGAGCACGGGCGAGTGGCGAAGCCATCTGCTTGAAGTCGGAGTATGTGAGGCGCGTGCGCTCGCGATCTCGGTCGGCTTCGATCAAACAGGTCTCATTCGGCCAGCGGTCTAACGCAGCCGTAAGCGCAGCCCCTAAAGATGTGTACTGATCGAGATCAAGCATTCAAGGTCTATTTCAACACGGAGATACTAAGGCACGAAGACTTTGTTGTTGAATCTCTGGATTCGGTCTCGGAGCGCCGCCTTTGTATTCATCCGTTACTGGATTGACCAGCGCTCATTCCTGAGGCAAGATCACAGCCTCGTTTGAATTCGCTGCGCCAACGTCTTGAAATCTGAAACGCCCTGCATCTCATAGTCCGGCAGCTCGATATTGAAATGGTGCTCCAATCTTGTGAGCAGACTTAAAGCCTGAAGGCTGTCGATTCCCAATTTCTTAAAAAAATCGTCATCAGGAGCGAGGCTCTCACGCGGGACTTTGAACTGGGCTGCCGCGAGATTCAAAACTTCATCTAGTGTCTCTTGTTGTGTCGCCGACATCGTGATTCGCTCCTATCCGCTAAAACCGTGCGTGGCATGCCAAATGGGTTCACGGTAGATATGGTTGTGTGTCCGTACTCTCCACAAATTTTTTCAATCCAGCCTCAACCGCAGGGCGGGTAAACAAATCGCAAAAGATGTCGATCTCGCGCCTCAGCTGATCGTGGGGAAGAGGTTTTAGGAACTTTTTTGCGGCGGCGGAAGTTTGACGATCGAATTTGCCGATCTGTTCAGCGGTTGACCGTGCTACCCGCAGAGCTTCGCCTTCTCCTACTACCTGGCTCACTAAACCGATCTGCTGGGCTTTTGTTGCATTGAAACCGCGTCCGGTAAGCAGCAGGTCACGCACGACCGCATTTCCCAAGTCGCGTCTCAACCGTGGAATACCGCCGAAGCCGGGAATCAGTCCGAGTCTCAACTCGGGGAAACAGAAACGCGCAGTTTTGTCGGCAATGATGATATCGCAGACCAGCGCCAGTTCGAGCCCGCCACCAAATACAATCCCGTGCACGGCCGCGACGGTCGTTAGTGGTGAAGCGTCGAGCGTGTTCATCACATGATGAGTCCGTTCCAGAAACTGGCGCACGCCGCTGACCGCATCAGTTTTTGCCATCTCCTGCGAACGGCGGTGAAGCTCGCGCAGGTCTGCTCCTGCACAAAAACCACACCTCAGATCACTGTAGAGGATGATCGAGGAAGCGGATTGCTCTAACTCCGGAAGAGCATCCGTAAACCGTTCCAACTCGGCGAGGGACTGCGATCCGATCTCGTTACAAGGTTCACGGCGCAGCGCTAATTCGATGACGCCGTCCTTGATCGACCATGATACCGCCTGTCCGTGAAATTCATTCATTGTGAAAACGACAGAATACTAGAAAGCCGCTGCTTCTGCGCGTACTCTGGAGCCTGCCAAGGCTTCGTAAGGATTGTCTTCAACTACACTAAATTCGATGCGTTTTTCTGTAGCCCGCCTTCGCCGATGGTTCGCTGCAGTTGCGATATTCGTGTGCGTAACTGTTGTTGCCGCCTATTTCTACGGCCGCCATCGCGTGCAGAATGCGCTGAAACAGGTGCCAGAAAAGCTGAATATACAAATCAAGCAAAGCGCGCACGGGTTCACTATCTCAAGGTCTGAACAGGGAAGAACGCTTTTTAAGCTACAGGCGGCGAAGGCCATCCAGTTCAAACAAGGCGGACGGATTGAACTCCACGATGTCACAATCACTATGTACGGTAAGGAATCTTCGCGGTTCGATCAGATTTATGGAAAAGAATTTGAATATGACCAACGCTCCGGCAATGTGACCAGCAAGGGCGAGGTTTCAATCGATCTGCAATCGAATCCTGAGGGAGTACTCCACCCTGATCAGACGGCGCCCCAAGAACTTAAGAATCCCATTCACCTGAAGACGACCGATCTGGTGTTCAATCAAAAGACAGGAAATGCATGGACACCATCGAAGGTGGAACTCCATATCCCGAGGGTCAATGGTTCGGCGATTGGCGCGAAGTACGATGCAGGCGAAAGCACCCTTACTCTACAGTCGCAAGTCAATATGGTCATTGCTGGCACGTCGCCGCTCTATCTCCATGCTCAGCATGCTGTGCTGAAAAAAAATCCAAGGGAAGTCGTGTTGCAACAGCCGGTGGCAAACTCTGGGAAGCGGCAAGCGCAAGCGCAAGAAGCGATCCTGTACCTGCGGGAGGATAACGGCCTTGCTCGGGGCGTTGCCAAAGGCAACGTGATCTTGGCTTCCGATGGATCTCATGGGCAGCGCAGTTCGCGACCGAAAGCTCTCGATGCGTCGCGTGTAACCGCGGACGAACTGGATGTGTCGATGCGGCCCGGGAATGCTCCCGACTCTGCAATATTCTTGGGGAATGTACATTTTGACGGGCCACAGGATACGCACGGCACAGCGGGCCGGGGAGTGGTGAGCTTCGGCTTGAACGAAAAGATTAGGAAGATTCACGCAGACCAGAACGTCACAATTGTTCAGCCCCAAGGCTCGGACAAAAAAACAGCTCAGGAAATAGAAGTGACCACTCCGGCGCTCGACTTGTTTATGGCGGCTGGCGAGCACTTGAGCCGGGCCGAGACTACGGGTCCTCCTAAAATTCGCCTGCTGCCGCTCGCCGGCCAGTCCGGGCCGGAAACTCAAGTCACCGCCGACAAGTTCACGGGCAAGTTCGACGCTCTCGGACAACTTTCACGAATCCATGGCGAAGCACACGCTCGAGTGGTCACGAAGGTTCTCTCGCAAAATAACAAAGCAGAACCGGATCGAGTGAGCACTAGCGATAGCATCGACGCCTATTTCGGCGCAGGCACGGGAATCGAAAGCCTCGTGCAGCAGGGAAACTTTGAATACAAATCCGGTGCCCAACAGGCCTTTTCTGATCGAGCTGCATATACACCTGCTGATCGGATTCTGAATCTGAGCGGAAAACCTCGACTCGTAGATTCTGGGATGGAGACCACGGCAGAGAGCATTCGAATAAGCAGGGCAACTGGCGAGGGCTTCGCAACTGGGGACGTTAAAACCAACTACAGCGAAGTCAAGCCGGAAGCGGGCGGCGCGCTGATGGGTTCGTCTGACCCAGTGCACGTAGTGGCCGACAGTATGACTGCCCGCACCAAGCCGACAGGCGCGATTTACAAAGGGCACGCGCGACTCTGGCAAGGCGCGAACTTTATCGAAGCGGCGATGATCGAGTTCCACAAAGCCGAGCGAACCATGATCGCGGAATCGAATTCCAATCAAAAGGTGACGACCGCCTTGATTTTGCTCGACAACAACGGGAAAGCGGCACCAGTCCACCTCACCTCGGATCATTTCAGGTACTCAGGAGAAAGTCGAAAAGCACGGTATTCAGGCTCAGTGATCGCACGAAGCCAGGATTTCACCCTCACCTCGAATCAGATGGACGTGTTCTTCACGCCTCCAGAATCCGAGGGGAGAAGCGCCTCGTCGTCCGCGAACATGTCAGCAACGGGGGCGGCGCCCTTGGCCGCCAAACCCACGAATGTGCGTCCATCAAGGGTGGACAAGATCATCGCAACTGGTTCCGTGATCATGATCCAGCCCCGACGAAGGGCTACTGGAGAGAAGCTTGTCTATACGGGGGTCGATGATAAATTCGTGCTGACCGGCGGACCGCCTAGCATTTTTGATGCCGAACATGGCAAGATTACCGGCGTTTCGTTGACTTTGTATAGAACGGATGATAGGGTCGTCGTTGATGGCAATAGCAGTTCGCCTGCCGTCACCGAGACCCGAGTGGAACGTTAAATGCCAACGCTGGCCGCCGACGAGATTTGTAAATCCTATCGCGGCCGCCGGGTTGTAAACGGGGTCAGCCTCAGCCTGCAGCAGGGCGAAGTGGTTGGTTTATTGGGCCCTAATGGAGCTGGCAAGACTACCAGTTTTTACATGATCGTCGGCCTGATTCCTCCTGATGCAGGCCGAATCCTCGTGAACGAGGATGAGATCACGGACGTGCCCATGTACAAGCGGGCGCGGCAATACGGCATCAGCTATCTCCCCCAAGAAGCGTCGGTTTTCCGAAAGCTCACGGTTGAGGAGAACATTCTCGCCGTGCTGGAAGCCCAGCCTGTCTCCTGGCACGAGCGCCGGGAAACGATGGAGCAGTTGATCGACCAGCTTGGGCTGGAGCATATCCGGCAGAATCGGGGCTATACCCTTTCAGGAGGCGAACGGCGTAGGGTTGAAATCGCAAGGGCGCTCTCGATCAACCCCAAATTCATTTTGCTCGATGAGCCGTTTTCGGGAATTGATCCCATTGCGGTGCTGGATTTGCAGAAAATAATCAGCAACATGAAGGCGGGCGGGATAGGTGTACTGATAACGGACCACAATGTTCGCGAGACACTTTCGGTAACGGATCGAGCGTACATCATCAATGAGGGCAAGATTTTCCGGCATGGTACGCCGGAACAGTTGGGAAGCGATTCGGAAGTAAGAAGAGTTTATTTGGGAGAGAGTTTTAGTTTGGTGTAGGTAGTGGCTAGTGGCCGGGTTAACTTCAATCGGACGCTGGACCAACCACCAGCCACCAACTACTGATCAGTGGTTTTATGGTTCTTCTCCAGCCAAAGCTGCACCTTAAAGTCGCGCAGAGGCAGATTCTCACACCTGGCCTCGTGCAGATGGTCAGCGTTCTTGCGCTCAACAAGCTTGAGCTCAAGGATATGATCAATACCGAGATGGTCGAGAACCCGGTTCTGGAGGAGCTCGAAGATGCGGTGCCGCTCATCGATGATGTCGGACGGAAAGAAGAAGAGCGGGAGCGTGCTTCGACTGCAGAAGAAACCACTGCGCCGGCCGACGAAAAGAAGGATCCCTTTGAAGAAATCGACTTTGGTTCGTTCTTCAAGGACTATCTCGATCCTGGATTCCGCAGCCCCGGAGATTTTGAGGAGATCGAGCGTCCATCGTTCGAGAATTTTCTATCCAAGCCGAGCACGTTAACCGACCATCTGATGTGGCAATTGGGTTCCATCCCCACGAGTCCGCCGGTACGTGAAGCGGCAGAACTAGTGATTGGAAACCTGAATGAAGACGGGTACCTGATCGCTACTGAAGATGAATTACTGGGGATCACGCCGGCTGCTTCGCCGGAAAGCGATGTGGAAAAATCTCAGAGTCTGGTCAAACAGGCGGTCGCGCTTGGGTTGGGGGCGAGCAGTGATGGTCTCGGCACAGAAAACGAAACAGCCGCGACCGATACCTGGAGTGACCCTGAACATGATCCTTCGCATCACAATTCTGTTCCCGATGCCGTAGGGATGGCTGCCGCCACAGCTCCTGCGATAGAAGGTCCAGTCGAGTCCAGTAACGGAACCAGACCGGAGATTCACACCAATTTTACGCGGGATGAGCTCCGTGAAGCGATTGAAATCGTTCGCCAACTTGATCCGTCCGGTGTTGCCTGCTGCGATCTTCGGGAATGCCTGCTGTATCAGTTGCGCTACCATCAGCAGCACATCGGAGAAAACGGCAATGGCACGGCACAGGTGCTCACGGACGCTATCGCGATAGCCGACCAGCATCTCCACGCGCTGCAGAACAAGCAACACAAAGAAATTGCCCGCGCAATCGGGCGGCCTCCCGAGTCGGTGCAGTTGGCGCTGGATTACATCCGCACGCTCGATCCGCGGCCTGGTCTTCGTTACAACAAGGTTCAGCCCCACCTCATTGAACCCGACGTTGCTTTTTTGAAGCACGGCGACGAGTGGCTGGTCATGATGAATGACGAGGACGTTCCTACGCTCCGGCTAAATCCCGCATATCGAAAGCTGCTCAGCCGTGACGGGAATGACCGCGACACGCGGAATTACGTAAAGGAACGCTTCAAAAGTGCTATCCAACTCATTAAGAACATTGAGCAACGCAAGCAGACCATCCTGAAAGTTTGCTACTCCATCGTGACCCGCCAACGCGACTTCCTGGAAAACGGAATCGACGAACTCAAGCCCATGATGATCAAAGAAGTCGCGGAAGAGATCGGTGTCCATCCTTCTACTGTGAGCCGTGCGGTTGCCAACAAATACGCACACACGCCTCAAGGTGTCTTTGAGTTGCGATACTTCTTCAGCGAGAGCGTGAACGGTCCAGAGGGCGGCAATACTTCGTTGCTGATTTTAAAAAGGCGGGTAAAGAAGTTGATTGAGGAAGAAGATCCGTCAAAGCCGCTGACCGATGAACAAATCACCCGTATTCTGCAATCCCAGGGCATTCAAGTCACGCGGCGTACCGTCGCCAAATATCGTGAAGATATGAAGATTCCCAGTACGCATCAGAGGAGAGTCAAGAAGTAGCCCTCAGCCGTCGGCGATCAGCTGTCAGTCGGATTCGTGCGAATTTTGGCTGGGAGTTGATGACTGAAGACTAAGAGCAAATTCAGCAGTGCCGATAAATACTTCCGGAGCCCATCCATGAACGTGGAATACACTGGCAGGCACTACGAAGTTACTCCCGCGAATCGCAAGGAAATCGAAACCGGACTCAGCAAAATCGAGAAAATACTGCGCGGCAAGATGGAAACGAAGGTCATCCTCGCAGTTGAGAAGCATCGCCACAAAGCAGAAATAACCATCAATTCTCGCGTCGGTCCGCTGGTGAGCGTCGCCCAGGCAAACGACATGACCCTTGCCATAAGCCAGGCGCTCGAACACCTGGAAAAACAGGCGCTGAAAAACAAGACACGCATCATCACGAAGAAGCGGCGCCATCAAAAGAAATGGAACGGTGAGGTCACCTCGGAGACTGCTGAGGCTGCATCGGTTGTAGATGCTGTTCCCGCGTCAACTATTGCGATGGTTGCCCATAAATTCCCTGCGGTCGCAAAGTCCACGGAAGTCCATCTGGTCCGTTCCGATGACGCGGTTGCCCTGCGTCCCATGACTCTGGAGGAAGCGATCAAGGAGGCGCATTTTCGCGACCGCGACGTTTTTGTGTTCCGCGACCCGAAGGGAAAACTGATCATTCTTCATAGGACCCGCGACGGGAAGATGGAGTTGATCGAAGCGCCGTAGAAGCGAGATTCGTGACTAGAGGCTGGTGGTCAGTAGCGAGTGGGCAGTTGCTCGTGGTTGTTTACTCGTTGTGCCTTGTAGGTCCGTGAGGATTGTGTAGCTAGCAGTCACGAACTGTGAACCATATCTTACGAATCATCGATCGCGCACCGCTAATCCACGAAGCCGCTTTTTACGCCTTGGCTGACTGTGTCTTTGCTGTCGACTTTTTCGCTAGTTCCTCGATTGCCGGAAAAGATTTTGGAACAGTCAGCGTGTTTGCGGGCGGAAGCGTTCCGGTTTGCAAAGAATGCGCTAACATTTCGATTGCCTTACCAGTATTGGCTGGAACAATGATGGTTGCAGTCATTAATCCCTGTTGAACCCACGCCTGGCCGGTCTTTCGCACTCCATCGATTCCAATTAGAGGCACTTTCAACCAAGCCGCGCGCTGGCTGGAATCGCTGAGGTCTTGAAAAGCTTTCCGCGCTCCCATTGCCATGGAATCGTCCTGGGCTGCGACCAGATCGATACTTGACTGCTGTGACGTCGAAAGTTTTAGCCATGAACTGACAGTCTTGTAAGATCCTGCTTCGGTCCAGTTGGCCTTCATAGGCTTTACCTGGACGGCTGCGGGTTTGGTCTCGAACATTCCCGTCGTACGCTGTTTTGCAGCTAGACTTTCGCTTGGGCCCTGGATTAAAAGCACAGTTCCGCCTTTGGGGAGAATCGCTGAAATCTGTTCTCCCTGCAGCCGGCCAATCTGCTCGTGGTCTGAACTCAAGGAAAAAATTGGAACTTTGTAGGTGTTGCGTAATTCCAAGATGTACTCCACTTCTCGATTCAGAACTACCCAGCCGATACCGGCCGCTGCCGCCGCTCGGGCCACCTGCGGAAATGCCGTTCCTCCTACCGGTTCAAAAATGATTCCATCAGGATGGGGCTCTGTGGTTGACTGAATCACTTTGAGCAATTGCTGGCTTTGAAGAATCGCGTCATTT
>DATBIE010000184.1:0-8261 GCA_036557105.1 Terriglobales bacterium
GCGGTGTCGATTGCATGCGCCCAGGTGTATCCGCCGAGCAGGTAGAGGCCATTCGAGTATCGCCGTGTGAGTGTGGCCTGCAGACTATGGTAAGTGGAGGACGATTGGTTCCCGAGATAATCCAGGAAACTGATGTATGGATAGCAAGGCGCTCCACCAATGCCGAGCCCAATTGGAGCGGGGCAGCTCGCGGTCATCGGGCGGCCGAGTTGCGCGGAGCCATCGTCAAGAGACGTGTTCACCTGATTGATGTCGACCGTGCTGTAGAGCTGATCGCCGCGGTTCGCGACATAGCCAACCATCAGCATCGTTGAGGGTGTGAGTTGCTCCTGAAGGTTGAAGTTCCAATTCAGGATGTAGGGTGTTTTCAGCTTTTGATCGACCGCAAAAAAATCGCACGGATTGGTGGCATCACAGGAACTCGAAACGGTGCCATTGACCGGGAAGATCGGGCCGGTCGTGCTCCAATTGATGAAGGAAGGATCACCGCCGCTGATCAGAAACGAACTCATGTTTCCATTCGCTCCCGGTTGGATCAAAGCACTGGGGTTCAGGTTCAGTCCACCGCCATTAAATGCAAACGTGCGGATTGCAGGCTGGACGTAGATCATGCCAAAGCCGGAACGCAGAACTGTCTTTCCGGTTCCGAAGACATCCCATGCCACACCGAGCCGTGGCGAAAAATTCTTCCAGTTCGTTTGATAAGGTTCGCTGATACCGTAGCCGACCTGCACAATCCCTTGGGAAGGCACAAAATTAGCCAGCCGATTTTTAGCCTCGGTGAGCGGAAGGGTGACGTCGTACCGAAGTCCAAGGTTTAGGGTGACGCGACGGCTCACGCGATAATCGTCCTGCACGAAAAGTCCGAACGACTTCATGCTGAAGTCGCGCGCGGGATCTCCGAACAGCAAATTCCAACTGCGCACATTGCCCCTAAGGAAGTCTTCCAGGTAGTGAAAATCGACGCGGCCACGGCCATATCCGGCGCGGTAGTAGTCCACTCCACCATTTTCAAAATTTCCGCCAAAACGGATTGCATGATTGCCGACGTTATAGGCAACCGTATCGGAATAGCTCTCGGTGTGAGTAGGCGAGGTGGCGAGTGGCCAGCTCGAATTCCCACCAAGATAATCAAAATCTGCGGAGCTGGGATTAATCCGTGGAAAGCCGAACAGACGAGGATCGGTGATGCCGGTATTCAAGCCGTATTTGGTTGGGTCGACGTTTGCGTCGAGAGGCGCAATGGTTTCGTCGAAGCGGTTGTAACTGAAGCGAGCGGTGTTGACCCAGCGAGAATTGGGCGTCCAGGTCCAATCGCCCCCGAAAACCTGCGTGATAGGGGCAGCATGTGAAAGCCATTCAGGACGCACTGGCACGGCATCCTCTTCAATCTGGTCCGAGTTTGCGTAGATGAATCGTCCCGAAAAGGTGTGATGGTCATTCGCGCGAAAGTCGGTCTTGAAGACCAGATTGTCGGCGCGATCATGACTATCGAAATTGAAGTTGATAATTGTCGGGTCATCCGGGTCGGCAGTGAAACCTGGGTTGTTAGGAAAATACTTTATGAGACTCAGGCTCAGTGGGCTGCAATTGGCCGGTAAAGGCGTAGCACCGCAACCCGTGTCGGCAAGCGCGTCTACGATACTGTATTCGGGATCAGGACCCCCAGGCGTAGGAGCGAGCGACACCGTAACCGGGGTGTATGCGTTGTAAGGATTGCCCACTTTCGAACGCACTCCTTCGTAGTTGACGAAGTAGAACCACTTTCCCTTTACGATGGGTCCGCCAAGCGATGCCCCAAACTGGTGGAGCAAAAGGTCGGCTACCGGTTGCGGAGCGGGATTGAAATAGTTTCTGGCATCGAATGCTGCGTTCCGATGGAAGTAGTATCCGGTACCGTGAATTTGATCGGTGCCCGACTTTATTCCGATATTGACAATGACACCGGGTTTTTGTCCGATATCTGCTTGTGGGTCTTCTTGTGTATTGAATTCCTGGATCGCATCGAGGGGAAGATTGCTGGACGGTGTGCCCAGGATGCCGGCATCATTAACAACCGTTTCTCCATAATAGGCGTCATTGTCGTTTGCGCCATCGATCACATAATTATTGTCATCAGGGCGAAGTCCGTTCGACACCACTGAATGGAAGCCACCACCCGGATCGCGCTGGACGCCCGGATGAAGCGCGAGCAGATTTTGAAAATCTCTTCCCTGCACGGGCAATTCATTGACCGCTTTGTTCGATAGAACACCGCTGAGGGTGGTCGTATTGGCATCGACCAGCGGCGCCACTCCTGTCACCTGAACCACTTCGGAAGTCGTGCCCGTCGGCAACTCCAAATCGATTTTCAAGTCGCCACCGACTTCAATCTGAACACTCTCACGGATGACCTTGCGAAAACCCAAGGCCTCGGCACTGACCGAGTACATTCCGGGGTTCAAGTTCATCGCGACGTAGTCACCGCTGGCATTCGTCTGCAACACATGTCTGACGCCCGTGGCGCGATTCTCGACCGTAACTTTGGCGTTGACGATAACCGCGCCCGTTGAATCAACCACTCGCCCAGCGATGCGACCTTGGGTTTGCGCAAGAGCTGGTGGGGCAAGAAATGCAATCAGTGCGAAGGTAATCGCCAAAGTGACAACTGCAGCAGAAAACCTGACATTTGGCCGGATTTCTCCGCGAATCGCTAGTTGCATGGAGTGTTCAAGAGTCCGCATGGTTTATTGTCCCCAAGAGTTAAAGAGCTGAATGTCGCTTTCAGAGTCCTTAGATTGAAAACGTGAGATTGCTTGATGTGTGGACAGGCGGGATCACAAACCCGCTTCGAGCTTGCCGGAATTGACGAGGCAGACAACCTGTTCAAGGCTGTTGCACACGGAAGATGGCTGTATGCGCATTAGGAAGCAAAATACCCGGATGGCGAGAAGTTTGTCAGAGAATTGTCATGAAAGTCAACCAAAGTTTTTACATTTGGGCGGTTGACAATCAGTAAAGGGCATTGCCGGGCTGCGTTGAACTGACTGCTCCGTCCTTTACATTGAGGGCGTAACCGACGCCTCCTTCGCCTTTCCAGGACGAAAGATCGAAATGGGAGCCGGTTGGGGCTTTGTAGTCTGAGATCGCGAGAAACGTAAGAGGAATTCCGTTCTTGCAAACTGCCGGCGCTCCCGTCGGTCTGATGAAATACGCGCCTTTGCCGGTGCCAACGACAGTTGCTTGACCATTGCTCTCGACCAACACCGCTGATCGTTCATCGACCGCGATCTCGCGGGGAGTTTTAGTCGACCCATCTTGTATGAGCCGCGCAAGAAAAGCCAGGCTGCGGCCAAGGCGGTCGCGCTTCGCGAAGTGACTGTCGGTAAGGGTGTCGCGAAGCACCGGAATTCTTAAAAAATTTCGAACGAGAGTGACTTGGGCTGTAAAAGGATCTTTCAGTGCCTCCGGCGAAGCCAGCATTCCATCTGGCGGATCGTTCAGCGCACCGTAGGCAAATTCTCCGAGCACCGCAAGCCCCGCGCTCGTGCCTCCGATTGGCCGTCCGCTCGCGATATGCGCATTGAGCGCTTCCTGAACACCCGTGTTCTGCCACGCCCGAATGTAGTGCGCCTGATCGCCGCCGGCAATGAACACCACTTCTGCATGACGAATGATGTCGGCGACGGCCGGATCTTGCGCCGCGTTTCGATCGGGAATGATCAGGGTTGCGACGGAATTCGCCTTGCACAAACCGTTGACGTATGAGTTGTACGCGTCATCGCCGGCCGCGCGCAGAACAAGAAAGTCACCGCCGTTGCCCTTCTCACAAAGCCAGCGGAAGGCATCATCCAGGTCCTTGCCGCCGCCCATCAATGCATAGCCGGCGATCGGCTTAGTTTGCACGTCGGTCTTCTGTCCTATGCGGAGGTACTGATCAGAAGAATGCTGGGCAGTGGCAGGCAACAAGAATGCGCACAGGAGGAAAAGACAACCGGAGAATTTATGAGACATGAAGCGAATATAACAAGCGCGCTAATTTGTGCGCCAGGTCACGAGGATTATGAGTGAGGATCGGATTTTAGGGATCGAGATCAGGCCCTGGCGCCTTTGTGCCGCGCCACTGAGCTCCAAGTCTTATCTTCCGCGTGGCAAACACTTTCAAGAAGGCAGTCGGCGCACTTAGGCGAACGGGCGATACAGAGCTTGCGGCCATGCCAGATCAGCTGATGCGAAAACAAAATCCATCTTTCGCGTTGAATGACTTGCATGAGGTCCTGCTCGATTTTTTTCGGATCTTCATTCCTGGTGAGCTCCAGTCGACGCGAGACGCGGTGCACATGCGTATCCACGACCACGCCGTCCGCGTTTTTGAACCAGGTACCGAGAACGACGTTGGCGGTTTTTCGCGCAACCCCGGGAAGCGTGAGCAGGTCGTCCATGTTGTCCGGAACTTTGCCGCCAAAGTCACTCACGATTCTGCGCGCCGCGCCAACAACGGACTTTGATTTGTTCCGGAAAAACCCGGTCGAGCGGATGTCCGGCTCGAGCTGTTGCGCTTCCAGCTTCGCGACATCCTGAACCGTCGGATATTTCTTGAACAGCTCCGGCGTGACCATGTTCACGCGCACATCGGTTGATTGTGCTGAAAGTATGGTGGCGACCAATAATTCCCAGGCGCTCTTGTGAGTGAGGGCACAAGTGACATCGGGATACAATTGATCCAAGCGCTTCAGAATGTCCGCGACACGATCTGGTGCTATAGGTTTATAAGTCTTGGAAGCGGGAATTGCAGCGGACGCGGGTTGCTGCGGACGATCCTGTCTTTGCGCAGACTCTAGCTTAACCGCCGGCTTTCGAATAGAGTCCCTGGAGTGTAGGACCTTCGTTGCTCCTTTGAGTCGCGCCCCTTCGTGTCGACCTGTCTTTGCTGGGCGGCGCGGCATGACTCCTCTCGGCATCTTCCCTCCTCGGCAGGAAGCAATCTTAAATCACTTGACGTGAGGCTACTTCAAAGCTTTTAACCACAGAGATCGCGGAGAAAGGCCGCGAAGATCGCCGAGAAAATTCCGGAATCGCGAGATTAAGCACTGGGCTCTACCGAAGGTTCAGTTCCATTGGTCACTGCAAGAGAATTGACGACCGCCACAGCTCTCGTTAGTCTTTGAATAACTTGAGATTTAGGCCCATCTCGAAGGACCGGAGGATTTCGGCATGGCAGTGAAATCGGTTCAGCTTGGACAGGTATGGCGTAAAGACGAAAATGGCCAGGACTACCTCGTGACCAAGCTTTACAACGAGGTTTTTAGCCAATATGCCGTGCTGCGTCCAGCGGAGGTCACTGCCCCCGATGCGCCTACAATGCGGGTAAAAATTTCGAAGTCTGCCGCTGGTGCAAGCCTGCCGGGTTTTACCTTCACCCAAGACGGATCGTTTTGATTCGTTCCGCATCCTATAAGGTAAGTTGCACAATCTCCGCAAAAGAGGGCGAGACCTATGTCTCCTGAAGAAATCTGTAAGTTATACGATTACAATGCCTGGGCAAATCGCCGGTCACTTGCAGCAGTAGAGAAGCTGACTACAGAGCAATTCCTGCAACCGATGGGCTCAAGCTTTTCGTCAGTGCGAGACACCCTCGCGCACATCTACGGGGCCGAGTGGATGTGGCTGGAACGCTTTCAAGGACGCTCACCATCCGCATTGCCAAACCTGAATCAATTTCCGGATATCACGAGCTTGCGATGTACCTGGGAGGCGCAGGAGGCGCGGCTACTGAGCTTCGTACGCGGGCTGACGCAAGCAGACCTCGATCGTGAAGTCGAATACAAAACGCTGAACTTCGGTATGTACAAGAATCCGATGTGGCAGTCCATGCTGCACCTGATCAATCACGGCACTTACCATCGTGGACAGGTCACCACACTCTTACGACAAATGGGGGCAAAGCCAATCCTGCTCGACCTTATGCACTTTTATCGCGAGCGCGCAATCGCGACGAATGCGTGAAAGCTTGTAGACTGTAGCGTTGAAATGCGTGTTCGCTGCTGATCGCTGCCCCTGCTCCCCATGAGTGAAAAAATTCTCGCTGTCCTTTTTGTGCTCATCAAATCGCTGATCGCGGCAACCGGCTACGGTGGCGTTGTGATTCTAATGGCGATAGAGTCTGCTTGTATTCCCATTCCTTCCGAGCTGATCATGCCCTTCGCCGGATATCTGGTATTTGAAGGCACAATGAAGCTGCTGTGGGTGGCGACTGCCGGTGCGATCGGCTGCAATCTGGGATCGCTCGTTGCCTACGAGATCGGCTGCTATGGCGGAAGACCGCTGGTGGAGCGTTACGGACGCTGGATTCTTCTGGGCCGCCGCGAACTCGATTGGGCCGACCGCTTCTTTGCACGCTGGGGGTACCTGGCGGTGTTCATCGCGCGGCTACTGCCAGTGGTTCGGACATTCATCGCCTTGCCCGCGGGCGTCTCGCGCATGCCGCGTGGACGCTTTCACATTTACACCTTCTTAGGATCATGGCCCTGGTGTTTTGCGCTGGCATGGTTAGGAGTCAAATTAGGGCAGAACTGGCGTGATCTGGGGAAATACTTTCATCGATTCGACACGGTGATTCTCATCGTCTTAGCGGCTGGAATCGTGTGGTTCGTGCGCTCGCATTGGCAGAACCGGATAAAAGCCGTTTCCGTGGAATTCAGGAATTAGTCTGCCCGACCTTACTTCTTCAAGATGGGATTGTAGCCGTCATTCATAAGACGGGTGCGCATGGTTTCGGCTTCCTTTACGTCGCTGAATGGTCCGACTTGAACGTGAAACAGTTTGTCCGGTGTCGGGTCGGCGATGAATGCCTGATATTGCCGTGCCTTGAGGGATTCTACTAACGCCAGCGCGTCTTCCTGCTTACTGACTGCGGCAACTTGTACGAAATACCCTGCTCCGGGCTGGAGTTCTGCACTGCCGCCCGCCTGCCCCGCTGCGGCGCTCTGGTCCGGCGAGCTGGAAGCGGTTGCGCTTTGCGAGGTTCCGGCGCTTGCATCTGGCGACGTTTGTTGTTGCTGATCCGGCTGAGCTGCTTGCGTGCCTGGTTGCGGCGTCTGGCTCGCCGCGCCTGTGGGCAAAGCGCGCGTCGATCTCGATGTACTCGGGGAAGGAAGCAACTCTGCAGTCGATTTCCGCGAGTTGCTGCCCATGGAATAGCCCATTCCGAAAAACATCGCGCACAAGATCACCTGCGCAAAAAACAGGACCAGCATCTTGCCAGTTCCGAGCGTTATTTCGGTGTCTTCCGAATCATCGATCAGGGCGGGTGCTGTTCCCACTGGGCTCATATTTACCTCTCAGAATTCAAACCTACTTCTCGGTTTGGTTCGCAATTAATTTGTGCATTCCGGCAACAATGTCGATCGGCACCGGGAAGACCACCGTTGTGTTCTTCTCTACCCCAATTTCTGTCAAAGTTTGCAAGTAACGCAGCTGAATGCTGACCGGCGCTGTTGCGAGGAGGTTCGCTGCATCCACAAGGCGCTGCGCAGCAGAAAATTCACCCTCCGCGTGGATGATCTTCGACCGCTTCTCGCGCTCGGCCTCAGCCTGTTTAGCCATGGCCCGCAGCATCGATTCAGGCATATCGACCTGTTTGACTTCCACGTTGACGACCTTCACGCCCCACGGCGCGGTGTGGGTATCGAGAATCGTCTGCAGGCGAGTGTTGATTTTGTCGCGATGCGCCAGAAGTTCATCCAGATCGAGTTCGCCAAGGACGGAGCGCAATGTGGTCTGCGCAAATTGCGAAGTCTGATAAACGTAGTTTGAAACTTCGACTACTGCGCGCGTGGGTTCGATGACCCGCAAGAAGATGACGGCATTTACTTTCAGCGTGACGTTGTCGCGGGTGATGATGTCCTGCGGCGGAACCTCAAGAGCTTCCTGACGAAGGGAAACACGGACCATGCGATCGACGGGCGCAAATACACAAATTACGCCTGGGCCTTTTGCAGTTTGCCGCAACCGTCCGAGACGAAAAATGACGCCGCGTTCATACTCGGCGAGAATCTTGATGGAACTGAGCACATAGAGAACGACAATAATAATGATGATGCCCAACGTGCCAATGCCGAGATCCATCAGATTCTCCCTATCAATTGTGAGTTTGAGCTGATTGTACTGCAAGGACACAGTGGCGGCGGCAGTTACCTGAGTTACAGGAGAGATACTGGAACGGCCCATTTTCACTTCGGCCGCGCCATGGCAGCTTAGACGACAGTCGTTTTCCTACCCAA
>DATBIE010000185.1:0-9111 GCA_036557105.1 Terriglobales bacterium
CAATCCGTGTACTCATGTCAATATCCCGTCAAAGGGTTGACAGTCGCAAATATGCGGTGTTACAAGTGCGGCACACTGCTATTGCTCCGCAAATTTCGCGGTGCATGTCGTTCTTCGCGCTTTTTTGGTTGGGCGTTCGCGTCGAGAAGCGATTCGTTTCATTAAGGAGCCTTATGCGCAGCCTACGTAGCGTTGCCTTATTTTTACTCCTACTCGCGGCCTCTTTGTCCTGGAGCCAGACCGGCACTTCAACGATCAGCGGAACTATCACCGACCCGCAGGGAAGCGTCGTGCCTGGCGCGACCGTCACGCTGACAAACACCGCGACGAATGCGGTCAGGACAACGAAATCGGGCGACACCGGCAACTATACGTTCGACTTGATCACGCCAGCGAAGTATCGTGTTCAGGTTGAGGCGACGGGATTTAAGAAAAAGCTCGTCGAAAACGTGATCGCGCTGATTGCAAAGCCCACCCAAACAGACGTCGTACTGGAAGTGGGCACCGCCTCCGAGACCGTTGAGGTAACCGAGAGCTCCCAAGACACCCTAATCAACACACAGGACGCAACTTTGGGAAACAATTTCAACTCAATCCAGATAACGCAGCTGCCCCTGGAAGCGCGCAGTGTTGTCGATCTATTGAGTCTCCAACCCGGCTCAACTCGCGAAGGTTATGTGACCGGTGCACGCTCAGATCAGTCGAACGTCACACTCGATGGAGTGGACATCAACAATGCGCAAACAGGAAACTCCGAAATTCCGCGCAGCACAAACAATCTAACAATTGCTGGCCTGGACAATGACCGCGGGGACATCACGACTGGGCCGGTTCTGCGATTGAATTCTGAGTCAACGGAAGAATTTCGTGTTACGACCGCGAATGGTAATGCAAACCAGGGCAGATCTTCAGGCGCGCAGATCAATATCGTCACAAAGTCCGGCACAAACGGATTTCACGGTGCTGCTTCCGAGTTCTACCGCTCTCGCGGGTTTACCGCGAACGACTGGTTCAATAATCACGCAACCCCAGAGGTGCCTCGTCCGCCACTTCAGCGGAATACTTTCGAGGCAGCGGTCGGCGGTCCAGTGGTAAAAAACAAACTGTTTTTCTTTTATGACTTCGCTGGACGGCGCGATGCCAGCAGCCAGAGCGAAAGCAGAACTGTTCCGTTATCAACCCTGGCGCAGGGGACAATCACATACTTATATTGTGTCAACGCGTCATGCAGCAACACTCAAAAAAATTCTTTACCAATAAGCGATGTTCAACAAGTCTACGCCGATACGGGATTGAATCCAGCTGCTTTGGCGGCTTTGCAGGCAGCCGCAGCAAAATATCCGAACAACGACTCAACTACGGGTGACCAGCTCAACACTGGAGGTTTCCGCTTTAACGCCCCAACCCCCGTCAGCCTCAATGGTCACGTGGTGAAACTCGACTTGAATGCCACGGACAGGCAAACAGCCTTTGTACGTTTCCAGATACAGAATGATCACCAGACTTTGCCACAGTGGCTCCCCGATACCTTGTCCCCAGTTGTTTGGGAGCATAGCTGGGGATTGGCCGCTGGTCACAATTGGACGATCTCAAACAACTGGGTAAATAACTTCCGCTACGGCCTTACACGCCAGGCGTATACCAAACCCGGTGATAGCGATACCAACGACACTGATTTTCGTTTTGTATTTCAGCCCAATGGCGAGACCCACACACTTTCCCAGGTAGTGCCGGTCCACAACTTTACGGACGATGTTTCGTGGATACACGGTAATCACACAGTTCAGTTTGGCGGGAATGTCAGGTTGATCAGTAACAGGCGCATTGACTTTATTAATGCGTTCGACTTTGCGGAGGTCAACCCCTCCTTCTACTCAGGCGCCGGTGCTCCTGTATACGGAGCATTTCAGGATTATCTTGATGCGCACGGATTGCCTGGGGATCAAAACGCTGGGCAACAGCTCTCTTCGCAAACGGAAGTCCGCGACGCGGCGAGCGCTTTGATTGGCCGTTTCACGCAATACAACGCGAATTTCACATTTGCCAAAAACGGTGACTTGCTTCCTCCCGGTACACCGTTAGATCGGGACTTCGCGACGCAAGCCTATGACGAGTACATTCAGGACACTTGGAAAATGCGCCCGAATCTGACTCTGACCTTGGGACTTCGCTATAGCCTGGAACGGCCTGTATACGAGACCAACGGCTTTGAGACGCAACCCACCGTTCCATTGGGGCAATACCTAGACAATCGTATTGCTGC
This sequence comes from Terriglobales bacterium, assembly GCA_036557105.1. Lineage (GTDB taxonomy): Bacteria > Acidobacteriota > Terriglobia > Terriglobales > Acidobacteriaceae > Gp1-AA145. The sequence continues at coordinate 2,264 of DATBIE010000185.1, forward strand.
CGGCAAGAAGGGGGAAAACTATTTTGCTCCAATTACGATTGCAGCTTCCGGTCCAGCCAACGGATTGAAGCCGCTGTACAACTGGGACAAAAACAATTTCCAGCCGCGCATCGCGGTCGCGTGGTCGCCAGATAATGGCAAAACGTCTCTTCGTGGCGGTTTCGGAATTACTAATGACTACTTCGGCGAAGCCCTTGCGGTAGATTTCGATATCAATAATTCACTGGGTTACAGCCAATTTTTTGACACTCACGCCAACACCTTCGACATCTCCAGTTCTCCTGGTCCTTTGTTTACGAACTTTGGGCAGGATGTTCGTTCGCTGGTTCCTGCCGCAGGCGGCACAGTTCCAACGACCTTGGGCTTGCCCCAAACAGCACCGGTTTTTGATGGGGTTGACAACTTTGGGGAGCAGATTCAACAGTCACTTGACTCCAATCTCCACTCGCCTACCGAATATGTGTGGAATTTGACTCTGGAGCGCCAGTTACCAGGAGGAGGGCTGATTTCGGCTTCTTATATCGGTCGAGCGGGACGAGGGCTTCTGTTACGGCGTGACGTAGCTCAGTTCACCGACCTTGTTGATCCAAAGACCGGAGTGGACTGGTATACCGCGGGAGGTGCGTTAGAGAAACTCCGCTCTCAGGGTGTCGATATCTCACAAGTTCCAGCAAAGCTTCCGGCCAAAATCAATCAGTATTTTGACGACATGTTTCCGCCGCAGTTGGCTGCGTTCCTGAACAACTACGAAGGTCTTCCTTGTGATCCCACTCAAACCCAGGAAGGGTTCGACTGCAACTGGACAAACGCGCAAGCATTTCTCGGATACCAAACCCCAAACGTCGGGTATTTCTCAGGGAATGATTGGACTGATGTGGAAGCCGAGATGGACCTGGCGTTTGCAGCAGGCGGCTTACCCACGCGGTTCATGCAGCCCCAGTACGGTGCTTTGTCGACATGGGCCACCGTTGGAAACTCAAATTACAACGCATTGGCCCTTTCTTTCCGCCAACGTCTCAAAGGACTTGTTCTTGACCTGAACTACACGTGGTCGCATTCCATAGATGATGCTTCTGGTCTCCAGTCGGAAAGCGGCTTCGGAAACTTTCAAACCAACGGGGCATTTATCGTCAACGCATTGAGACAAGGAGCAAGCTACGCCGATTCAGATTTCGACGTCAGGCACGTAGTCAATGCGGACGTGGTTTGGGACCTGCCGGTTGGGAAAGGGCGTGCGTTCCTCAGCGATGCGCAAGGCGTCACAAATGCAATCTTTGGTGGCTGGCAACTGTCTGGTATTTTCCGGTTCAACACCGGCCTGCCAACCGGGATTTCACCCTTCGATGATGCACAGTGGGCGACGAACTGGGAGGTTCAATCCAATTCCACGCCGACCCGGTCGATCAGTTCCTGCCCGAACAAGCCGGCGAACGCGTCGCCAAAGCTTTTTGGGACTTGCAATGTTGACCAGGTTTATCAGAGTTTCCGCAATGCGTATCCTGGAGAACCGGGCCCTCGGAACTACCTACGCTTCCCCGGCTATATCGATCTTGACATGGGACTTTCCAAGACTTTCAGAATGCCTTGGCGGGAGCACGAACTCCAGCTTCGCTGGGACGTGTTCAACCTCACCAACACACAGAGGTTGACCGGCATTGCAGACTTCTCAGTGGCACAAGATCCTGGGCTCAATCAGCTGAACGCGCCTCCTGATTGGTCGAACTTCACGCAAATCCAGGGTCAGCCGCGTGTAATGCAGATTGGTGCTCGCTACTCGTTCTGAAAACTAGCTTTAGAAAAGTCACGGCTGGGCACAAATGCCCAGCCTTTTTTGTTCTGTGCTGGAATTTCAGCTCAATCAGTGGCGGAAGTGCCGCACGCCGGTAAAGATCATGGCGAGGCCGAGGCGGTCGGCGGCCTCAATCACTTCCTGATCGCGCACGGAGCCTCCGGGCTGAATGATGGCAGTTGCGCCAGCTTTAGCGATTTCTTCGACACCATCGGGAAACGGGAAGAATGCGTCGGATGCGGCGACTGTGCCTTTGAGCGGCAGCACGGCTTTTTGCGCGCCGAGACGGCAGGAATCGACGCGGCTCATTTGTCCAGCGCCGACGCCGACGGTCTGCCCGTCGCGTGAGTACAGAATGGAATTCGACTTCACATGCTTGCAGACCTTCCAGGCGAAGAGCAGCGCGCTCTTTTCCTCCGGGGTGGGCGGACGCTTGGTGACGACCTTGAGATCAGCGTCGCGGAGCTGATGAAGGTCGGCATCCTGCACTAACATGCCACCGGAAACATTCTTGAGCACCCACTTCTGCGGGCTGTTCGCGATCTCGACCAGGCGCAGGTTTTTCTTCGCGGAAAATTTTTCGAGCGCGGACTTCTCGAACGAAGGCGCGGCGATCACTTCGAGGAAGAGCTTGGCCATTTCTTCCGCGGCAGCAGCATCGACCGGACGATTCACGCCGATGACTCCACCGAACGCAGAAACCGGATCGCATTCGAGCGCGCGCCTGTAGGCTTCGGCGAGGGTAGCGCCAGTAGCGGCCCCGCAAGGATTGGTGTGCTTGATGATCCCGCAGAAGGGCTGGTCAAATTCCTGGGCGAGCTCCCACGCAGCCTGCAGATCGACGATGTTGTTGTACGAAAGCTCCTTGCCTTGAAGCTGGCGGCTGTTGGCGACGCCGGTTCCGGAGCCGTCGGAGTACATGGCGGCTTTCTGGTGGGGATTTTCTCCGTAGCGCAAGTCTGTGACTTTGTTGAAAGAGAGGCGGAGAGTGTCGGGGAAGCCTTCGGCAGAGTGCAGCTGGAAGTTTCCATTGGCGTGAACGCGTTCGAGCGTCGACGCAATCGCAGAGTCGTAGGCGGCAGTCGTGGCGAAGGCTTTTTGCGCAAGACGCCACTTTGTTTCCGACGAAAGAGCACCTTCGGAGTGAGACATCTCGTCGGCGATTGGGTTGTAATCGGCAGGAGACGTAACGATAGCGACGTCGTGAAAATTCTTTGCGGCAGAACGGATCATCGAAGGTCCGCCAATGTCGATGTTCTCGATCAGCTCTTCGAAGTGAACGCCTTGCTTTGCTGCGGTCTTCTCGAAGGCATAGAGATTGACGACAACCATGTCGATCGGCTCAATACCGTGCTCGGCGACTGCGGCGCGGTGCGAGGGATCTTCGCGGCGATGGAGAATCCCTCCATGCACTTTAGGGTGTAAGGTCTTGACGCGGCCGTCGAGCATCTCCGGGAAGCCGGTGAGGTCGGAGATGTCTTTCACGGCAACGCCGGAATCGCGCAACAGCTTGGCGGTGCCGCCGGTGGAAACGAGTTCGACACCCATGGAGGCTAACTTACGGGCGAAATCGGCGATTCCGGTTTTGTCAGTAACACTGAGAATTGCGCGCTGGATCTTGTGGGACATGAGGCCTCGCTGGGAGTGGAACTGAAATTTTATCGCAGGACGAGGGTAGGTGCGCAGCCAGCAAGTTCATCAACCACGAAGGTCACGAAGTCGCACGAAGGAAGAGCGTAGAGCCAAAGATAGGACCCCTCAAGTGTGATTTAACTTAATTATGGAAATTGGGATGGACTAGGTTTTCGCTCGGGCGGTGAGTTTCACTTTGCCGTCGGCGATGTCGACAGAGTATTCGACGCGCTCACATTTGTACTGCTTCTTGATCTCTTTGGTCTTCTTCTGCACAAAAGAACTGAAGCTCTCGAGAGAACCGGAGACGTTCTCACCGGCTTTCTTTTTTGCATCACTTAGCACGGTGAACAGCTTCTCTACTTTCTCGCGCTCGGCTTTCGGGTCTGACCAATCAACAGCAAACGGACCATCGGGGTGTGCAACGCCGTAAACCTTATGGCCGGCTTCGTGCTCCTCTTCGCGGACGCCTTGCACTGAGAGCAGTGCATCCTGGGGCCGACGATAGCCTTCTTCTCGAATGCGGCCTTTCTTACGCCAGAGGTCGCTGTAGATGGCGTATCGCTGGGCCATTGCGTTGTAGCGGAAACGATGCGAGAGCTTCATACCGCCACCGTCTGAAAATTTGCGCAGCAGCGTGACCACCTTCCATTCGAGGTCGGAAGGCGGCTTTTTCTGCGGGTTGCTGAAGTAAATTTCGTATTCGATCTTCAGCCGACGCAGATGCGACTCGAGCAGATTTAATTCTTCATCAACGGTCATGAGGTTCGTTTTCGGCGCTGATGGACGTAAAGGCAGTCTAGGTGAGATCAGTAATCTGGACGAGATACCCGCCGGACACGAAAGTGATGGTACGAAAGTAAGGGGTTGGACGAGGAAAGGTTCTTAGCTCTCGGTTCTTCTTGTTTGCGCCTAGTGGCGACCGGTTCCGCAATTGAGGGCATCAGACCCGCTATCCAAACCTGCAATTACCGGCTGCACATCAATCGTCATCGCCGGGCAAATGCGGAGGTTGGTTAGGCCGCCGCGCGAAGAAAGCAGCCTTGCATTCTCAGCTTTAAAATTCTGCAGCCAGGTAACCAGATCTAAGACTGACTGCGGAAATGGATCCTGGTCGTCGGCATTGACCCATTTGTAGAGCTTCGTCTGGTGGTCCTGCACTATTTCTGCGGCAAACCAATCTGCGCCATTCAAAACCAATCCACTCGTGGGTGGCTGGCGGAAGCGTATCTTCTGCAGAATCGCTGTCAGCCGTGTCAATTGTTCTTCGGACAACTTGCCGTTCAGGATTCGTGGGCCATCCAGAGTACCGGGATCGACCAGGGTGATACCGCCATCATTAGAGAGCCGGAAAAATTCGCCATTCTGGTAGACCGCGAAGCAGATCCTCGAAAATTTGCTGCTATAAGTGATTCGCGCGAGTGCAGGATTCTTCTCTTTCGACTGAGCTGAGCAAATTACAGGAGTGAGCAGCAATAACGTAAGGCTGAAGAGGATTGCTCGCGAACGCAAGCGCATGAGAACCTCCACGAACTTAGATGCGGTGGTCCAGGCCGTGCAGACTCACAAATTGTAGTACAAGGCTAGGGGATAGCTTGAAAAAATCGTATCGTCCCTGCGGGGTTCGGGCAGCACCTCGGCGAGCGAAAAGGGGTGAATGGCAGCCATGTTGTCCCGACTACTGCATTGGTAACGAATGCCAACGTACGGTTCCTCTCCGCTTCGCCGGCGAACCGGTTCGGAATGACATTGGGAGGTAGTTGGCTCAAAACTATTTCGTGGCCATTTTCTTGACCATGGCGAGGACCAGCTTGCGGTCGCTGTCATTCAGATTACCCGAATAACGGCGAATCTGGGTCAAAAAGCGGAGTTCGTCGTCCGAGAGTTGAGGAAGGTTCTTGGATCCGTTGTTGCTGCCGGGCTCGGCGAAGAAGTGCGAGAGTGGAAGCTCCATGGCGCCGGCAATCTTTGAGAGCGTGTCGAGAGAAGGAACCGTATGGCCGTTTTCGACGCGGGAGAGATAGCAGCGTAGCAGGCCGGTGCGCTTTTCAATATCGCCCTGGGACATCCCCTTCTGCAGCCGGAAATTCCGGATTGTGTCCCCGATGTTCATTGAAAGCGTTAGGGAATGGTAACCAGAGTAGTACACGATGGCAAGCGAAAAGTTATGAAGTTGCCATCCAGGCGCTTGTGCTTATTTCTCTTCTTCCTGGAACCGTTCTTCTTACCTTGCGCGCGAGTTTTTCACAGCGAAATTTTCTAAGCGATTACTTTTTCAGCGTGCTGGCAAAAAATGCAACTGTCTTGTTCCAGGCGTCCTCAGCGTCCTTCGGGCGATAGCCATCTTTATTGTTGGGGTTCTCGAAGGCGTGACCGGCGTCGGGATAGATGGTGACGTCGATCTTCTTTCCCTGCTTCTTCATTTCGGCTTCGAAGGCTTTTACGTCGTCCGGAGTGATGCCGCGGTCCTGGGCGCCGAACAGGCCGAGGATGGGCGCGTTGATTTTCTTGATTTCGTTCGGATCAGTGACCAGGTGGCCGTAGTTGATGACGTCGGCCGCGAGATCAGGCTGTTGAAGGGCGACATCGAGCGAGTATCCGCCCCCCATGCACCAGCCGATGGCGCCAATGCGATCTTTTTTTACCTCCGGGCGGGAAACCAGGTAGTCGAAAGCCGCCTTAAGATCGCGGCTGGCACGGTCTTCAGGCACGCCGCGCATGATCTCATGGGCTTCCTCGGGCGTCTTGCCGACACGGCCGCGGTAAAGATCGATTGCAAGAGTGACATACCCCTGGTCAGAGAGCTTCGAGCCTTGTTCTTTGATCCAGTCGTTCAGCCCCCACCACTCGTGGATAACGATGATGCCGGGAAACGGACCTTTGCCGTGCGGCGTGTAAAGAATGCCTTTTACCGTTTCGTCACCGCTCTTATAGGAAACGTCTTTGGGACTGGCCGCGAACGTGGCAATTGTGAGCAGCAGGACGATACAGGAAACGAGAATGGATTTCATGATTGCTCCTCTCACAAATCAAGTTCCATGTAGAGAGCGCCCTTGATCGGATTTTCGCGATAGGGCGCAATTTCGCAGAATCCCAACCTACGATACATCGCGACAGCAGTTGTCATCACAGGCTGGACTGTGTCGAGGCGCAACTTCCTGTAACCGATCTGACGAGCTTCGGCGACGATTCTTTCTGCGAGCTCGCGGCCGAGACCAAGGCCGCGAAACCGCGGAGGCACATACAGCCTCTTCATTTCGCAGATTTCACCGCCGATGAGATGCAGAGCAACACAACCTCCGGGCTGGCCGTTGTGAGTTGCGAGAACCAGCCGACCGCTCGGCGGGGCGTAGTCTCCGGGAAGGCTGGCGAGTTCCTGATCGAAGCTCTGAAAGCACAAGCTGAAGCCGAGCGACTCAGCATATTC
>DATBIE010000186.1:0-19371 GCA_036557105.1 Terriglobales bacterium
CGCCTCGATCAGGGCAAGAAAGTTCCCGACATTCCGCTCGAAGAACTCTGCCCGAAATGTGGGCGCAATCTAATGATCCGCCACGGGCGCTATGGCGAGTTCACTTCGTGCAGCGGATATCCGGACTGCAAATACGTCAAGCAGAACTTTATCGGCGTGAAGTGCCCACTTTGCGAAGATGGCGAGCTGGTCGAGAAGCGCGCGCGTAAAGGCAACACCTTCTATGGATGCAGCAATTATCCGAAATGCAAGTTCACCTCAGCGAACAAGCCGATCGCAGAGAAGTGCCCGAAGTGCGGAAATCCGCATTTGGTTGAAAAATATTTAAAGTCTGGGCCGGTAATCGCTTGTCCGAATAAAGAGTGCGATTACGAGCGCCCGAATGAGAACGCGTCAGTCCCGGAAACCGTGCAGGCATGATCTGAATATGATGTCTTTCTATAAAGATCGCATTTACCCAAATTTGGTCGAGTGGCTCGGCAATCCTAGACCCATCGCTCAGATCCGGCGGCAAATTCTCTCCCTGGCGAAAGGCTGCGTGCTTGAGATAGGAGTTGGTCCAGGTGTCAATTTCGTCCATTACGATCAAACGAAAGTAGCGAAGCTGTACGCCCTCGAGCCGAACCCAGGGATGCTCCGTCGAGCAGAAGAAAGGCGGCGCGAAGCCTCCCTGGATATTGAGTTCCTCGGTTTTCCAGGAGAGAGTATCCCGCTACCCGACCGCAGCGTAGATACGGTAGTGAGCACCTTCACGCTATGCACCATTCCCCGCGTGATGGATGCAATGCGGGGAATAGCCCAGGTCCTTAAGCGCGACGGCAAGTTTATTTTCTTCGAGCACGGGAAGGCCCCCGATTTTTCGGTACACAGGTGGCAGCGGCGCTGCGAGCCTCTCTTTCAAAAGGCGTTTGAAGGATGCCATATAACGCGTGACATTCCTTCAGTGATTTGCGAGGGTGGATTTCAGATCGAGCAGTTAGACAAGGGTTATCTCGCCCCGTTCCCTAAATGTGGATCGTACTGCTGGTGGGGCTTGGCGCGTCTACACTCGGCATAACCCCACGGGAGAAGAGAAGATGCCCAAGAAACCCACTGCTGAAGATGCTCAAATCATCATGCGGCTTTACGATCTTCGCCGCGAAAGCGAAATGCGCAAAGCTCGTGCTTGGTTTGCAAGTTTTTGGCCACGCAGCGCAGATGAAATTGTGCAATTGATTCACGCGCCCACCAACCCGCAGGAAAACGCCTGGTTCCGCCAGGTCTCCGGCTACTGGGAAATGGCAGCATCGTTTGTTCTACGGGGCGTAGTCAACGAGGATATGTTCGTCGATAGCAGCGGCGAGCTATGGTTCATTCTGTCGAAAGTTCACCCGTTCCTGAAAGAAGCTCGGGAGAAGACGAATTCTCCATATCTTTTCAAGCGGATCGAAAAAGTCGCCTCGCGCACCAAAGACGGTCGCGAGCGGTTGCAGATGATGCTGAAACGCGCGGAGGTCAGGCGCACGGCTGCGGCAAAGGCATAGGGGAGAATTACAGGCGGGCGAGAGCCCGTCCCTCAACCCTCATTAAGAGTTCAAGAAAGGTACTCGCGGATGTAGGGGTCCTGAGTTTCGCGAAGCTCCCTAATATCGCCATCAAAAATGATTCTTCCATCGCGCAGGATCAAAAATCCCATCGGGACCTCAGCCCGTGAACCGGTCGGCAGCGGCTTCATTTTGTTTTCTGCGCGATCAAAGTAGTGGGTGCCCAACGTGAATGCGTCCTGCAGACGATGCGTCACCAGGAGCGAACTTGTTTTATATACATCGCGCTGCTTCACAACCAGCTCGATGATCGTGTTTGACGTGACAGGATCCAATCCCCCAGTCGGAGAATCGTATAGAACAACTTCAGGGTGGGTGATGATCGTTCGAGCAATTGCGACGCGCCGCCGCATACCTCCTGAAAGCTCAGCGGGATATAAATCAACCGTGTGTTGTAGCTCAACAAAACTCAGGGCTTCGCGAACGCGATTTTCAACCTCCTCCTCAGAGACATTGCCCTCCTCGAGCAGCCTATAAGCGACATTCTCGCGAACCGTTAGTGAATCAAACAGAGCGCTCTCCTGAAAAACAATTCCCACTCGCCGCCGCAATTCGAAAAGCTGGTCCTCGGTCATCTCGGCGATATCATTGCCGAGAATCACAATGCGGCCGGCGTCTGCCCTAATAAGGCCAAGTGCAAGCTTCAGGATCGTGCTCTTGCCCGACCCGGCCACACCGAAGATCGCCTTGGTTTCTCCGTGGGCCAGCCGGAAGGAAATGCCATCGAGTACGACTTTGCTCTCAAATGCCAGTTCGACATTCTCAAATACAATGGCCTCCGCCGGCGAAGTCTGTTCCGCGGAGTGATGGAACTCGATCGGGAGTGTTGGGAATGACATACTAAAATCAGTGCGCTGTCGACGCCTCAGGTTCCCAATGTGATCATTAATACTCGAGTAATGAACACATCTACTGCAATTATGAGAATCATCGACGTGACCACAGCTTGCGTGGTCGAGCGTCCCACGCCTTGTGTGCCTCCGCGAGTCGAGAGTCCGTAATAGCAGCCAATGGTGGCGACGATAAAGCCAAAAACGATTGGTTTGGTCAAACCGGTCAAAACATCTGTGAATTCCAGAGTCTGCCAAGTGCTGTTCCAGTATTGATGAGTGTCCAGCCGCAATATCAACCTGACTACAAACGCGCCGCCGATTAGGCCAAGAAGATCGCCTAGAATGGTCAGAAAGAACAGCATGACAACAGTTGAAACGACTCGCGGAGTGACTAATTTTTTCATGGGGTCTGTGCCGAGCGCGCGCATGGCATCAATTTGCTCTGTCACCACCATCGAGCCCAGTTCGCTGGCCATACCGGAAGCGTTTCGTCCGGCAACGACCAATCCCGCAAGCACAGGACCTAGTTCAGTGACAATTCCAACCGACACGAGTCTTCCGATTACAGTGAGTGCGCCGAATCTCGCAAGTGAAGAAGCACTGTTCAGCGCCAGCGCAGCCCCGGTGAAAAAACATGCAGCGAGCACAATGGGCAGTGACCCGAAGCCCACGAGGTCCGCCTGCTGCACCATGTCCCCGACATAGAGCGGACGGTTGAAGAGATTGCCTAACGAGCGGGCGGCAAGAACAGTGTATTCCTGCACCGACTGAATCTTGCGTTTGACGAAATCCGTGGGCGAGATCAGTTCCATGCGCCTGAAAGGAAATATAGCAGACGAAGGGCAATTCTTAGCGGTTAGCTCTTTTAGTTCTTATCACCAGCAAAAATATTTTGATCCACGTTTAAAGGCTTCAACCAGGCGCGAGTCGCGGCCTGCGTGTCTATCTAGGAGGTAAACAGCTAAGAGATCTGCTACAGGGTGCTGCCTATTCCCTCATCCTCTTCTTGATCTCAATGTTCAATCGTTTGATCTTCTGGTTGAGCGTTGAAAGCGGAATATGGAAGCGCTCGGCGGCCTCGGTTTGGTTCCAGCCGCACTTTTCCAGCATGTCAGTAATGATGTGACGCTCGCAATCCTCCATCACATCGAATAGGGATGCGTCCATGCGGCTCTCAATAAAAGGAACAGTGGCGCCTTTGCCGGTGATGTGGTCTGGGAGCAGCTCCGGGCCGATCTCAGGAAATGAAGAAAGCACGATCGCGCGCTCGATCGCGTTTTCCAGTTCTCGGACATTCCCCGGCCATGTGTAGTTCATCAGAGCGCGCAGAGTTTCAGTGGCAAGTTTGCGGCCTGAACGTTGGTTCTCTTCGGAGTACTTGCGCAGAAAAAACTCAGCAAGGAGCGGAATGTCTTCCCTTCGCTGACGCAACGGTGGAAGATCGACCGTGATCACGTTAAGTCGATAGAAAAGATCTTCGCGGAACTTCCCTTCCCGTACTAGTTGCCGGAGATCAACGTTTGTAGCCGCAATGATACGCACGTCAACCTGAATTTCGTGCACGCCACCCAGATGCATAAACTTTCTGTCCTGCAGCACTCGAAGAATCTTCGACTGGGTATCGAGCCCCATCGTACCTATCTCGTCCAGGAACAAGGTGCCGCGGTCGGCAATTTCAAACAGCCCCTTCTTCGAAGATATAGCGCTGGTGAACGCTCCTTTGACATGCCCGAAGAGGGTGGACTCAAGTAGATCTGGCGGCATTGAGCCGGTGTTCACAGGAACAAAGGGACGCTCGCGTCGAGGCGAGTTCAAATGCAGGGCTTTGGCAATCAGCTCTTTGCCGGTTCCACTTTCCCCCTGTAGTAGAACCGTGGAGCGGCTGGGCGCGACTTGGGCAACCAGATCAAAAATCTTGAGCATGCCCTCGCTCTTGCCCACGATATTTTCAAAGTTATATCGCTGCTTCAGCGCACGCTTGAGTTGGACGTTTTCTTCTTCGGCGCGGCGGCGGGCCACGGCTGCGCGAACATCGGCCAGCAGTTTCTCGTTATCCCATGGTTTCTGCAGAAAATTGGTCGCACCGGACTGCATGGCGCGCACCGCATCTTCCACGGTCCCGTACGCGGTGATCATAATGACCGAGATTTGTGGATCGATAGCGCGGATTTCCGGAAGCAGTTCAACGCCGTTGCGGTCCGGCAATGCCAAATCGAGCAGGACGAGGTCAAAGGGCCGATCACCCACTTTCGAGAGTCCTTGCGCGCCATCACCCGCGACTTCTACGTCGTATCCTTCAAATTCGAGCAGGGTCTGCAGGGACTCCCGAATTTCGGCTTCATCGTCGATGACCAGAATACTGCCTTGCGCGGTAGGGGCGGCTTCGCTGAAGCGACCGGAAATGACAGCTGCTTCAGACATTGACCGCCTTCCTTAGCATAGGGAAATCGAGGTAAAAGGTCGTTCCCTGCTCGGGAGCGCTTTCGACGTGAATCTTGCCCGCGTGCTCCTGGATAATCCCGTATGTAACGGAAAGACCAAGGCCGGTGCCGCGTTTGTTTCCGTTCTGTCCGGCACTCTTGGTCGTGAAGAAGGGGTCGTAAATGCGATGAATGTGCTCCTGCGCAATTCCCGAGCCGGTATCGGAGACGATTACCCTCACGCCATCCCCATTCGAAGTCGAGATCTTGAGCGTCCCGCCTTCCGGCATTGCGTCCTTGGCGTTCAGGAATAGATTAAGAAAGACCTGCTGCAATCGCCCTGCGTTGCCCTGTATGGGGGGCAAATACGCTGCTAGCTCATCCTGCACGCGAACCCGAGATGTTTTGAATTGATGCTCAAGCAAACTCAGCGTGTCGACAATGACTCGGTTGATATCGACTTCCGCGAATTCCGCTCCCCCAGTGCGCGAGAAATTCAGGAGGTTGTTTACAATCTCCGACGCTCGGAAGGTCTGCCGCGTAATCTTCTCAAGCACCGCGCTCTTCTTTTCATCCCCCTGCACCTGCTTTGAAAGCATTTGCGCATAGGAGGAAATAACGGCAAGTGGCGTATTCACCTCGTGCGCTACACCCGCAGCGAGTAGTCCAATCGAGGAGAGTTTGTCCGCCTGCGAAAGCTGGTTCTCAAGGTCCATACGTTCGGTGATATCGTCCATGATGATCAATCGCCCGACCACGTTGAATTTCCTGCTCACAAGGGGCGCGATCGCCACATTCAGAATTCGCGTCTCGCCAGTGGGGACAGGCAAACGGAATTTATACAAATTGTGAATTCCCGGACTCTGCCGCACGCGTGAAAACTCTCTCACGAACTCCTCGGGGAAGATATCCGTTAACGAACGAGTGAGCGCCTGGCGCCGAGGCAGTGCGTACATCACTTCCATCTGGGAATTCCAGGATTCAATGCGGTCTTGCAGGTCCACCGCCAGCACGCCGACGTTGATCGATTCGACAATGTTCTCGTTGAAGTCCTTCAGCCGCTCGTACTGGACAACTTTTTGTTCCAGCGACGCATACAACCGACTGTTCTGGATCGCGATCGCCAGGTAGCCGGCAACTGTCTCCAGCAATTCAACATCTTCGCTGGAAAGGAAATCCCCGGCAGACGTTTTCCCCAAACCAAGGACGGCGATCGTCGATTTTTGTGCCCGACACGGGATGTAGTAATTCAAATCCAGGCCGGCAATACTTTCTTGCGCGCTCACGCTCTCGCGCGGAACATGGTGCGTATTCTCGAAGAAAATGTGCCCTTCGACGGCTTCAGGTCGCTCCACGCCAAGGAAGCTCAGATCCAGCCCCCCGGTTTGTTGAATTCCGAATGATTTTGCCAAGACGAAAGATCGGTCCCGTTCTCCAGAAGAAAGAAAAACCGCCATGCGATCCACCAGCAACGTGCGAGACAATCTGTCCACGACCGCGGTGAGCATCTTGTCGAGATCAGTTTCGGCGCTCAGTTCACGCCCGAATTCGACCAGCGTGTGCCGATAGTCATAGTTCGTGCGGAAAAAGAACTGATCGATGCGCTGCTGAATCCATTTGCGTAACGGATCAGCGAGCAGTGCGGTTATCACAATCGCAAGTACCAATCCGGCTGTTCCCGCGCTGGGAACACGTGAATGTACCAATTCCCCTACCAAGGCAATCGCGGCGAAGTACGCCCCGGCGATCGCAATCGCGGCGAGCGTGTATGCCATACCACGCTTGAAGATCAGGTCCACGTCCATCAGTTTGTAGCGGAAAATCGCATACCCGAAGGTCATCGGAAGGATGCCCAATGTGATCGCGGATGCCTTGATCGGTTCGAAACCGACACCGGGAATGACATACGGCAGAACGTACAAAACCGTAAACGGCGCAATTGCGAGAATTGTTCCCCGCATTAGCCATTTGAGTTGCTGGCGCACCAGAGGCCGCTTCGCCCGGCTGTAGCTATAAAGCAAGACTGCTGCGGCCAACGCAAAATAGATCGCCAAATATGCCATCCATGAGCGATCAAGCCGCGACAGCAGAGGTTCGCTCGCACGCGAAAACGCAAATGCGGACGCATGATATGCAATCAGAAGCAGGCCGGGGACGTAAATGGCGGGAATAAGCCAGCGATGCTTCTTCGCTACCTCGGCCCGTTCCGGGAAAGTCAGCACAAAGTGCAGCAGTAACACCGGTTGCAGCATATTGGCCGCGACGTTGCCCCAATAGATCGTCCAATCAAACGAGTTCAGCTTCCCACTAAAGTGGAAAGAGCAGAAGACGAATGAAACCAGACAGAGAATATAGAAGTGAGTCGATCCGGGCGCAGTCCAGCGACGGAACAAAACATACAGTCCAATTCCCAGATACGTGAGCCCGATGAGCCGCAGCCAGCCGTTAAAAGTCCGCTCTTGCGATGAAAGAATGGTCGATGCCTGTAGGTCGACCCCGCCACGCTTGAGAGAATAAGTCAGTTTTGACCATGCCCCAGTGCGGTACATTTGCCGTGTCAGAGACTGCAAATTTGTGATGGTGTGCCCATCGGCAGCCGTCAGCCGGTCTCCCAGTTCAATTCCTGCTCGCGCTCCAGGACTGTTTGTCTCAATATGATCCGCGAAGACTCCACCGTCACGTTCGACCCAGCGCACCCCATCATAAGGAGCCGAGAATTGCGCCTCCTTACGAAGATTAATCCACGCCAAAGTGACCGATGCGACCGTGAAGAGAGCCAATACTCCAGCAGTAAATCGAATTTGCGATTCCCGATCCATGGCTGACGTGGGTGGAAATTGCGCAGCTACACCCGCCCTCTGGTAGGGATGCACGTTCCCTGCCAAGTTTCTGCTTCCGATAGACGAGCTAAGTGCCATAGAGGTAAGCGCTTCCAGAATTATAGAAGCTGCGAAACAACTCGGTTATGTTTTTTGGAACATAGTCTCCCGGATTTGGTAAGTCACTGCCTTTGTGCAATTTAGATCGAACAGATCGAAATAATTGATATGCGGATTCGAAGCTTCGGAGACAATTACCCTGAAATCCCGCGCGACTGATATCAGACGATTTTCCACAGATTCGCGTTCAAAATTGGACAATAGAAGACGAGGGGAATAGCGGTTGATGCCGGTTATCGGTAGCCCATCTATGGAATACGTCTCATGCAACGGACTACGGGTCGCGTTCCGCCATGCAGGATCAGGACCGGCCTTGGTTTTCGTGCACGGACTTCTTGGCTATTCGTTCAGCTGGCGCAACGTGATTCCCATGTTGGCCCGTGATCGGGAAGTCTTCGCCCCTGATATGCCAGGCGCCGGTTTTTCGGAATGCCGCGTTGACTTGGATTGCCGGCTCGCCTCCGCAGCCGACCGCCTGTTGTCTTTTCTTGACGCTGCGAGGATCGATTCCTGCGATCTCGTTGGGAGCTCGTATGGAGGCGCAACAGCGGTTATGTTGGCAGCCCGGCAGCCTGTCCGAGTCGGCAATCTAGTGCTGGTCTCGCCAGCCAACCCCTGGTCCAAAGTCGGACGAAAAAGGCTGGCGCTCCTGCGGAATTCAGGCGTGAGGCATCTGTTCCCCAGAATCGCGCGAACAGCCCGCCCAATGCATAGGTATTTCGTGCGACGAATGTGGGGCGATCCTGCCGCAGTAACTGAAGAAACGCTCTCTGGATATTCCCAGCCTCTGCTTCGGCCTGGCATTTTTGAGCATGCCGTAAGAATTGTTCAAAGCTGGAACGCGGATATGGCGGAATTTGAAGCGTCCCTGCCGAAAATCTCTCATATCCGCACGTTGCTTGTCTGGGGTAGCAGAGACCGCGTAGTCGCCCCTCCCTCCGCTGAAATCCTCCAACGTAGCCTGCCCGGCTCGCGCATAGCGATCATTGAAGATGCCGGACATCTTCCATACGAAGAACGTCCGGAAGAATTCAGCCGAATCGTGCACAAATTCTTGCTTAAGCACTTCCCCTCAGGTGCCACGCGCAAGGTAACCTGACAACGCAGGTGCTGGATGCTAACCTGAACTTTGAGATGTCAGCGGCATCCCAATCCGTTCTGTTCACGAAGCTGGCCAGCAACTTTCGCTCGGAGAACTCAGCGGCGTGGCTGCGTTTTTTGTTCGCAGCTGTCGGCTTGACGATAGCCTTCGGCGCAGCCATCTTTTCGACTGCCGCCCGAGACGCTGGCAACATTCTCGCGACCGTTATCCTCGCGTCTGTGGCTTTGATCGTAGCAGTAGGCGTGGGGCTGGGGACGGTTCCATATCTGGCTCGCCGGGTTGGCGCGAGAAGAGTACGTGACGCATTGGACTTCGAGGTAACCAAGGCTGGGGTTCTCTATGCGCTCGTGGTTTTGCTAATCGGTGTTGCAGCACTCAACACCGGAAATAATCTGCTCTACATTATCGTAGCTGCAATGCTCGCAGCAATTGTGGTCTCCGGGATCGCATCTTCGTTTTGTCTTCGCGGACTCGAACTTCAGTTGAAGGTCCCAGAGCATATTTTTGCAGGAACTGAGATCACCGCAATAGTTTCAGTCCGCAACGCATCCCGATGGCTACCCGCGCTGTCGATTTCAGCTGTGCCAATAGAGAAGAAGACGCGACAAAAACAATGGCAGGTGGTCGCTACAACTTTTCCGATTCCCCCATGGCGTCCACCGGAACAGCAATGGCTTCGCCTGCCAGACCGCAAGATACGTCGAGTAAGCGTCGGTAACCCTTCGGGCGTGTTTCACGAGGCGGCCTATTTCCCCCTTGTTCCCGGGGGCGCGGAACTTGAAGCCGCAGTGAAACTGAATTTCCGCCGGCGCGGCTGTTACCAGGAGCGATTCAGCCTTTCGACACGTTTTCCATTTGCATTTCTTGTAAAGACCCGGCGTGCCGCTCTGTCTCGTGAAGTGCTGGTGTATCCAGAACTCACCAGCTCCCAAGAAGCTGTTGAGCTAGTCCCGCTTTTGAGCGGGAAATTCGAGGCTTACCTACGAGGCGTCGGCTCTGACCTTTACCGCATTCGTGAGTACCTGCCAGAAGACCCTGCCCGACAAGTGGACTGGAAAGCTACAGCGAAGTCCGGCTCGCTCAAGGTCCGCGAGTTTGCCCGTGAGGATGAGCGCCGCATCCGAGTAGTTTTCGACAACCCCGCTCCCGGCGAACTTCATTCACCGCGCTACGAGCGGATGGTTTCTCTTACCGCATCCTTGGTTTGGCGGTTAACAGAGCAGAATGTGTATATTTCATTCGTATCTCAGGAGTATGAATCCTTCGGAGACGTTTTCGGGGTGCTGCGGTATCTCGCAAACGCAGCTCCAAGCTCTAGGCCCTCTATTCTCGAAACTCTTTCAGCGTCGACCGACTACAGCATCGTATTTACCGTACATAAACGGGGAACCATTCCGGCGGGAGCCTGGGCAAGTTCGTACTTCGTTTTTGTTGAGTAACCTTTGCTAGCACTGAATTTCTTGACCCATTGGACGAATAGCCGACGCTACTCATCTGAATTCACTAGAGTTTCTAATGTTCGCTTGGTAACCATGACTTTGGTTACTTAGGTTCATAGGTAACCTTCAAAAAAGCTGATAGTGTTCATCCCACAGTGCACCTTAGGTTCCGGCCGCACGGACTAATGGCGCACGAACGAACATGACCAGCCCCCAACTACAGCTCGCGCTGTGGATCATACAGCCAGTCCTACTGCTGGCCGTCACGAGCGTGATGTTCCGGCGCCGGCAACACAAAGAATTCCCAATCTTCTTTGCTTTTGCGGTTTTCCAGATCGCTGCCTTCGTTGTCGAATTCCCCATCTATGAGATGGCGGATTATAAGGTCTATTTTTGCGCCTTTTGGGTAGTTGCTGCGGTTACACTTGTTTTTGAGTTCAAGATCATTCATGAGGTCTTCCTGGACGTGTTCCGTCCCTACCACGCTTTAAAAGACCTCGGAACTGCGCTGTTCAAATGGGCCGCTCTCGTGATGATCCTGGTTTCAGCGGTATTCATCACTACCAATCCGGTTTGGGGCGATCCTATCGGCAGGGATATTTTGATCCTGCAACGATGTATCGAAGTGATCCAATGCGGAATGGTGCTGTTCCTGCTTGCCTTCTGTAAACCATTGGGAGTCTCGTGGCGCCGGCGTAGTTTTGGCATCGCTCTCGGATTCGGTATCTCAGCTGGCTCTGAGCTCATCTGTTACGGACTCTTTTTCGGCGGACATGTATCTAACGACGTGTTGAGTACGACCACCATGATCGCCTTTAACGTGGGAGTCATTGTTTGGCTGACTTACTCCATCTGGAACACGTCACACTCCGGCGTTCCGATTCTCGTCCCGCAGCGCTGGGACAATGCACTAATGGATATCCATCCTCACAACGACGCCGAGTCGTTGATTCCCATGTTCGAGCACATGGTTGATCGGGCCTTTTCAAGGACTCAAGATCGCCACGCTTAAATAACCCTCAATTAAAAAGTTTTCTTTCGGGACTTGACAAGGCAGATATAATCCTGCCACTAGGGTTTCCGCTCCCAGGGGACCCGCATGTAGGAGAAAATCATGACACGTGCGATCAGGACATTAGTCCTGGTGGTAGGTATTGCTTGTACCTGTCTGGCAGCGGCCGCTCCGATCAGCACCACGCTGAACAATGGGCCGGTACCGACATGCTGGAAATGCCCGGGTAGATAGGCACGAAGTTAATAATCAGTTTGCATTGAACTGACATCGGTCAGAGGGGCCTATGACTGCGATTGCAGTCACGGCCCTCTTTTAATTTGCAGATAAATTTTCGGACCAACTTAGGTCGATCATTTGTCGCGAGCGGCGATCTTCTCTGCGGTTTCCTTAACTAGAAATCCCATCTTCGGATGCGAGGCCTCCAAATCAATGCGAACTCCGTTTTCGGCTAATGTTTCGGACGCAATAGGTCCGATTGACGCGACTCTTGCAGTTCGAAGGCCCTCCAGGAATGCTTCTGCTAATCCCATTTGTTGCGCCACACGCAGTGCATGAATAAATTGCACCGAAGAAGTGAACAGTACTACATCAATCTTTCTGTCTGATAGTTCGCGGATTGACGCCTTCAGCGGATCTATATCCTCGGGCAGCTCCCAGGAATAAACACGAAACGGTACAACGTCGGCCCCGCGCTCGCGCAAAGCTTCGTATAACTCGGAACTCGGACGGCCATGCTCCTGCACGACTACTTTGCGGCCTTTCAGTGGAACTCTCTCTGTACTTTCATCCAGTGAGTTGACCAACTCACGCCAGGTGTTTGGCTCAGGAGCAGTTACAGAGATAGGGATTCGAAATTCGCGCATCACGGCAGCCGGTTTCGGTCCACGAACGACGATCCGACTACGGCGCAGCGCCGACAGAAGTTTTTCGCGATTGGCTGTTGCTTCTGAAGCGTCGATGAATGCGCGTGCTCCTACACCTGTCGTGAAAATAACAACCTCAAATTCGTTGTCAATAATGCCCCGGATCACCTTCCGCTCTTCTTCAGTTGGAGTTTGCACTTCACGAGTCGATGGCGCAACAACCGGGATTCCGCCATTGATGCGTATAAGCTGTGCGATCTCCTGAGCCCGCCGGCTCTCAAAAGAAAGGACGCGGAGTCCGTTGAATCCTGACATATGCGTACGCTGAGCAGTGGAGAATAGCAGGTTCTTTAAGCAGAAGGTCAGGTTTCGGGCCAAAACCTATGGCCGCGCGCATCTGCGAAACTCCCAAATTAAAGAACCCCACCCTAACAGCCATTACCTAATCGGTTAACTATCCCCTTTATACCCAGCAAAATCCGTGATATAACGCCCTAAGATCATCGAGCTTCCAGGAGAGTGTGAATATGGGACTTGCATCCCATGCGAATGAGGCTGGATTTGACGGCCTCAACAAAGGAGGGCTTGTGTCCGAAGCACGGACAGGAAAAAGGTTTCCGCTCGAACTGCCGATCAAAATTCACGGGCAAAACGAGGATAATGTCACAGGGAATATGAGTGCCGCAGGGGTTTACATCCGCGGCAATCCGGCGCTCGAAATCGGCTCAAACGTTGAGTTTGAAATTGCACTGCCGCCCGAGTTAACAGGCTCGAATGAGCACGTGGTTGTGCAGTGCAAGGGGCGCGTCGTCAGGAAAGATTCAGAGGAAGGCGGCGAAGCCCACGGTGTTGCATGTGTAATTGATACCTACGATTTTGTTCGCCAGCCGTAATCGCGAGGTGCTAAGCAAATGCTCAAACTGATTCTGGCCGACAATCAGGCAATTTTTCGCGCGGGCATCGCCAAAGTGCTGGCGGTCGAGGACGAGATGCGCATTGTGGCGCAGGCGCAGACCTCGGAGCAGATGTTCATGGCGCTGGACAAATTCCGTGCCGCCGTTCTGGTCGTCGCCGGCGGATTTCATGGCGAATTCAATGCTGTTGTACAGGCTGCGAACAAAGTCCGCACACGCGTCGTGGTTTTGGGCGATACCGGTGAGAGCGCGCAGAAATACATGGGCGCTGGCGCTCACGGAGTCGTTTATCGAAATGTTACTAGCTCCGCACTAGTCGATTGCGTCCGAAAAGTAGCACGCGGCGAGACCTGGATTCAGGACATTGCGGTCCCAAGCGAGCTGACTGAAAACGACATGGTCGGATTGCGCGTGCGTGACCGCCTGACCGCGAAAGAGCTTCGCATCGTCGCGCTGATTGTTCAGGGATACAAGAACAAAGAAATTGCTTCACAACTGGGAACAACTGAACAGGTCATCAAGAACTATCTGCGAAACGTTTACGACAAAATCGGCGTTTCCGACCGCTTGGAACTGGCGCTCTTCACAATCCATCACCGCATTCTGAACGAGGCCGCAGCCGCCACCGCCGCTGCGCATCAACCGCCCGTGCCAGGCCCGGCAGGGGTGGCTGGGTAACGTGTAGCTCTCGCGAATTGCTGCAACTCGTTAGCAGCCAGTCGGCACGGTATATTCATTGGGCGTGAAAATTTCCATTGCCCTTATCACTCTAAACGAAGAAGCAAATCTGCCGCGCACACTCGAAAGCGTGATGCCACTCGTCTGCGATGGCCAAGGCGAAATCATTGTTGTGGACTCAGGGTCAACCGACCGCACGCTGGAGATTGCGAGATCGTTCGGCGCGAAAATCTATAGCGAATCTTGGAAAGGATTTGCAGCGCAGAAAAATTCTGCCATGGAGAAGGCTGCAGGAGATTGGGTGTTGCAGCTGGACGCGGATGAGGCGCTCGAACCGGAGCTGGTAAACGAAATTTTATTCGCAGCGAAACCGTCCAGGGAACAGGTGGGTTTCTGGATTCCGCGTAAGAATTTTTTTCTCGGCCGCTGGATCAAGCACGGCGGCTTCTACCCCGACCCCAAGCTGCGCCTGATACGCCGCGGGGCTGGAAAGTTTGGAGAATACGGCGCGCATCCCACGATCACGGTGAATGGCCCAACCGGCAGGTTGGAGCATGCGTTAATCCACAATGCTTATCCAACGCTGCGGGGTTACATCGATCACATGAACAGTTATTCGTCATCGGGGGCTGAAGTGGCGACCGCGAAAGGGCATCGCGGGTTTAGTTTTCTGGATATTGTCGTGCGCCCGAAGCTAACCTTCATCTACAACTATTTTTTCCGGCTTGGATTTCTTGATGGGCGCGAGGGATTTCTGCTCCATGCTTATCACACTGTCTATGTGTCGTGGAAATATGCGAAGGCCTGGGAAATTTCCCGTGGCAATCGATGATTTCTCTGGGGTTTTCCCCTGTCTTACTCAGTGTCCTCTGTGGTAAAGGCTCTTAAAAACCCGACCACAGAGGGCACCAGGGTTACACAGTGAACAGATCACAGAGATTCACGACTGCGGGGCTCACCGACCGAGTGGTCGAATCTGCTGCTTGCTCCGGTTTAGGCTGTCTCCTATGATCGTCGAAGAGGCGCATGAATGGCGGAGAAGAAACGCCCATCGAATCGCAACGTTCAAGCTGCAGAGTCTCCTATCGCGGATGCGAGCGAGGGCCGTCGTCCTTCTAGCGCCGAGAAACAATGGGCCGAGAAAACTCTGCTTCCCGCACTCGAAAAGTCTCCTGAGCGTCCAATCGGCGCGCCGATGGGAACCAACCTTGATGAACAAGGTCGCGCTCGCTACACAACGGTGTCTGGCGTGCCAATTCGTCGTTTGTACACGCAGGCTGACCTGCCTGAAGATTGGGAGTACGAGAAATATCTTGGCTATCCCGGCCAACCGCCTTTTACGCGCGGCATTCACGCCACGGGATATCGGGGCAAGCTCTTCACAATGCGACAGTTTTCGGGCTTCGCTTCTCCGGAAGAGACCAATCGCCGCTACAAATATCTGCTTGAGCATGGCGGCAGCGGGCTCTCGGTTGCATTCGATCTTCCGACACTCATGGGCTACGACTCGGACCATCCCGCCAGTGAAGGCGAAGTCGGCAAATGCGGGGTCGCCATTGATTCGCTGGAAGACATGGAAATTCTCTTCAACGGAATCGATCTGGAGAAGACCACAGTTTCCATGACTATCAACTCGCCCGCCTCGGTGTTGTGGGCAATGTATTTGGTCGTCGCAGAGAAACAAGGCGCGGATTGGAAGAAAATTTCCGGAACAATTCAGAATGACATTCTGAAGGAATACATCGCCCAGAAGGAATACATCTATCCACCCGCTCCTTCGATGCGGCTGGTGATCGACACATTCGAGTTTGGCTCGAAGTTCACGCCGCGCTTTAACACAATTTCCATCAGCGGCTACCATATCCGTGAAGCAGGCTCAACCGCACTGCAGGAACTGGCGTTCACTCTATATGACGGGGTTGAATATGTTGAATGGGCCCGACTTCGGGGGCTGGATGTGGACGAGTTCGGGCCACGCCTGAGTTTCTTTTTCAACGCACACAATGACTTCTTCGAAGAAATCGCGAAATATCGTGCCGCGCGCAAGATTTGGTATCGCGTAATGAAGGACCGCTTCGGCGCGAACAACCAGCGTACGTGGCTCATGCGATTTCATACACAGACCGCCGGCGTTTCGCTGCCCGCCCAACAGCCGATGAATAACATCGCCCGCGTGGCAATTCAGGCGCTGGCCGCGGTTCTGGGGGGAACACAGTCACTTCATACAGACGCTTACGACGAAGCGCTGGCGTTGCCCACAGAAGATGCTGCTCGAATCGCATTGCGCACGCAGCAAATCATCGCATATGAATCTGGTGTCACGCATAGCGTCGATCCGCTCGGCGGATCATATTTTCTAGAGAATCTCACCTTGAAAATGGAAGACGGCGCCTTCGACTACTTTGGCAAACTGGACGCGATGGGCGGAATGGTCAAGGCCATCGAGCGCGGGTACCCGCAGAAAGAAATTGCCGAAGCGGCCTATCAGTATCAACGGGCGGTTGAGGCGAAAGAAAAGATCATCGTTGGTGTCAACGATTTCACAATCGACGAAGAACCGCCGCAGACGCTTTACATCGACGAGACAGTCTCAAAGCAACAATCAATAAAATTGAAGGCTTTGCGTCAACGAAGATCGAACCAGGAAGTCGAGCGCCGGCTGAATGAACTTAAGAAGGCAGCCTCGCTTGAGGCAAACGCCGGAACGAACGGAAACGTCTCGCGAGCCAATACCATGCCCTACATCATTGATTCAGTACGGGCCTATGCGACGGTAGGGGAAATTTGCGATGCGCTCCGGCAGGTGTACGGGACCTACACCGAAGCAAGCGTCACATAGCCCGACTACATACTTTTTGGAGCGTGGCATGAAGCAGATCGATGGCCAGAAGTCCGACAGTTGGCCGGAACTCCCTCTCTCGCAATGGCAGGACACTTACCACACACTTCATATGTGGACGCAGATCGTGGGCAAGGTCCGCATGGCATTGACTCCTCTCATAAATCACTGGTGGAATGTTCCCTTGTATGTGACCGCGCGCGGGCTTACCACTTCACCAATTCCATATCGTGATAAGCCGTTCGAATTGCGCTTCGATTTTCTGGATCATCAACTCGTGCTCCAGATGAGTGATGGTTCACGCCAAATGCTTCCCCTGACCTCGCGTCCAGTCGCCGATTTTTATCGGGACGTTCTGCAGATGCTGCACTCCGCAGGAATTGAAGTGAAGATCTGGCACATGCCGGTCGAAGTGCCTGACCCCATCCCTTTCAATGAGGACCGGATACACAAGTCTTATGATCCTGAATCGGCGCAAAAGTTCTGGAGAATTCTGCTAAGGGTTCAAAGTGTCTTCGAGGAATTCAGATCACGATTTACGGGAAAATGCAGCCCCATTCATTTCTTCTGGGGCAGCTTTGATTTGGCCGTCACCCGTTTCTCGGGACGCCGCGCGCCGGAGCGTCCGGGAGCCGATCCCATCACGCGAGAAGCGTATTCACAAGAGGTAAGCAGTGTCGGGTTTTGGCCTGGTGGCGGAAACATTACAGGTGCTGCTTTCTACTCATATATGGCGCCAGAACCGGCGGGATTTCGCGATTGGATAGTCCGGCCACCCGCTGCGCATTATGACTCGCAGTTGGCGGAGTTTGTCCTTATGTACGACGACGTGCGCAACGCAGACTCTCCCCCCGATACTCTGCTTGAATTTTGCCAAAGCACATATGAAGCCGGAGCGACATTGGCCAAGTGGGACCGCAATGAACTCGAACGGCAAGCGGCCGTCAAACTCAAGTCTGCTTGATCATCGCGGTGGTAAAGACCTATAAAAGCGAGCAGCACGCTTCCGCTTCAAAAGTGGTTCGCTAGCTCCGCAAAACTCTCTAGCTGTAACAACCTGCTTGGAGGCGTCGGTGCGATCAGTTCTTCGTGCTCCAGTATCCAGGTATCGTCATGGGGGAGAAAGATCGCGTTCAAACCTGCCGCCAACGCGGGATTTATATCTGACTTAGGGCTATTTCCGATCATCCACGTACGGTCACAGACGAGCCGATGATATTTGGTGATCCTGTCATATGAAGCAGGATTTTTCTCTTCGAGAATCTCGACTGCGCGAAAAAAGTCAGCTAGACCAGAGCGCTCGATCTTCCCGCTTTGTTCGGTCTGATCGCCCTTCGTCACCAGAATTAACCGATGCCGGCCCGAAAGATACCCCAAAGTTTCACGAACCCGCGGAAGAATTTGCACGGGTTGTTCCGCAATCGTGCGTGCCAGTCCGTGAATCGTTTCGTGTAGTGCCGGAGTGATCGGCTCGACGGACAAGCGTTCAAACGTGGTCACCAGCGCATGAGTGAAGCTCCGCAAACCATAGCCGTGAGTGGGGATGCACTCACGTTCCACATTGTCGAGGATCTCTCGTATTTCTGCGGGTGAACGCTCGCGATGGTTCAGAAAGGAGATGAAATCAGCGATCGCCCGCTCAAAATAAATGTTGTTTTCCCAGAGCGTATCGTCGGCATCGATGAGGAGAGTTTGGGAATTGAACCGGAGCACGAATGTTGAAATCCTATTCGGCAAATTCCACGCGCGGCTCTACGGAAATGATCCCCTTCTGATAGCCGGTTTCGAGCAGCAGGCGAATTGCCGTTCGCCCATCTACTCCGTAGTCGAGCGTGCGCTCATTCACGTACATTCCGACAAACCGGTCAGCCAATTGCGGGTCCAGGTCGCGCGCGAACTGCATCGCATATTGCAAGGCTTCCTTGCGATGGTCGAGCGCGTATTGAATGCTGTCGCGCAGCGCCTGAGAAACAGTGGCAATCAACTCCGGGCCAAGGCTCCGTCGGATTGCGTTACCACCTAGCGGCAATGGCAGGCCAGTCGTTTGCCTCCACCATTTGCCGAGATCCACGATCCGATGGAGACCCGACTTGTCATACGTCAACTGTCCCTCGTGGATGATCAGCCCTGCTTCGTATTTCCCCTGCAGAACACTTGGGATGATTTGGTCGAACGGCACGAATGCGGTTTCCACGTCTGGCGCAAACAGCTTAAGCGCCAGATAGGCTGTGGTCAGTGTTCCGGGGATCGCGATCGTCTTACTCTGAATTTCATTTTCTGAAAATGCTCGCTTGGCAACGATCATCGGGCCATAGCCCTCGCCCACACTGCCGCCCGAAGTCATCAATACATAGTTGTTCTGCAGGTAAGGATATGCGTGAAAGGAAATCGCAGTGACGTCGTAGACACCCTCACCTTCACGCGCTTTCTGATTCAACGTCTGGATATCTGAAAGTGTGTGGGTAAACCTCAGACCCGCCACCCGCACCTTATCCGTCGCCAGACCATAAAACATGAAGGCGTCATCGGAATCAGGGCTATGGGCAATAGTGATTTCGCGAGTGTTGACGGCAGTGAGGGTAGACAAATCTTTCTCCGGAAGTTAACAGATGTAACGATCAGGTGTGGGGGAAAAAAACCTTCCAGCTTCGCACGATCCCAGCAGCAACCATGACTTTGAGAATTTCAGCAAAAACAAACCAGTAAAGCCCGAAGCTGAGTGCGCGGAAGAGTGAATGCGTCAGCA